>NZ_JBSFLB010000024.1:0-160582 GCF_053598835.1 Streptomyces sp. NPDC001070
CAACCCCCCCACCCCCCAACCCCCCATAATATCTTTTGGTTGTGTTTTTCCGCGGTTGTATATCCGTTTTGCCCCCCCCCCCCCGCCGCCGGCCGCGGGGGGGCCCCCCCCCCCGGCGGCCCCCCACGACGTATGTGCCGTAGTTGCGCCTATCGGCGTCGGCGTTCGTGGCGGGCCTGCTCACGGCTTGGTGAGACGGCCGGCGGTGCGGAGTGCATCGAGGCGGCGCCGGTACTCCTCGTCGTCGATCTCGCCGCGGGCAAACCGGTCGGCCAGTACCTGCTCCGGCGTCGGGGCGGCGCGGTATCGCGTGTGCTCGTGGGGGCGGTCCAGGGCACGGAAGACCAGGACGGCGATGCCTATGATCAGCGCCCAGAAGAGGATCATGCCGATCGACATCGTGAACCAGCCCCAGCCGCCGATGTTGTGGCCGTACCAGAACATCGTGTCCACCTCCCCGGTGACCGGGCATCGGGACCGGGGCCTGCCCGGATCCTCCTTGCCTCAATCCCACCTTCGCTCCGTGGCGGGCGGTGCGCTGGGGCCGGACGGTCCCTGTCTGCGGGGTCGTACAGCCCCTGCCTCGCAGGGGCAGCGGAGAGGTACACCGGAAGCGTCACCATGCTCGAGGTCGCGGAAAGCGGCGGCCTGCGCGACGACGTCGCACCCGACGAGTTCGCGGGCCACCGTCTCCACGCCCTCACCGCGGCCGCCGACCTCACGACCGAGGCGGCCGTCCGCCGACTGGTCACCGTCACCCTCGCAGGGCCGCGCCCCTGACCGGTATCTCTGGACGCCGGTGAGTCACAGGGCCCACCAGCAATACAGCCGCCGGCCGGAATCCCGGGCGCGCCGAGGCGGTCCGGCCAGGGTGTCCGTCAGGCGGGCCAACCACACGGGGGGCGAGCTAAGGAGACTCGCCAGGGGCCGAAGTCCAGGAGGCGTTGACATTTGTGAACCCTGCCGAAGCCACAGCCAAGGGCTTCGCCGGCGTCGGCGAGCCGAACGCAAGGCCGTCGAGAGCCTGACCAATCCGCCGCTCGGGCACCGGCAGGCGAACAGGGCTGGACGAGGGAGCCCAGAGACCTCCGGCGGCGGGTGCATGAACGCGCCCGGGCCGGGAAGTCGAAGGGTACGGCCGCGTCGCGACTACCCACCCCCCCTGGTCGGCGGCGCGGCCTTCGCCTGCGCCAGGGCGTCGGGGGTGACGGAGGCCGACCCCCAGATCGTCGAGCCACCGGGTGGCCTCGGCGACCTCGCGACGCTGCTCGGTACGCCCCGGACGCAGGATCGTCAGCCCGGCGAAGTCCAGCGCGGGATCCGGTATCCGCTCCGCCGCCCCCAGTCCGGCGCTGCGGTGGTTCCGCCGCCCACGGTGGCCCCTTCCCGATCTCGGCGTTCTTGACGTCAGGCCATCACACCAATGCAGTCCCGGGATGTGGGTGATTCGCGAACGCCGGGATGTCGCCGCGAGGAGTTGGTGCTAAAGTCGAAGCCATAACTTCTGTTCTAGCAGTCACTCCGGAGTGCAGTGTGAACGTCACCCTGAACGAATCCCTCGCCGGCCGCCGTGCCCTGGTCACCGGAGGCACGAAAGGCGTCGGCGCGGCCATCGCCCGCCGGTTGGCCGAGGCCGGTGCGACCGTCCTGGTGACGGCCCGCAGTGAGCCCGAGGGCATCGACCCGAAGTCCTTCATCGCCGCGGACCTCGCCGCGCCGGAGGGGGCGGCCGCCGTCGTCGGCGAAGTGATCGCCCGGGTGGGCGGTGTGGACATCCTGGTCGACAACCTCGGCCACTCGGACGCGCCCGCCGGGGGGTTCGCGGCGCTCGGCGAGGACGACTGGGCGAAGGAGCTGAACACCAACCTCCTCGCGGCCGTCCGCCTGGACCGCGGTCTGCTCCCCGGCATGATCGAGTCCGGCAAGGGGGCGATCGTCCACGTCGCCTCGATCCAGCGCCGCATGCCGCTGTGGAACGGCACCCTCGCCTACGCCGCGGCCAAGGCCGCCCTGACGACCTACAGCAAGGGCCTGGCCAACGAGGTCGCCCCGCACGGGGTGCGGGTCAACACCGTCTCGCCCGGTTTCGTCCGGACCACGGCCGCCGACGCCCTCGTCGACCGTATCGCCCGCGAGGCGGGCATCTCGGCCGAAGCCGCCCTCGGGCGCCTGATGGACTCCCTCGGCGGGATCCCCCTGGGCCGCCCCAACGAGCCCCGGGAGGTCGCCGAACTGGTCGCCTTCCTCGTCTCCGACCGCGCGTCGGCCATCGTCGGCGCCGAGCACGTCATCGACGGCGGCACGATCCCCACCGTCTGACCCCCTACCCCGGAAGGACCACCATGAGCACCCCCGGCCCCCGGCCCGTCCCGACCGGCGACCTGCCCGAGGTGATCGCCCGCTACCTGGTCGCGCACCGCGTCCGCGACACCGCCACGGCCCTCACGGCCTTCGCCGGCGACGCGGTCGTGACCGACGAGGGCGTGACACGCCACGGCGCCGCGGCGATCGAGGACTGGCTGAACAAGGCGGCGAGCGAGTACACCTACACGACGGAACTGACCGGCGCCGAGCGGTCCGACGCGCGCCACTACGTCGCCTTCCAGCATCTGGAGGGGGACTTCCCCGGCGGGACCGTCGACCTCCGCTACCGATTCACCCTGCGCGACGACCTGATCGAGCGCCTGGTGATCGAGGTCTGATCCAGGTCTGATCGCGGCCGCCGGGGCCGCGGGTCGGTGCCGAAGTTGCTGCTAAGATGAAAGCGACAACATTCGTGGAACCTGGCCCCGACGGCGCGGAGGTGGTCGACATGGTGAGCCGCATCCGGCTCGAGGACCGGGAGTGCCCGCTGTCGACGACGGTCGGGCACGTCGGCGAGTGGTGGACGCTCCTGATCCTGCACGACGCCTTCGACGGGTACACCCGCTTCGACCAGTTCGAGGCGAACCTCGGCATCTCGTCGAGCATGCTCACCACCCGCCTGAAGACCCTCGTCGCGGACGGGCTGCTGGAACGGCGGCCGTACCAGACCCATCCGACCCGCTACGAGTACCTGCTCACCGACCTCGGCCGGTCGCTGCGCCCCGTCGTCGTGGCGCTCGCCGCGTGGGGCAACTCCCGCCTCGCGCCGGAGGAGCGCAGCATGATCCTGGTCGACGCGGAGACCGGCGAGGAGGTCGAACCGGTCGTGGTCGACGCCGCCACGGGGCGGCGGCTCGACGACAGCGAGGCGTTCGTGTATGCCGCGGGTCCCGCCGCGGGTGAGGTCATGCGCGCCCGCTACGAAGAACGCGGACGTGGACGCGACCGCGACCGCACGTAACCCACCGGAGGAAGAGGCCCAGTGCCCACCGCGGACGAACTGCTCGG
The DNA here is from genome assembly GCF_053598835.1 of Streptomyces sp. NPDC001070. Classification (NCBI taxonomy): domain Bacteria; kingdom Bacillati; phylum Actinomycetota; class Actinomycetes; order Kitasatosporales; family Streptomycetaceae; genus Streptomyces; species Streptomyces sp. NPDC001070. The sequence goes on from NZ_JBSFLB010000024.1 coordinate 3,373, forward strand.
CGCCGCCGCCGTGACCGGACTGGCCGACTGCCTGGCGGCGGCCGGCTCGGCGCAGATGGCCGCCGCCGTGCGCGACTGCGCGCCGGCGCTGGACGGCCTGGCGCTGCGGGAGCGCAGCGACCTGGTGCGCGACGCGATGCTCGCCTCCGGCCCGCAGGACCCGGCGGCCCTGGAGGCCGTCGTACGGGCCGTCCTCCCGGATCCCCGCTTCACCGGCTGGATGATCTGGCCGGTCACCGAGGCCGTGGCGGCCCTGGCCTCCGGCACGTCCGAAGGCACCGCCTTCGAGGACGCGCTGCACCTGCTGGCCGATCTCACTCCGCGCCTGACGGCCGAGTTCGCCGTCCGCCGGCTGCTCAACGCCGACCTCGACCGGGCGCTCGCCGTCGTCACCCGGTGGACGGGGCACCCGGACGAGCACGTCCGCCGCCTGGCCAGTGAGGGGACGCGGCCGCGCCTGCCGTGGGCGGTACGCGTACCGGGGATCCTCGCCCGCCCCGACGCGACGCTGCCGATCCTGAGCGCGCTCTACCAGGACCCCTCGGAGTACGTGCGCAGGTCCGTCGCCAACCACGTCAACGACATCAGCCACGCCCGGGTGGACCTGGCCGTCGAGACGGCCGGCCGGTGGGCGGCGGCCCCCGACGCCCACACGCCCCGGCTCGTCCGCCACGCGCTGCGCACCGCGGTCAAGCGCGGCGACCGGCAGGCACTGGCCCTGCTGGGGTTCGAGCCCGCCACCGGCCTGGCCGTCGACGGGCCGGCCGTGGCCGAGTCCACCGTCACGGTGGGCGGGGAACTGCGCTTCGGCTTCACCCTGGAGAACCGCGGCGACAAGCCGCTGCGTCTCGTCGTCGACTACGTCGTGCACTACCGCAAGGCCAACGGCAGCACGGCGCCGAAGGTCTACAAGCTGACCACCAGGACCCTCCAGCCGGGGGAGCGGAGCGAGCACACCGGCACCCGCTCGTTCAAACCGATCAGCACCCGTGTCTTCCACCCCGGGGGACACGCCCTGGAGCTGCAGGTCAACGGGGAGCCGCACGGCAAGGTCCCGTTCGACGTCGTCACGGTGTGAGACAGCGCTCGATACGCTGTACCGCGTGAAGAGGAAGCAGGTGACCGCCGACCGGCTCACCCTGGACGCGATCGCGGAGGCGGCGCTCGCCGCCATCGACGAGGACGGGCCCGAGGGGCTGAGCTTCCGCGCGGTCGCCGAGCGGCTCGGGGTCTCGCACGCCACCGTCTTCCGGCGCTGCGGCGACCTCGACGGGCTGCTCAACGCCTGCGTCGACCACGTCGCCGCGTCGCTGCCACTGGTGCCGCAGGACGGCGACTGGGCCATCGCCACGGAGATCCGCTTCACGGGCCTGTACCGGGTGCTCACCGACCACCCGGGCCTGGTCGCGCTGCGCGCCGGCCGTCCCTGGTTCGGCCCGCAGATGCTGGGCCGCCTCGTCGAGCCCCAGATGGCGCACAGCATCGCCGCCGGCATGGACGCGGACACGGCCATCCGCGTCTACCGCCGGCTCTACCTGCTCACCCTGGGCTCCGTCGCGTTCGTCGACCACCGGGACGAGAAGAAGGCGGTCGCCTCGGCCCGTACGGCCCTGGCGGCCCTCGACCCCGAGGACTTCCCGACACTGACCGGCGCGATGAACACCGTCCTCCCCGCCCTGGTCGACCACGAGGTCTACTACGAGGCGCTGCGCGCCCTCATCCACGCCGCCCGCGCCGAGCACCTTCCGGCCGGGCACCTCTGACGGCGCGCGGCCGCGGCGCGAGATGCCGTGTCACGATCGCGCGCAGCCCTTCCACCTCCGGTCCGCCGCCCACGCCCCGCTTCGGCGGCACGGTCATGGTGCCCATGCCGTCGTCGCGGACCAGCAGGAAGAGCCCCGGCGTTTCGACGTAGTGGCGGAAGGCCGTCCAGGGCGCCTTGTGTTCGCCGAAGGCCGAGCCGGAGCGGATGCCGTCGTCGTCCAGGTGAAAGGTGCATTCGCCCTGGGCGCGGGCGTACGCGGTGATCTTCCGCAATCGGCGCCACCGGTCGGTCAATCCGCCAGCGAACGTCCCCCCAGCACCCCCACGCCGCCGCCTGCCGCTGTGCCGAGGGCACCGGCCGGATCGGCAGCCGCGCCGGGCACGAGCACCAGGATTCCGGCGATCACCGCCACCGTGACCGCCACGAAGAACAACGGGGCCCGCCAGAGTTCGAAGCGGCGCCGCTGCACGCGGAGCACCTCGGCCATGTCGTCCTTGCTCGCCGCAGGGGTTAATTCCACGGCCCGTATGCCGTCGGTGGGCAGCCCGCGGGGGAGTGCGCCCGCCGCTCCGGCACGCCCTGATCCGCTGTGCCCTTGTCGTTGGTCACCGCGGCATTCGACCGCCCAGGGGCCGGAACGCGCCAGGCGCGTGACGTCCCGTCGGACAGGCACTCAGGAGGCGCGCGTCAGGTCGGACGGATCCGTGTTGGCCCCGCAGACGACGACGGCGACGCGCTCGCCGGGGGCGGGGCGGTGGGCGCCGGAGGTGACGGCGGCCAGGGCGGTCGCCGCGCCGTGCTCGACGGCGAGGCGGCGGTGGTCCCACAGCGCGCGGCGAGCCGAGACGATCGCCTCGTCGGGGACGAGGACGGACCGCACGCCGTCCTTGAGGGCCCACTCCAGGGCCATGCGCGAGGCGCGGCGCGCGCCCAGGGAGTCCGCCGCGACCGACCGGACGGGCACGTCCACCACGTCACCCGCCGCGACGGCCGCGTGCAGCGCACACGAGCCCTCGGGCTCCACCGCCACGACGCGGACCCCGCGCTCCAGGGCGGACGCGGCGACCCCGGAGAAGAGGCCGCCGCCCCCGACCGCCACGACCACGGTGTCCACATCGGGCCGTGCCCGCAGGATCTCCTCCATCAGGGTTCCCGCCCCGGCCGCGATCAACGGGTGGTCGTACGCGTGGGACCGGAGGGCACCGCTGTCGGCGGCGTACTGCTGCGAGGCCTCCAGCGCCTCGGCGTACTCGCTGCCGGCCTGGCGCACGTCCGCGCCGAGCGTGCGCAGCCTGGCGACCTTCACCGCCGGCGCCGTCTCGGGGACGAACACCGTGGAGCGCACGCCGTGTTCGGCCGCGGCCCACGCGCAGGCGAGCCCGGCGTTGCCGCCCGAGGCGATGACCACGCCGGCGTCGGGCATGGCGCCCCGCTCGACATGGCTCCTGACGAAGTTGAACGCGCCGCGGGCCTTGAACGATCCGGTGTGCTGCATGAACTCCAGTGCCAGCCAGCCCTCGGCGGCGCCGAAGGCCCCCTGGTCCACCGGGGCGAGCAGGACGGGGCGCGTGTGCCCGGCGATGCGGGCGGACGCGGCCCGCACGTCGTCGTACGTGAGGGTCACGGGTCTCTCCAGCGGGATCGGGGGTGAGCTGTGAAACAGTGTATCAACCAGTGTTACGGATGGCCGGGCCCGAGGGTCCCGCCGGCGGTCCCGTGGGTGGTCCCGCCGGTCCCGGGCGAGCGTGGCCCTCTCCGTGGTCGCAGACGCGGTGCCCGCGGAGGAACACCGCGGGCGACCGGCTCCTCGGCCGGCGTGAACCGCGCCGCCCCGGGGGGTAGGACCCGTGGTGTGACGAGCGGGCATCAGCGGCAGGGGCGGATGGAATCAGGCGTCGACTGGCCGCGTGCGGAGGACTTCCTGCGCGGGGCGGGGGCCGGCGGCACGCCCCATCCGGGCGGCACGCTGCTGGAGCACCTGCTCCGCGTCAGGCGGCTGCTCGCCGACTGGGGAGCGGATACCGCCGTCCAGGCCGCCGGCCTGTGCCACGCCGCGTACGGGACCGACGGCTTCGACCACCCCCTGCTCGACCGGTCCGGGCGTGCCGTACTCCGCGGACTGATCGGCGACCGCGCGGAGTCCCTGGTCCACCTGTACGCGAGCTGCGATCGGGCGACCGTCTATCCGCGCCTGCGGGCGGCGCGGGCGGACGGTGCCGTGCTCTTCCGCGACCGCTTCACCGGCCGAGAGCACACCCCGGCGGCCGCGGACCTGCGCGCCTTCGCCGAGATCACCGCGGCCAACGAACTCGACGTGCTGGCCCACAACGCCGATCTCGCGGTGCGCCACGGCCCCGCCCTTCACCGGCTCTTCGACCGCTGCCGCGACCTGCTCTCCGCCTCCGCGCAGGACGCCTGCGACCGGAGGCTCGGCCCCGGCGGGCGGCTCAAGGGCGAGGCCAGGGACGGCCGGTGAGGCGTTCGATGTCGGTGTTGAACCGCTGGAGGTAGCCGGCGAACGCGGCCACGTCCTCCGGAGACCACCCGGCCATGATCCGGTCGAGGTCCTGCACGTGGCCCCCGCGCTCCTCGTCCAGGCGGCGTTCGCCCTCCTCGGTGAGCCGGAACTTGCGGGCCATGCCGCCTTCCGGGTCGGGGATGCGGTCGACCAGGCCGGCGCGCAGGACGGCGGCGGTCTGCCGGTTGAGGGTGGAGGCGTCGAGCCCGAACGCGTCGCTCAGCTCGCTGATGGACATGGGCCCCTGCACCCGGATCCGGCTGAGCAGGATGTACGCGCTGCGCTCCAGACCGTCCGGGCGGCGGCGGAATCCGCCCTTGCGCAGATGCTGGTGCCGGCCGAGCAGCATCTGCTCGTACTCGACCAGGTCAGTGGGTTTGTCCATGCCGGATCCTCGTCTGCCGCGACCACTCCGCTGTCCTGCGGCGGCGTCCCCATCAATATCACGAGGGTATGCACAGGCCGGCTGACATGCATGATGCATAAGATGTGTACGATGCACATCGATTCCCGTGCTCCGATGCCTGCCGATTCCCCGAGGAGACCCGTCATGGACGGCCCCCAGTCGACCACCCGCGCCGGCGGCGTCGTCGCCACACTGGCGATCGCCGGCACCGTCGCCGCGATCATGCAGACCCTGGTCACACCCCTGATCGGCGAGCTGCCCACGCTGCTGCACACCTCGTCCTCCAACGCCTCATGGGTGATCACCGCCACCCTCCTCTCGGCGGCGGTCTTCGTCCCGGTCAGCGGCCGGCTCGGTGACCTGTACGGCAAGCGCCTGATGCTGCTCGTGTGCTGCGTGCCGCTGCTGGCGGGCTCGGTGGTGTGCGCCGTCGCCGGTTCCGTCGTCCCGATGATCGCCGGACGCGGACTGCAGGGCATGGGCATGGGCGTGGTGCCGCTGGGCATCAGCCTGCTGCGCGACGTGCTGCCCGCCCGCAAACTGAGCTCCGCCATCGCGCTGGTCAGCGCCTCCATGGGCATCGGCGGCGGTCTCGGCCTGCCGATCTCGGCGGCCGTCGCCGAGTACGCCAGCTGGCGCGTGCTGTTCTGGGGGGCCGCGGCCCTCACCCTGGTGATCGCCGCGATGATCTGGTTCCTCGTCCCGCCCGCCGTGGCCGGCGCCAAGGGCCAGCACTTCGACCTCCCGGGCGCGATCGGCCTCGGCGCGGGCCTGGTCTGCCTCCTGCTGCCGGTCACCAAGGGCGGCGACTGGGGCTGGGGCGACCCGCTGACTCTCGGCCTGTTCGCCGCCACCGTGGTGCTGCTGCTCGGCTGGGGCCGGTGGGAGCTGCGGCACGCCGATCCGCTGGTCGACCTGCGGGTCACCGCCCGTCCCCGGGTGCTGCTGACCAACGTCGCCTCGGTGCTCGTCGGTTTCGCCATGTACGCGCAGGCGCTGATCATGCCTCAGCTGCTGCAGTTGCCCGAGGCCACCGGCTACGGGCTCGGCCAGTCGATGCTGGCGATGGGTCTGTGGATGGCCCCCTCCGGTCTGATGATGATGATCGTCTCGCCGCTGGGCGGGAAGCTGACCGGTCTGCGCGGGCCGAAGTTCACCCTCGTCAGCGGCGCCCTGGTGATCGCCCTGGGCTACGGCATCTCCATGCCGCTGCTCGGCTCCACCTGGGGGCTGCTGGTGGTCAGCATGGTCATCAACTCCGGTGTGGGCCTCGCGTACGGGGCGATGCCCGCGCTGATCATGAGCGCGGTCCCGCAGTCCGAGACGGCCTCCGCCAACAGCTTCAACACCCTGATGCGCTCGCTGGGCACCTCGGTGTCCGCCGCGGTGACCGGCGTCGTGCTCTCCCAGCTCACCGTCGACCTGGGCGGCTTCACCCTGCCCTCGGAGAACGGCTTCCGCGTGGGCCTGCTCATCGGGTGCGGCGTCGCGCTGGTCGCCGCGGCGGTGGCGGCCGTCATCCCCGGCCTCGTCCGCCGCGACGAGGCCGGGGCCGATGCCGCGGAGGACAGCGCCGGGGCCGTCGCCCGGGCCTGAGGCCTCGTCTGACGCCTGTCGGTGGCCACGCCGTCCTCCGGCGGTCCGCCGTCCGTCAGCCGACGGCGACCCGCCCGCCCCACGCCTCCAGGACCGCGCCGGTGACGTAACCGGCGCGGTCGGACGCGAGGAAGACGATCGCCTCCACGATCTCCCCGGCCTCGCCGACGCGGCCCAGGGCGGTGTGCCGCGCGATGACCGCGAGCGCCTCCTCTCCCATGTCCGCGGTGCCGGGGGTACGGACCGGCCCGGAGGCCACCGCGTTCACCCGCACGCCCGCGGCCCCGAACTCGTCGGCCCACACGCGCGTCAGCAACTCCAGCGCGGACTTGGACGCCCCGTACGCGGCGGCGCCGCGTGCCGGCGTACTCGCGGCCATCGTGGACATGCTCACGATCGCCCCCCGGCCGCGGGCGGCCATGCCCGGCGCGAGGGCGCCGACCAGCAGCAGCGGGGCACGGGTGTTGACGGCCATGTGGAGGTCGAACATGCCGGGCGTGGTCTCCGGGGTGCTCGCGAACCGGTAGACGCCGGCGTTGTTGATCAGCACGTCCACCTCGCCCGCCTCCGCGGCGAGCCGTCGCACGTCGTCGGGATCGGCCAGGTCCGCGGCGAGGAACCGCGCGCGGCCGCCCGAGGCGCCGAGTTCCTCGACGGTCCGGGCGCCGCGGTCCGCGTCGCGCCCGTGCACGACCACCTCGGCCCCCAGCTCCGCCAGCCGCTGGGCGACGGCGCGGCCGATGCCGGCGGTGGCACCGGTGACGAGGGCGGTGGAACCGGAGAATTCCTGGGTCACGGAGGGCTCCTCGATGCGCGGCGCGGTCTGCGGACGCGACCCGGGCCGTGTCCGCGCTGGTTGTCTACCGCACGGCTCCGCGCCCCCCGAAGGCGGCTCGCCGCCCTGCGGCCGATCGGGAACGCCGTCCCCTCTTCCGCGCGCCGCGGGTCAGCGGTCCAGGTCGTCGGCGAAGTGCCGGAACCCCGTCCGGCCCTCATGGATGCCCCACAGGGTCCCGGCGAGCACGGCGGGATCCTTCCTCGGATGGCCCGGGACGATGGCCCGCGGGATGATCAACTGCGCGACGTGGATGCCTTCGGCGGCCAGGGCGTCGTGCAGTATCCGGGCGTAGGCGCTCGCGGCGGCGAAGGCGACGGAGGTCCCGGCGCGGCCGGGGTGGGGCCGCACCGCGCCGCCGCCGTTGACGAAGAGGATGGTGCCGCGGCCGAGGAACCGCATGTCGGGGAGGACCTGGTGGACGGCCGCCGCGGCCCCGTAGACGGAGAACGCGACGGGCCCCGCGAGGTCGCCGGCGGTCGTCTCCAGAACGGGTCGCATGAAGTCGCGGTGCGGCGCGGGGCTGTACTGCAGGACCTCCACGGGTCCCATCGCGGCCGAGGCGGCCTCCAGTGCCGCGCCGAGTGCGGCCGGGTCCCGGACGTCGGCCGCGAAGCCCTGCGCGGTCACCCCGTCCTTGTCCAGCTCGGCGGCGAGGGTGTCGAGGTGCTCCTGGTTGCGGGAGACGAGCGCGACGTCGAAGCCGTCGCAACCGAACTGGCGGGCCACGGCGGCACCCAGGCCGCGCCCGGCCCCGACGATGGCCATGGTCGTCATGTCTCTGCCTCGAGGTCTCGTTCGCGCGGGGTGTCAGCGCGGCACCAGCTTGAGCGTCGCGGCGCGCGCGGTCCCGGCCACCATCGGGTCGACGTAGGTCGCGCTGTAGGTGCGGTACTTGCTGCGGTAGGCGGCGTCGAGCCGGTCGTTGAGTCCCGGGTCGCCCTCCTCGACGAAGGTGACGTCCTTGTCGACGCCCCCGGCGCTGATGTGGCCCTCGTGCCGTTCCCGCGCGGCACGGAACCAGGCCCCCTCCCGCCCGTGATGGGCGCGCACGTACAGGTCGTCGCCGTCGCGCACCACCCAGATGGTCGTCGGGGGGCTCTGCGGGACGCCGTCGCCCAGCGGCGTGATGGCGAGCTCGTCGGCGTGCGCGATGCGGTCCAGTTCGTCCTTCGTCCACGTCGTCATCGGCAAGACTCCTCGGTGGTGTCGGGTTCGGTATCCCCCGTGCGTACTGCTGGAAGTGATCGACAACTTCCGCCCCGGCCTGAAGGGGGATGCGGCCAGACGGGTTCCCCTTCGCGTACCCCGCGACGTGCCGACGGTGCACCGTGCGCAGCGTGCGGACCCGGACCGGGGGTGAATCGGCCACGTCACACCGGAATCCGGGGCCAGACATACGGCCTGGTCTACGACGAGCCCGGGTTCACGGCGTACGCCTGCGGGATCTGGGTGATGACACAGCGGCAGGTGACGCTCGATCCGGGCGCCGCGTTCACCCTGCGGCGCAGGATCGTCGTGGTCGACAACGGCGGCGCGGCCGACCCGTTCGCGGTGCTCGCCGGTCTCTGACCCGGCAGCCCGGCCGAAGCGGCGGCCCCCTGTGTGGGGGGCCGCCGTGCCGGCGGTGACCGCCCGGCTCCGCCGGAAATGCGGTGAAGCCGGGCCGCGCCTGTGCCCAGGGTCGCCGGATGAGCACACGCACCTTCCGTGTCACCGTCCGTGGCGCCTTCGAGGGCCTCACCGCCGAGCAGCGCGCCGAACTCGCGGCCCGCGCCGCGGAGCACGGCGTCCTCCACGCGGCCTCCACCCCGGGGGCCACCTCGGCTACGACGTCGCCACCCGGCCCGCCTTCACCTTCCGCTTCCTGGACTCCGGCGACGCGGAGGAGGACATCCTGGACGCGACCGAGCGCGCCGAGGAGGCGGCCACGGCGTGGCTGACCGCGCGCGGCTACGGCTGCGAGAACCTCAGGTCCCAGGCGGAGGACCTCTCTCAGGCGCCCCTGTCCGAGCGGCAGCGCCGCGCCGCCGCGCAGAAGCCGGCCCGACTCCGCCGCCCCGGGCTGTCAACTCGGGTTGACACTCTCTCGTCTGTCAACGTAGATTGACAGATGTGACCGAGGCAACCGATCTCGCCGAGCGGGCGGGCGACCGCGACCCGCGGGTCGGGCTGCGGGCCGTCGCCGCGCTGCGGCGGCTGCTGGAGCAGCTCGAGGCAGTACAAGTCAGGAGCGCGCGGGCGCAGGGCTGGTCGTGGCAGGAGATCGCCCACGAGCTCGGCGTCAGCAGGCAGGCCGTGCACAAGAAGTACGGGAGGCATTGAGGATGTTCGAGAGGTTCACCAAGAGCGCGCGCGAGGTCGTCGAGGGCGCCGTCGGGCAGGCCGAGCGGGCCGGGGCCGGGACGATCACCGAGGAGCATCTGCTGCTGTCCCTGCTAGACCTGGAGGGCACCCGGGCCTCCGCCGCCCTGGCCGCGCTGGGCGTCGACCGGCGGCGCGAGGCCCTGGAGGAGGCGCTGAGGGAGACCCGGCGGCGCGGCGGGATCTCACGGGCCGACGCCGAGGCGCTGTCGGGTCTCGGCATCGACGTCGCCGAGATCGTCGCGCGCGTGGAGGACGCCCACGGGGCGGGCGCCCTGGCCGTCGGCCGACGGCCGGGGCGGTGGTGGAGCACCGGGCGCCGGCCGTTCACACGCGGGGCGAAGACCGTACTGGAGCGGTCCCTGAGGTCCGCCGTGGCACGCGGCGACCGCCACATCGGCGACGAGCACATCCTGCTGGGGCTCACCGTCGGCCCCGGCGTGGTCGCGGACGTCCTCGCCGAGTACGGGGCCTCGTGGGCCGACGTCGAGCGCGCGCTCGCGGCAGACGGCGAGGGCCGGACCCGGGCGAGCTGAACGCGCGGCCCGCGGCGGCCAATTCGGTTGAGCGCGCGCCGTGGCCCATGCTAAATCTCGGGCTCGCGACGCCGATCATGAAAACCGGAAGGAAGCCCGCACATGGTGCTCGGACGACAGGTCAAGCTGCGCCCCATGGAGCCCTCGGACGCCGAGGCTCTGTGGCGGTGGAACCACGACCCCGAGGTCATGCGCTGGATGGACGACGACTACGCCCAGCCGCTCGCGCAGGTGCGCAAGCGCATGGAGGAGCGGCCGCGCAACGCGTACGGCGACGTGCTCTACGGCATCGAGGTGCGGGAGGACGGCCGCCTCATCGGCCTGGTGCGCCTGCGCGACGCCGAGCCCGAGACGGGCTGCGCCGAACTCGACATCTACCTCGGCGAGAAGGAGTACTGGGGCCGCGGCTTCGCCACCGACGCGATGCGCGCGATGTGCCGGTACGGCTTCGACAAGATGCGCCTGCACAAGATCTCGCTCACCGTCGTGACCGAGAACGAGGCCGCGCACCGCGTCTACCGGAAGGTCGGCTTCGTCGACGAGGGCCGGCTGCGGCAGGTCTTCCGGCGCGACGGCCGGTGGTACGACATGTTCACCATGGGCCTGCTGGAGGGCGAACTCCGCGACTGAGCCGCGGGCGGGCCGCGGGTAGGATCCGCGTCGTACCTCAGGGAAGGAGGCGGCCGTGCCCGACGCGGAACGCCACCTCGCCCTCGAGGAGATGGAGATCGGGACGCTGTTCGCCGCGCTCGCCGACCGGCACCGCCGCGAGGTCGTCCGGGACGCCGATCGCCCCGAGACTCCCCGCTGACGTAGCCTGGGGCGTCCACCGGCAGTGATCCGCAGACGGCACGAGGGGTCCGTGTGACGCGAGGAGCATGTCCCGATCTTCAGCAGGCTCCGGCCGAGGTCGCGGCCGCCCCGCCGGAAGGCGGCTGCGCAGACTGCCTGGCCGCGGGACACCATGACTGGGTCCATCTGCGCCTGTGCCTCACCTGCGGCCACGTCGGCTGCTGTGACAGCTCGCCGGGGCGGCACGCCACGGCGCACCACGAGGCCACCGGACACCCCGTGATCCGCTCGCACCAGCCGGGCGAGAGCTGGCGCTGGTGCTACGTCCACGAGTGCATGGGCTGAGGCCCGGGCCGACGGCTACTCTCGCTGCAGCGCCGCCTCCTCCAGGTCGAGTTCGCGCATGACGCGGCGCAGCACCTCGTCGTCGATGAGCCGTTCGTCGCGGAAGCGCACGAACTCCTGCCGCTCGGCCTCCAGCATCGCGCGGCGCAGCCGCCGGTAGGCCACGCTCGGGGGCTCGGCGCCCTCGCCGGTCGGGCCGCCCAGCCGTTCCCAGGCGGCGTTGCGGCGGGCCTCCGCGGTCTGCCGCAGGGTCTCGAGCACGGCCTGGTGGGAGCCCTTGTTCCCGGCCAGTTCCTCCAGGCGTGCCAGTGCCGCCCGGGCGGCACTGTGCTGGGCGCTCGCCTCGGCCAGCGCGTCCTGGTACGCCTCCTTGTTGCAGATGCCGAGCCGCCGGATGAGCGGAGGCAGCGTCATCCCGTGCAGCAGCAGCGTGGCGACCGTGACGAAGAAGGTCAGGAACAGGATCTCGTCGCGCCCGGGGAACGGCGCGCCGCTGTCCGTGGTCTCCGGCAACGCGAAGGCCGCGGCCAGCGAGACCACGCCGCGCATGCCCGCCCAGGAGAGCACCACCGGGTACTGCCACGGGGGATACGGGTCGCGCGCCCGGATCCGCGGGAAGAGGAAGCGCGGCAGATAGGTCGCGGGGTAGACCCACACGATACGCGCCAGGACGGTCACCGCCGTCAGCGCGGCACCGGCCGCCACCAGCCGCCCCACACCCGTGTCGACCCCGTCGACGATGCCCCGCACCTGCAGGCCGATCAGGGCGAAGACGAGGGCTTCCAGCACCGTGTCGAGGGCGTTCCACACCGCGTACACCTGCAGCCGGGAGGTCGCCTCCACGTCGGGGGACCGGTGTCCCAGGTACAGGCCGGACACGACCACGGCCAGTACCCCCGAGGTGTGCGCCTCCTCGCCGACGAGGTAGGCGAGGAACGGCACGAGCAGCCCGAGCGCGCTGGCCAGGTCCCCGGGCAGGAACCGGTGCCCGAGGCGGGCCAGCCAGCCGATCGCCAGACCGATCAGCGAGCCCCCCACGGCCGCCAGCAGGAAGACCCCGACGCCCTGCAGCAGGGTGTAGCCGGCGCCGGCCACGGACGCGATGGCCACGCGGTAGGCCGTCAGCGCGGTGGCGTCGTTCACCAGGCTCTCGCCGCCGAGCACGGTCAGCACCCGGCGCGGCAGCCCCAGCCGGCGCCCGATGGAGGTCGCCGCGACCGCGTCGGGCGGCGACAGCACCGCGCCGAGCACCAGCGCCGAGCCCAGTGGCAGCCCCGGCACCAGCCAGGACGCGGCGTAGCCGATCACCACCGTGGTGAACAGCACCAGGCCCACGGCGAGCAGTCCGATGGGGCGCAGGTTCTCCCGGAAGCGCAGGTAGGAACTCTCCCGCGCCGAGGAGTACAGCAGCGGGGGCAGGACCAGCACCATCACCACCTCGGGCTCGATGGCGTAGGCGGGAATCCCCGGCACGAAGGACGCGCACAGGCCGACGGCGACCAGCAGCAGCGGGGGAGACACCCCCAGACGCCGGGCGACGGCGGTGACCAGCACCGCACCGACCATGAGCGTGACGAGCGCCAGCCCCTCCACGGACGTCCCCTCCACCCCTGTGGCGGCACGCGCCGCACGTGTGGCTCGACTGTAGTGGTGACGCGGCCGGGTCTCGGTCCTCCGTGGTGGGGGCGGGCCCGGGCACGGCCTCCGGGAAGCCGATGAACATCGTCCGGTGCAGCGCCCCTCGGCGTCGTCCACCCCGCCTACCTGACCCGCGGCTTCCGCGCTCCGCCCTACTTCGACCTGGGTCCGCGCCGCGAATCCCGGCGCGCCGGCGGCACGGCCGACCTGCTCGTCCGCGAACTGCCGGGCGCGGGCATCGTCGGCCGCGACACCCCGCGGTACGACGCCGACCCCGCCTCCAACGCCGGCGGCACCCACACGGTGCGCATCATCGCCCAGCACTTCGGGCCGGCCTCACCACCGCTGACGCTCGGGCCGGTGGGGGCGTCGACCTGATCACGCCGGCGACCTTCGTCGCGGGTACGGGCCCGTGTGCGGGGTTCAGCCGGAGATGTCGACGCCGTAGCCGTGCGCCGGCGTGTCCAGGCCATGATCGCCACCCCCGTGGACCGGCCGCCGCGGCGCCTCCCGTGACCTGGCCTCAGCCCCGGCGGAAGATCGTGATCGAGTGTCCGACCTCGTCGATCGGCTCGCTCCCGGCGATCAGTTCCGCGAGCTGTCCCTCGGCCTTGGCGATCGAGGAGTCCGACACGACGAGCAGGCCGTGGACCTCGTCAGCCGGGACCTTGAGCGGATCGGAGGCCTGGATGCCGTAGTGGGCGGGCACGCCGCTGCCCTTGTAGACCAGCCACACCCGCTGCCCCGGATAGCCCTCGCGGAGGCGGTCCGCGAGGCGGCCCAGGTCCTGGCCCCAGTCGACGTTGGAGTCGTGCAGGCTCAGGTGGGTCTCGGAGGTGCCGCCGAAGGCCTCGTTGGAGTACTGCAAGTAGTAGGGGAACGTCCGCAGCGAACTGACGGCGACGAAGACGACCAGAGCCCCGGCCACGACCCCCGTCCACCGGCGTCGGAGGGCGGTCGCACAGGCCGCCGCGACCGCCCCGAACATCGGCAGGAAGACCACGTAGCGGACGCCGAAGTCCCGGGACCCGGTCATGGCCGCGGCCAGCAGGACGGCCGGGAGGACGAGGAGGTACGGTGCCGCGGGGCGCAGCCGGGGGAGGGCGAGGACCGCGGTCGCGCCGGCGAGCCACAGGGCCAGCATGCCGAGCGGAGTCTTCACCAGCAGCGCGGCCGGCAGGTAGTACCAGAGCGCGCCCCGGTAGTGGCGGCCGAAGAGGAAGCCTTCGAACGCCGAGTCCTCGAAGCCGAACTGGACGGCCACCCCGTCCCGGTACGCCCGGGGGAAGGGGAGCGCGTCGACGACGAGGCCGCGCAGGCCGTGAAGGGCCGGCACCGTGTCGGGCGTCGTCCAGCGCAGGTGCGGGTCGACGGCGAGATAGGCGGCCCACACCACGGCGACCGCGATCACCCCGACCCCGGCCGCGGCGACCGCGCCACGCCACAGCGCGCGGACCGCGGTGTGCCGCCCAGGAGTCCGGGGGCGACCGTGCCACACCGACAGGACGGCGAGGAGCAGCAGGACCGGCACCGCCGGCAGCGCGCTCATCCGCGTGGCCAGCGCCGCGCCCAGCGCGGCGCCGGCCAGCGGCAGGTGGAGGCGCGGCCGCTGCCGGGCCCGCCACAGCACCCACACCGACGTCAGCAGGAAGCCGGCCGCCGCGACGTCGAGCGTGGCGAGGGAGCCGTGCGCGATGACGTCCGGCGAGAACGCGTACAGGGCCAGCGCGAGCAGGCCCCCGGTGCGGCCGGTGAGATCGCGCGCGAACGCGAGGACCACCAGCCCGAAGAGGAGCGTCAGCGCGATCACGGGCAGCCGCGCCGCGAGCATCAGCCGCCAGGGATCGTTGCCCGACTCGTAGAGCACACTCCGGCCGAGTTCCGTCTGGTCGCCCTCGAAGGCGGGGGCGAGGCGCGGGTGGGCGAACGCCAGCCCGCTCTCGATGATCAGCTTGCCCAGCGGCGGGTGCTCGGGGTTGAAGCGCAGGCTGTGCTCCCGCAGATAGACCGTCGCCGCCCCCACGTAGACCGGTTCGTCGATGGTCGGCGTCTGCTGGACGGCCGTCGTGACCATGGCGAACGCCATCTGCGCGAGGAGTACGACCACGACCGCCGCGTACGGCCACCGCCGGTGCCGCCACGGCCCCACCGGCCTCCCGGCGGCCGTCGGCGTCGCCGGATCGGGGGACACCGCGGGCGGCGACAGCCGGTCCTGCGTCATCGTGCGCTCACTCCGGTGCGTGTCCGTACGGCGCCGACTTCCGCGCCGGCGCCGTCCCGTCGGCGCCGCGGGACACACTAGCGGCGCCGTCGCCGTCGCGCGTGGCCTTCAGGCTGTTGCCCGGGGCGCCCGCCGGACGCCGTACCGTGGGCACATGGCAGTCCCCGAGCTGATCCGCATCGTCTCCCGCTCCTCACCGATGGCGCTGGCCCAGGTCGAGCGTGTGCGTGCCGAACTGGCGGCGCTCCACCCCGGCATCCGGACGGACGTCGTGCCCGTCACCACGTCCGGCGACCGGTGGTTGGGCGACCTGGCCGCACTGGGTGGCAAGGGCGCCTTCACCAAGGAGGTCGACGCCGCACTGCTGGAGGGCCGGGCGGACCTCGCCGTCCATTGCGTGAAGGACGTCCCCGCCGACCGGCCGCTGCCGGCCGGCACGGTCTTCGCCGCGTTCCTGAAGCGCGACGACATCCGCGACGCCCTGGTGCACCCCGGCGGCCTCACCCTCGACGAACTCCCGCCCGGTACCCGCATCGGAACCTCCTCGGTGCGCCGCATCGCCCAGCTCATGGCCTCGCACCCGCATCTCACCTGCGTCCCCCTGCGCGGCAACGCCAACCGCCGCCTGGAGAAGCTCGCCGCGGGCGACGCGGACGCGCTGCTCCTCGCCGTGTCCGGTCTCGAACGCATCGGCAGGACCGATGTCATCAGCGAGGTGCTGTCGGTCGAGACGATGATCCCGCCGATCGGCGCGGGCGTCCTGGCCCTGCAGTGCCGTGAGGGCGACACCGAGACCATCGACGCCGTCAGCGACCTCGGCGACCCGACCGCCCACCGGGAGACCACGGCGGAGCGGATGTTCCTCCACGTCCTGCAGGGCCACTGCAACAGCCCGATCGCCGGCTACGCCCGTGCCGAACGCGACGGGCGCCTCTCGCTGCGGGCCCGGGTGTTCTCCCCCGACGGCAAGACCGTTCTGGACGCGCACGAGTGGGCCGGGCCCCTGGACCCCGCCACCCTGGGCACTTCGGTCGCCGTGGCACTGCTGCGGCAGGGCGCCCGAGAGCTGATCGACAGCATCGGCCACTGACGCTCCGGCCTTCCGGGGCCGTGCCGTACGTTGCCTCCCGGCGGGGGCCGGGACGGTGACGGGGGCCCATGACACAGGCCGGGGGATGCGCCGCATCCTCCGGGTGCTGCGCTTCACGGTGTCCGGCGACGCCGCCGCGTGGCTCCGCGGTGTCCATGACGGGGAGCGCCGGGATCGCTGCCCGGGGCCGCCGTTGACGTCCGCGCGGCGCCGGGGAGACTGGTGGGCGTCCGCCGCCACCCGTCACCGCACCGGGAGAGCCGATTGCCCCGCCGCGACCCCCGCGTGCTCGTCTTCACACGCACCACCGACTACCGGCACGACTCGATTCCCGACGGCGTCCGCGCCCTGACCGAGCTGGGGGCCGAGCACGGCTTCCGGGTGGACGCCACCGAACGGCCCGAGGACTTCGAGGGGGCCCGGCTGCGCCCCTATGACGCCGTGGTGTTCCTTTCGACGAGCGGCGATGTGCTCAGCGACGCCGGGCGGGCCGCCTTCGTGGCGCACCACGCGGACGGCGCGGGGTTCATGGGCGTGCACGCCGCCGCCTGCACCGAGTACGGCTGGCCGTACTACGGGGAACTGCTGGGCGCGCGCTTCACCGGCCATCCGCCCCTGCAGCCCGGCACGCTCCTCGTCGAGGACGCCGGCCACGCGGCCACCGCGCACCTCGGCGCGGCGTGGAAGGTCTCCGACGAGTGGTACGACTTCGACCGCAACCCCCGGCCCCGGGTGCGGGTCCTGGCCTGCGCCGACGAGTCCTCCTACGCGGGCGGTTCGATGGGCGCGGACCATCCGCTGGTCTGGTGCCACGAGTACGGCGGAGGTCCCGTCTTCTACACGGCGCTCGGCCACTCCGCGCAGGCCTACCGGGACCCCGCCTTCCGGGCGCATCTGCTCGGTGGGCTGCGGTCGGTGATGCCGGCGGCGGCGTTCTGACATCCTGACCGACGCGGACACCGCACGGCCTCACAGGCGCCGCAGCACCGCCACGACCTTGCCCAGGATGACCGCCTCCTCGCCCGGGATCGGGTCGTAGGCCGGGTTGTGCGGCATCAGCCAGACGCGGTCGCCCTCGTGCTTGAGGCGCTTGACGGTGGCCTCGCCGTCGATCATCGCGGCCACGATGTCGCCGTGGTCGGCGGCGTCCTGGCTGCGCACCGTGACCCAGTCCCCGTCGCATATCGCGACGCCCGTCATGGAGTCCCCGACGACCTTGAGGGCGAACAGCTCGCCGGCGCCGACGATCTGCCGGGGGAGCACGAAGACCTCGTCGACCTGCTCCTCGGCGAGGATCGGCGAGCCGGCCGCGATCCGGCCGACGACCGGCACGTGCGCGGCCGGGGAGGCGCTGACCGGTTCGGCCCCCGGTTCGGCCTCCTGCTGCGACGGCCAGGAGCACCGTACGCGGTACGCGCGGGGCCGGTGCGGATCCTGCTCCAGGACGCCCTTGCGCTGCAGCACCGCCAGTTGGTGCGCGACCGAGGACGTGCTGGCCAGCCCCACGGCCTCGCCGATCTCCCGCATGGACGGCGGGAAACCGCGGTTCTCCACCGAGGTCAGGATCGCCTCGACGATGCGGGTCTGACGGCTGGTCAGCCCGTCGGGGCCGGTGGTGTCCGCGCCCTGGGGGCGCCCCCGGCGCACTGTCGTCCTGGTGGGCTCCATGCCCCGTCCCTCCCTGTGCGGATCTCGCCTCGATACGTAACGTTACCCTGTTCCACGGCATTTTTGGAACGCATGTACGAAATTCCGTGAAGGCGGGCGGACGCATCGCGCGGAGGGGCCACGATCACCGGCGGGATCCCGGTGTCACAACCGGAGCCGCTGTCCTGTCGGTATTTGGGGAGGGTGCGCCCACAAGCAGGGAAGCGGAAGGGCGCCGGAATTCCCCGCGAAAACGGGACGGCCACTTCCATGGTCCGTCGAGGGGAATTCGCCCGCTCGGCCCGGAAGGCCGCCCGGAGGGCGACCGTCGCCTCTGAACTGGGGATATCGCGCCCGTGGCGGGCGTCGGAGTCCGGGCGGGAATTGCCCCGTGTGTACGCTGGGGCGGGCAGCGACGCGAATGCGACGGTGGAGGAAAAAGCGATTATGCAGCCAGGGAACGGGGAGCGCGCGGACTCGCTCGACGAGGCGGCAGCGGTCTTCACCGCACTGCGCCCCAGGCTGTTCGGCATCGCCTACCGCATGCTCGGCAGCGCCGCGGAGGCCGAGGACGTCGTGCAGGAGGTCTGGCTGCGGTGGCAGGCCACGGACCGCGCGGCCGTCGAGAATCCGTCCGCGTTCCTGGCCACCGCGACCACCCGCCTGGCGATCAACGTCACCCAGTCCGCCCGCGTCCGGCGCGAGGCCTACGTCGGCCCCTGGCTCCCCGAGCCCGTGGACACCAGAGCCGATCCGGTGGTCGGAGCCGAGCGCGGCGAGGCGGTGGAGTTCGCGGTGCTGCTCCTCCTGGAGCGGCTGACGCCCACCGAACGCGCGGCGTACGTACTGCGGGAGGCGTTCGACTACCCGTACCGGGAGATCGCGTCCGTGCTGGACCTCGGCGAGGCCAACACCCGCCAGCTCGTCAGCCGGGCCCGCAAGCACATCGCCGCCGGGCGGCGGGAGCAGGTGGGCGCGGGGGAGCACCGGCGGCTCCTCGAGGCCTTCGTGGCCGCGGCCAGGACCGGCGATCTGGCCGGACTGGAGAAGCTGTTCGCCTCGGACGTGGTCAGCTACGCCGACGGCGGCGGCACGGTGCGCGACGCCGCCCGGGTCCCGGTGGCCGGTGCCACCCGCGTCGCCAGGTTCCTGGTGGCCTTCACCCCGCGGTTCTGGCCCGGCACCGAGGCGGAGTGGGTCGAGGCCAACGGGCAGCCGGGAGTGCTGCTCTCCCGGGCGGGGACGCCGGTGGCCCTGCTGGTCATCAGCGCCTCCGAGCGGGGCATCGACCAGCTCATGTGGGTGATGAACCCGGCGAAGCTCGCCGGTTTCACCCGGTCGCTGACGGGACCGCGCGAGCCCCTCGCATAGGCCTCCGGGGCGGGGTGCCGCCGACGCGGAGCCCGCCCCGTCCCCTCGACCGGAGAGCGAGGCGACCGTGCGGCGATGCGGCCCCGCCGGCGGCGGCCACGGTGCGGCAGCGGCTCCGTGGCCGATTGCCCGGGTGCCCGTCAGGTGTCCGCGGCGCGGCCGACGGGGCCGTCGCCCGTCCGCAGCAGCCGCAGGAAGGCCTTCAGGCCGGTGATGATCTCCTCGTTGTCGGTGAGCCGGTTCACCGTCGCCTCGAACTCCCGCGCCAGCGCGGTGATCCGCCGGTCGGCGTCCTCGGCACGCTCGTACACCGCCACGCCCAGCGCGTCCACGGTGCGCCGCAGCTCGGCGAGGGCCCGGTACTGCTCCTCGGCCTTCTCCTCCAGCACCTTGATGCCGCCGTCGGTGTGCTCGACACGCTCCCGCAACGCCACTACGTCGTCGCGCGGGTAGGCCACGTCGTCCAGCAGGGTGCCCAGCCGCTTGCGCAACTGCGCGAACCAGGCCCCCGCGGGCCGGAACACCGTGCTGAGCAGGAAGAACCCGGCGATCCAGTAGCCCGTCCGGTGACCGGTCGCCACCGTGACCGCCACGACCCCGGCCGCCGTCAGCAGATGGCCCGCGACCGCGACGCGCAGCATCATGCGGGCGATCCGGGCGGCCTCGGCGTCGCGCGCCGGCGGGACCACCAGGCCCTTCTCCCGGCTCACCGCGATCTCGGCCAGCACCGTGTGCGCCCGGAAGTACATGTTCCACGGCACCGTCAGCAGGACGAGCAGCCACAGCAGGCACAGCACCCCCGCGCCCGAGCCCAGCACCACCGGCAACGGCGCGCCCACCGCGTACACCAGCGCAAGCGCCCCCGCGGTCACCGCCAACGCCAGCACCGCGCCGAAGAATCGCCCCATGCCCGCCCCCAACCTCCGTATCCGGTGCGGTCATCGTCCCGCCGCGTCGGCCTGCGGACATGAGTACGGCTACTCACTTCGTGCGCGCCGCAGGCGGTGGGGCCCCGGTGCGCCGCCGCCGCGCCGGGTGGGATTGAATCTGCGCACGTCCAGGCCCTTTCCGAGACCGGAGAACCCCATGAACGCATCACTTCGGCTGTCGGCGTCACTCGGCGCCGCCGCCGTCCTGATGACGACGTCCTGCACTGCGGGCGCCCACGGTGAGGCCGCGGACACCGTTCCGGCCGGGCACGCACGGCCGGGCACCACCGCGGGAACGCACTGCGCCGAGGGCCGGTTCCACTGGGGCGACGTCCAGAAGCGCGACGTGCCGGCGGCGGTGTCCGACCCTCAGCCCGTCCGGATCGCCGTGGGGAAGAGCGCGCGGACCCGGCTGGAGCTCGTCCCGATCCGGTCGATGCGGGCCACCTTGACCCCGTCCGGCCGGCTCACGCGTGTGGACCCGGCCGCCGCGGTCGGGGCGCTGGAGCGCATGACCGGACTGTCGCTGGCGCGGATCGGCACCGCCTGGACCCTCAGCGCCGGTCACGCCGTGGTGGAGACGGGGACGACGGGGCCCTACTCGGGAGAGATGGTCGCCTCCGTAAGGGTGCGGCTCGTCGAGGCGTCCTTCCGGTTCACCTGCGCGGACGCCGGAACGGAGCCCGTGCGGGGCACGGTGAGCACATGGTCGACGGTGCCCTACAGGGATTTCCTGACCTGCGGTCCCGGCCAGGAACTGCCCGAGGACGCGGCGCAGACCCAGGCCCTGGTCTGCGGGGACGACGCCTGAACGGAGCAACCGCGTGAATCTGCGCCGAGGAGCGTGATCCGCGTCCTCCGCGTGGCATGCGACAGGTACGCCGTGCCCGCAGGAGGTCAGTGATGGTCCCGGTCCGCCACCTCACCGTCGCCGTCGACGGCCGGCAGGTCTTCTACCGCGAGGCGGGGCCCCGCGACGCCCCCGTCGTCCTCCTGCTGCACGGCTTCCCGGCCAGTTCGCACATGTTCCGGCACCTCATCCCGCTGCTGGCGGACCGCTACCGCGTCATCGCCCCGGACCACATCGGCTTCGGCCGGTCGTCGATGCCGTCCCCGCAGGACTTCCCCTACACCTTCGACGCGCTCGCCGACGTGACGGCGGGCCTGCTCGGGCGGCTCGGCGTTGAGCGCTTCGCGATGTACGTCCAGGACTACGGGGCGCCGATCGGCTGGCGCCTGGCGCTGCGCACCCCGGCGCGGATCAGCGGGATCGTCTCGCAGAACGGCAACGCCTACACGGAGGGCTTCGTCGACTCCTTCTGGGCCGACGTGTGGGCCTACGCAGCCCATCCCGGGCCGGAGACCGAGAAGGCGGTGCGCTACGCGCTCACCCCGGACGCGGTGCGCTGGCAGTACCTCAACGGCGTCCCCGACCAGACCCTGGTCAGCCCCGACACCTGGGTCCATGACGTCGCGCTGCTGCAGCGCCCCGGAAACGACGAGATCCAGCTGCGGCTGTTCCGCGACCACACGAGCAACGTGGACCTCTTCCCGGCGCTGCAGGAGTACCTCAGGACCAGTCAGGTGCCGCTGCTGGCGGTGTGGGGCGCCAACGACGAGATCTTCGCCCCGGCCGGCGCCCGTGCCTTCCTGAACGACCTGCCCGAGGCCGAGGTGCACCTCCTCGACACCGGTCACTTCGCCCTGGAGAGCCATCTGGACGCGATCGCCGGGTACGTGCGCGGCTTCCTCGGGCGCGTCCTGCCCTGATGTCCATGGCTGAGTGCGCCCGCCGGCGCGGGGAACCGCCGGAGGGCCGGGCGCGGCACCGGGCGGGGCGGTCCGGCGGAGGACGGAGCCGGGCATGAGCGCAGCGCGTGGTCCAGCCGCAGACGCGTCCCACACGGGTCCGCTCGAGCCGTGTCGCGGACACAAAGGGCGGAAGCCGCGCCCTCCGGTTTCCCGTGGGTGCGACTTCCGTTCCATGAGGGGTAGCCGGCTGCGCGGGGTCAAAGCCCTGCTTCGGTCGGCCTCAGGTTGTTCAGCCGGGACCGGGGGCTGGTCGTGGACCAGTCCCCGGTATGGGTACTACCGCCCGCCGCCGTAGCCGCCGCCACCACCGTGGCCGCCGCCGTAGCCACCGCCGCCGTAGCCACCGCCGCCGTAGCCACCACCGTGGCCGCCGTAGCCGCCGCCGTAGCCGTCGTCGTCCCAGCCGCCCCAGCCGCCCCAGCCGCCGTGGCCGCCATAGCCGTAGCCATAACCGCCGTAGCCGCCGTAGCCGCCGTAGCCGCCGTGGCCGCCGTAGCCGCCACCGTGGCCGCCGCCGTAGCCGCCGCCGTGGCCGCCACCGCCGCCGTGGCCACCGCCACCGCCACCGCCGTGATCGGCGTAACTGACCGCTGAGGCCGGTGAACTGGCCGGTGCGGCGACGGCCGATGTGGCCGCACCCCCCAGGGCGAGCGCAAGTCCTGCCATTGCGGCGAGGGGCCACTTGGGAATTCGCATGACAACTCTCCCTAGCCAGGTTGATTCCTGGGCGTGGACGAGGCGCGTGACCATGGCGCCGGACTGTCTGAAGTGCGCCCGGGCCGCGCGGCGGGTTGTGAGGTCCCGCAGTCAAGTGGTGATGTTCGAAATGTTGCTTTTGCCACTATTTGTCCACATGCCCCACGCTGCTGCGGTTACGTCGTGGCGTCAAGGAAGGAGCCTGGTAGTACCACTACCAGGCTCAGGAAATGCGCGGGGGTCCCGGCGTAGCGCCGTCCCGGTCCCGGGTCGCGGCCCGCGACGGTCGCGGGGACGATCCGGTGGTCGCGCCGGGACACGAGGTGGGTCAGGTCGGCGGCGAGGGCGTGGAGGGCGGGAAGCTGCGCCCCGTCGCGCGGGTCGGCGAAGTGCCGGAGCGGTTCGGCGGCGTGCGCCGGGGTGCGGCGGACAGGGGCGTGGCTCCCTCGGGGCGAACGCACGCCTGGACGATCAAGGTACTCGCGGGAACCGCACCCCGGTCCGCCCGCCACGCCGCGGCCTGGGCGCGGCGCGAAAAGGCTGTTCAACTCGCGTGTCGCACCGTTCAGGCTCCGCGCGGACGTCAGGCCGGCCCGCCGCTCGTCCGTCGCCCGGCATGCGCCAGGTGCCGCCCTCGAAGCCCACGGCACCGGTTCTCTCAGTGGCCCTCGGCGCCGGCGGACTGCGGCGGCTCGTGAAGGGCCGCGTCGGCCGGGCCGCGGGTGAAGGCGGTGAAGCCGACGCGCAGGCCCGCGCGTTCCGGGGAGCAGCAGAAGGGGCCCGCGCCGGCGGCGGCGTCCGGGGCGAGCGGGGCCAGGCGGACCAGCCGCCAGGGGCCGTCACCACCGCGGGCGCGGATCGTGACGGCGTCGCCGGAACGGCTGGCGCGTACGGTGACCGGGCGGCCCGCCCATTCGGGGACCGGCGCGAGCGACCAGTCGGACACCCCGCGGGTGACCACCGCGCCCAGGTGCGGCATGCCGTCCGACATCTCGACCCCGGCCTTGATCCAGTTCTCCGCGTCGACGCGGATCATGAGTCCGGCCTGGTCGTACAGCGTGTCGAAGTCCGCGAGGAAGGTCACCTCAATCGACGTGTCCGCGGGGAAGGCGGCCAGCAGGGCGTGCCCGTCGTCGCGGACGAAGCCATAGCCGGTGGTGCGCCAGAAATCGCTGCGGTCGCGGGTGGTGACCAGCATTCCGGAACCGTCCGCCTCGGCGCGCTGCGGGGCGTTGAGCCATGTGGCCTCGGACCAGTCGATCGGGCGCTGCTGGTTCATGGACCGTCCTTCCGGGTGGCGTGATCGCCCAGCGTAGATCAGCGCTCCGACAGCAGCAGGCGCCAGGGTCCGCCCGCGCGGCACCGGGACTTCGCCGGGTCAGCCCTCCTCGGGGCGGCGGGACGCCGTCGCGGACGGGGCGGCGTGCGTGCCCGCGGGCAGGGCCGAGGCGTCCTCAGCCGCGCGGGGTTCCCGCGAGCGGGCGCGGACGACCGGTTCCCTCCGCACGGTGATGAGGGCCGCGTCGTCGCCGAGCCGGCCGCCGCAGTAGGCGAGGAGGTCGTCACGGACGTGCCGCACCAGTTCGTCCGGGGTCCGGCACTCCGGCCAGGAGGTGATTCGCTCGGCGAGCGGATAGAAGCGCCCGGCGGCGTCCCGCGCCTCGGTGACGCCGTCGGTGTACAGCATGAGGATGTCACCGGGAGCGAACGGGAAGGTGTCGACGCCCGGATGCGAGTGCTGCAGCAGTCCCAGCCCGATGGGCGGTGCGGGCTGGGTGGGGTCGAGGGCCGCGAGGCCGTCCCCGGCCAGGCGGAAGGGGGGCGGGTGACCGCAGTTGAGGATCCGGACCTCGGGCCGGTCGTCGGGGAAGTCCGCCAGAACCGCGGTGATGAAGGACTCGACCGTGGTGTCCTCCTGGGCGCCGTCGCCGGTGGCCTGCGCCGCCTTCCAGCACACCGTCGCCTCCAGGTGCGCGTGCAGTGCCGTCAGCGGCGGCGCACGGTAGGCGGCGCTGCGGAACGCGCCGAGCAGCAGCGCCGCGTCACCGATCGCGGGCAGGCCCTTGCCGCGTACGTCCCCGATGAGCAGCCGGGTGCCGCCCGGGGTGCGCACCGCCGCGAACAGGTCGCCGCCGATCCGGGCCTGGTCCTCGGCGGCCTGGTAGTCGAAGGCGATCCGCAGCGGGCCGATCCGCTCCGGCAGGGGCTGCAGGACGACCTGCTGCGCCGCCTCCGCGACCGAGCGCACCTGCTTGAGTTCGGCCTGGTGCCGTTCGCGCAGCCGGCAGAAGAGCACGGTGAAGGCGGAGACCAGGATGAGCGCGATGATCTCGCTCTGCCGGTAGGAGGTGGTGATGGTGCCGTCGGCCACGGACACCACCGTGAGCGCCGCCACCGCCAGGCCACCGATGAGCGCGGTGAGCCGGAGCCCGCCGAACGACGCTGTCAGCGCCGGCGCCACCACCAGGAGCGGGCCCAGGTGGCCTTCCGTGGGGATCAGCAGGTCGCTGATCACGATCGCCACGATCAGCAGCACCGGGACCACGATCAGGGCAGGGTTCCGCTCGGCGGACCAGTACGTGTCCGCGCGTCGTGGGTAACGCATATCTCCTGCTTACACCTCTCCCGCCGCCCCCGCCCGTGGCGGGACATGGGCGGGCACGGGGAGCAGCAGGGCCGTGATGTTGTCGTGTCCGCCGGCCTCCAGGGCGCACCCGACGAGCGAGCGCGCACCGTCCAGGAGGCCGCTCCCACGGCCCGCGCGCCGCGCGGTGGCGAGCAGCCGGTCCCGTACCGCCTCCGCGTCGGGGAAGCAGCGCCACAGCCCGTCGGTGCACAGCAGGAGTCGGCCGGGAACGGAGGGCCGGGCGCTGCGGATGCGGGGCACGGTTTCGCCGGCGCCGGCTCCCAGCCACGCGGACAGGGCGTCGAGTTCGCCGGTGTCGTCCTCGGTCAGCGTCAAGGCGAGGCCCTCGTCCGGCAGCCAGTAGGCACGGCTGTCGCCGATCGACGCGCACCAGAAGCCCTCGGGACCGGCGACGGCCGCGACGAAGGTGCAGGCCGGGGCCTCGTCGGGGGAGGTGGCGAGCGCGCGGACCGCGCCGTCCGCGCGCCGGGCGGCGGCGTCGAGCGCGATCTCGGGCACGGTGCCCGCCCGCAACGCCGCCGCCAGAGCCGTCGAGGCGACCTCGGCCGCGAGCCGGGCCGCCCGCTCCGACCGGGGCGACATCGACACCCCGTCGCAGACCACGCCGATCGTCCAGGTGCCGGCCGTGGTCACGGCCATCGCGTCGGCGTTCACCTCACGCCGCCTCCCCCGGTCGCTGACGCCCGCGGCGCCTCCCGCCGTCGTCTCCACACGGGAGCGGAACGCCGGCTGTGCGACGCCGCAGTCCCAGCAGTGGCCGTCCGGTGCCACCGTCCCGCCGCACTCCGCGCACGCCTGAATTCCGCCCCCGGGTTGATCGTCCATGCGCCAGACCCTAGCCGGGGCCCGCCCGGTGCATCGCCCCGCCGCCGCCCGGGGCGGCCGGGGCCGCCGCCTCAGGGCGCCGTCCGGCGCAGGGGGGCCAGGGCGGTGCTCCAGGTGACGACCTCGTCCAGGACGACGCCCACCTCGCCCGCGCGGTGCGGGCCCGGTTCGAAGCGGCTCATGTCGGCGAAGTCGCGGAACAGGGACAGCGCCACCTGCGCGCGGACGGTGGCGACGCGGATCTCGGCCATGACCAGCCGGAGATGCTCGACCGCGCGGGTGCCGCCGGCGCTTCCGTAGGAGACGAAGCCGGCCGCCTTGTTGTTCCACTCG
Organism: Streptomyces sp. NPDC001070; assembly: GCF_053598835.1. Taxonomy (NCBI): domain Bacteria; kingdom Bacillati; phylum Actinomycetota; class Actinomycetes; order Kitasatosporales; family Streptomycetaceae; genus Streptomyces; species Streptomyces sp. NPDC001070. The sequence continues at coordinate 29,739 of NZ_JBSFLB010000024.1, forward strand.
GCGAAGAGGTAGTCGATGGCGTTCTTGAGCGCGCCGGGGATGGAGTGGTTGTACTCGGCGGTCACGAAGACGTATCCGTCGAAGGAGCCGATCTTCTCCGCCCAGGCCAGGGTGTGGGGCCGGCTGTACCGGCCCATCATCGGCGGCATCGGTTCGTCGAGCAGCGGCAGGTCGTAGTCGGCGACGTCCACGAGTTCGTACTCGGCGTCGTCCCGGCGGGCGGCGATCTCGTACACCCACTGCGCGACGGCCTCGCCGATACGCGCGGGGCGTGTACTGCCGAGGATGACGGCGATCCTGGTCATGGCACTGCTCCTGAACGGTACTGTTCCGGTGGCCGGGCCGGAGCGGTGGGGGCGGGTCGGCGATGGGGTCGGCGCGTGAGGCACGTTCCATGCGCGCCCCCGGGCCAACCCGCCCGGGCCGCCGATTCACCCGGTCGCCGTCCACGACCGGTCGCCGTCCGCGACGCGCGTCAGCGCGCGGGGGACTCCAGGGCGATGCGGACCGTGATGCGCTTGCCCACCGGCTGGCGCTGCACGTCGTAGCCCTCGCACAGCGCGAGGATGATCTCCAGGCCGTGCTGGCCGATCCGTCCCGGCTCGGCGGCGCGGGCCAGGGGCAGCGTGCTGCTGGTGTCCCAGACGGACACCAGCAGCGTGGCCGCGTCCACGTCCAGTTCCAGGTCGAGCAGACCGGGACCGGGAGCGTACTTGCAGGTGTTGGTGACCAGCTCGCTGACGATCAGTTGCGCGGCCTCGATCGTCTCGGTGGGCACCGGGACGCCGTGCTCGCTCTGGGCGCGGGCGAGGAAGTCGGCGGCGAAGCGCCGCGCCGCCGAGATGGCCTCCGAGTCGCCCTCGTGGGCGAAACCGGCATGGATGCACGGCCAGTCGGCCAGGTGTGCGGTACGGCCGTCCAGCCTCGGTTCCATGCTCGTGCCTTTCGTACTACGTCACAGCGCGGCCGCCCTCACGCGCGGCCGAAGACGCGTCTACCCCGTTTTCCGGCACTGACGCACCCGCCGACCGGCATGCGCCGTCCGGCGCTCACTCGCGGGGCAGCCTGGTGACCGTGTCCAGGTAGAAGGCGTCGATGCTGCGCACGGCGCGCTCGAAGTCGTCGAGGTTGACCGGCTTGGTGACGTAGGCGTTGGCGTGCTGCCGGTAGGCGCCGGTGACGTCGTCCGGCGCGGCGGAGGTGGTGAGGACGACCACCGGGATCGCGCGCAGGTCCTCGTCGTTCTTCAGGACGGCCAGCAGCTCGTGGCCGTTCATCCGCGGCATGTTGAGGTCCAGGACGATCAGGTCCGGGTGGCGGTTGGCCGGGTCTCGCAGGTAGTCCAGGGCCGCGAGGCCGTCCTCGACCTGGGTGAGGTTGCGCGCTCCGCGCTCGGCCAGGGCGTCCCCGATGAGCATGGCGTCGGCGGGGTCGTCCTCGACCAGGAGCACGTCGTAGGGGCGGGCTGGGGCGATCATCGTCATTGGCTCCGGGTCCGGTCGGTGCGCCGCTCGGGACGGTGGGGGGTGTCGCTGGTCACCAGGCCGGGCCAGCGGCGGCGGGCGCCCTGGCGGCTGATGTTGCAGGCACGGCCGATCTGGGGGTATCCGGCACCTGCGGCGGCCGCCTGCTCGGCCGCGCGGTTCTCCAGGTGCTCGACCGCCTGCTGGAGGAGGTTCAGCATGTGCAGGTATGCCAGGGCCTCTCCGCGTGCTTCGGTACCGTCGTCGGCGGCACCGGGGACGGTGAGGGGACGCAGGCCACGACGGACGAGCCTCCGGGCGAGGTCGTCGACCGCGCCGGTCGCCAGTGCGGCGAGTTCCTCCTCCGGCAGACGCGGAGCGAAGTGGGTGCCAGGCATGGCCCCCACCTTAGGACCTGCAGATTCCCGCGACAACAAGTGTTGTCGCGGGGACGGCTACAGTTGGCTCCCGCCGCGCGGACACACGACGGCGGCCATGGAAGCGGAGGGCGCACAGCGTGGCAACTGGCGAGACGATCGTGCGGGCGGCCGGCGGGTCGCAGGCACCGAGCGTGCCCCGCGACGCCCGCGGCGCGGGCCGGTTCTCGGCGTGGACGACCCGCCGGTGGCTGCAGGTGGGCGTGAGCCTCGCCCTCGCGGTGCTCGCCGTGCTCGGCGCGCTCGGCATATGGGCGCTGGACCGGAGTTCGGCCCTGACCGACCAGCTGGTCGACGTCCGCTCCCCGGCCCTGGTCAACTCCGTCCGGCTGGAGGCCGCGCTGGTCAACCAGGAGACCGGTGTCCGCGGCTACGGACTCAGCGGCCGGCGGCAGTTCCTCGACCCCTACACCCAGGGGCTGGAGGACGAGAAGACCGCCCTGGACCGGCTGCGTCCCCTGGTCCGGGGCGACGAGCGGGCCGGCGCGGACCTCGACGCCGTCCTCACCGCGGCCGCGGCCTGGCAGGAGCGGATCGCGCGGCCGGTCGCCGCCGCCTCCGCCCCGCCCGGAGCGCCGGTTCCGCTCGCCACCGAGCGGGCGGACGAGGGCAGGACCGCCTTCGACCGGGTCCGCGGCGCCCTGACGACCCAGCAGGACCACCTGCGGCAGGCGCGCATCGCCGCGGGCACCCAGCTCGACCGCGCCGTGCGGTTGCGCAACTGGGTGTTCACCGCGATCGCCGCGGTCATCGTGCTGCTCGCCGTGCTGGTCTTCGAGGGCCTGCGCCGCGGGATCACCGGTCCGCTCGAGCGGCTGGGCACCGAGGTCCGGCACGTGACGCGGGGCCGTTTCGACCACCCCGTCACCGTGACGGGACCGGCCGACCTGCGCCGGCTCGGCGAGGACGTGGAGGGGATGCGGCGCCGCCTCGCGGACGAGCTCTCCTTCGCCGAGAAGGCCCGCCAACTGCTCGACGAGCAGGCCGCCGACCTCAAGCGCTCCAACGCCGAGCTGGAGCAGTTCGCCTACGTCGCCTCGCACGACCTGCAGGAGCCGCTGCGGAAGGTGTCGAGCTTCACCCAGCTCCTGCAGCGCCGCTACGGGGACCAGCTGGACGAGCGGGCCGATCAGTACATCGCGTTCGCCGTCGACGGCGCGAACCGGATGCAGACCCTCATCAACGACCTGCTGGCCTTCTCGCGGGTGGGCCGGGTCCACAACCAGCAGGGCACCGTGGACCTCGACCGGATCGCCGACACGACGACCGAGGCGCTGAGCGTCGCCATCGAGGAGTCCGGCGCCGAGATCACCCGGGACCCGCTGCCCACTGTCGTCGGGGACACCACACAGCTGGGCATGCTGTGGCAGAACCTGATCTCCAATGCGGTGAAGTTCCGGCACCCCGGGCGCACGCCCCGGATCCACATCGCGGCCCGGCGCGACGGCGACCTGTGGCGGTTCTCCGTCACCGACAACGGCATCGGCATCGACCCCGAGTACGCCGAGAAGGTCTTCGTGATCTTCCAGCGCCTGCACACCAAGGACGCCTATCCCGGCAACGGGATCGGCCTGGCCATGTGCAAGAAGATCGTCGAGTTCCACGGCGGCGGCATCGCCATCGACCCCGAGTACGGCCCCGGCACCCGCATCGACTTCACCCTCCCCGCCCGGCCCGACACCGCTCCCGGACCCGAGTCCGGGTCCGGGGCCGGGCAGGGGCCCGCCACGGCGCACGGCGACGGGGGTACGGGGGAGTCCCGGCGGTGACGACCCCCCTCGCGCCCCTCGACCCCGCCACCCACCACCGGATCCTGCTCGTCGAGGACGACGCGGGTGACGCCCTGCTGGTGACCGAACTGCTGGCGGACACCTCTCTGCGGTACACGCTCGTCTGGCACAAGACCCTGGCGGACGCCTGCTTCGAACTGTCCGCGCGCAGCGCCGACTGCGTCCTGCTCGACCTGCACCTGCCCGACGCCGCGGGCCTCGGCGCCGTCGGCGAGATCCAGCGGGCAGACCCGGACACCGCCGTCATCGTCCTGACCGGCCTGGCGGAGGGGCAGGCCGGTGCCGAGGCCCTCGCCACCGGCGCCCAGGACTACCTCGTCAAGGGCAAGGTCGAGCCGGAACTCCTGCAGCGCGCCGTGCGCTACGCCGTCCAGCGCAAGCAGGCCGAGCGGGCCGGGGCCGACCTGCAGGCCGGACGGCTCCGCGCGCAGGAGAACGCCCGGCTGGAGCGCGGTCTGCTGCCGCAGCCCCTGCTGACCACGCCCGCCGTCGCGGCCACCAGCCGCTATCTCCCGGGGCGGGAGAGCGCCCTGCTGGGCGGTGACTTCCTCGACGTGGTGCAGACCGACGACGGACGTGTCCACGCCGTGATCGGTGACGTCAGCGGCCACGGACCCGACGCGGCGGCCCTCGGCGTCTGCCTGCGCATCGCCTGGCGCGCGCTGACCCTGGGCGGCCACCGCGGCCCGGAACTCCTGCGCCTGCTGGAGAGGATGCTGGTCGCCGAACGCTCCGACCCGGACCTGTTCACCACCTGCACCCTGCTCACCCTGGACTTCGCCGCGTACCGGGCCACCGTGCACCTCGCCGGGCACCACGAGCCCCTGCTCACCACCGGCGGCGTCACGAGGCAGGTGGAGGCCGGCCACGGGGTCGCCCTCGGCATCGCCCCGGGCCTCGACCAGTGGCCCGCCACCCTCCTCGACCTGCCGGAACAGGGGACCCTGACCCTCTACACCGACGGGCTCATCGAAGGCCACGCGGGCACCGCCGGTGACCGGCTCGGCCCGGAAGGGCTCCTGCGCCTGCTGGCCCGGACCCCCGCCACGGGGCCCGACGCGCACCTCGACGCGCTGATCCGGCAGGTCCGCGACCTCAACGACGAACGCCACACGGACGACCTGGCGGTGCTCCGCCTGGACTGGGGGGCCGACTGAAACACCCGGGTCCGAGCCGGATACGTCGGGCGGGGCGGCGCGTGCCGCTCCCGCGGCAGTCGCGGCGCGCTGCCGGCGCGACAGCCTGTCGGGGCCGGCGCCCGGTTCCTTCAGGTGCTCGCCGGCCGGTCTGACACCGCTCCCGCCCCGGTCCGTCCTGCCCTTCAGCCGGCGCGGCGGCGGGCGGCGGGGGCCATCGACTCCAGACGCTCCAGGAGCAGCCCCTCCCGGGTGGACCAGGGGCAGATCTCCACGCTGTCGGCCCCGCACATCTCCATCAGCGCCTCGGCGACCAGTGCCCCGGCCAGTGACTGGCCGGCCCGGTGCCGGGAGATGCCGGGCAGCTTGGCACGCCCCTCGGGGCCCTTCGCGGCGAGGACGGGAACGATCTCCCGCACCTGGGCCAGCGACAGACGCTCCGGGCCCTCGCCCGTCGTGTCGCGGGCGGCGGCGAGGCGGGCCAGCTGGGTGAACGTCTTCGAGGAGGCCAGCACCCGTCCGTCCCGCGGTGCCTGCGGCAGGTCGTCGCCCAACGTGCCGAGGGACGCGCGTAGACGGTCGCGAACCTCGTGCAGCCGCCGTTTGGAGGAGACCGCGTGCACCAGGTCCCACCGGCGGTTGACCGCGCGGGCCCCGAGGGGGAGCGAGTGAACCGTGCGCGGCTGCTCCGCCGTGCCGTCCGCGAGCTCGAGGGTGCCGCCCCCGATGTCCAGGACGAGCAGCGGCACCCCGTCCGGACCCGCCCACTGACGGGCCGCCACATAGGCCAGCCGGGCCTCCTCCTCACCGGACAGCACCCGCAGCCGCGTACCGGTGGTCCGCGCCACCTGCGCGATGACCTCGTCGCGGTTCGGCGCGTCCCGGATGACGGAGGTGGCGAAGGCGTAGACCGAGGGCAGGGAATGCTCCCCGTCGGCGGCGAGCGTGCGCGCCACCGCCTGCTGGACGCTCCGCACGCCCGACCTGTCCATCCGCCCCGTCGCGTCGAGCGTCTCGTGCAGCCTCAACCGCACCTTGCGCGCCAGCACCGGCCGCAGGGGCGAGCCGTCCCGCCGTTCCACGACCGTGAGCAGGGCGCTGTGGCACCCGACGTCGAGCACTCCTGTTCTGCGTACCTTCCGTTCCGCCTTCAATCCGTACCTCCACCCCGTATCGGCACCGCACTGTCCTCATTCCCCGGCGTTCCCCGGAATTCCCCGGAATCGCCCGGAACGACCGCTGTTCCTCCCTGGTGACGGGCAGCGCGCCGTCCTATTCACGGTCCGGTGCGCCGCCAAGTCAAGATCTTTTGACGAGATCGTTTCAGGGGGCACCGGGCGGTCGCGGTCCCCCGGAGGCAGGTCCGGCGAGTGGAAGGGAGGGTTCCGCGGAGCCTGTCGAGATCCGGGCACCGGCTCCGTCCAGGGGTGAGCGCGCCGGCAGGGCGCGCCTGAGCGAAGGAGCAGACGGTGACCAGGTACCTGCTGGCCGTGACCTACGGGTCCGGCGCTGGCACGCCCCCGATGACGGAGTGGAAGCCCGAGGAGATCACGGCGCACCTGGACTACTGCGCGGCCCTGCACCGGGAACTCGTCTCCAGCGGCGAACTGGTGGAGTCCCGGATCCTGACGGGTCCGGAGCTTGCCACGATCGTCACCTCGGACGGCGTGAGCGCGCCCGTCCGCACTGACGGCCCCTTCGCGGAGGTCGGGGAATGGGTCGCCGGCTACCGGATCGTGGACGTCGAGTCCCAGGAGCGGGCGATCGAGATCGCCGCGAGGGCCTCGGCCGTCCCCGGTGCGGGCGGCGTGCCGACCCGGCAGCCCGTCCATGTGCGGCGGGTGATGGACGACGTGCCGGGCGACGTCGCCGGAATGGAGAGCTGCCTTCGGTCGGGCGAGTGACGGGACGGTGCTCGCGGCACCCGGGTTCGAGGGCCTGCCGCGCGGACCCGCCCCGCAGGGGCGTGGTCGCCCGGCCCGGCGCCGACGTCCGCCTCGGCCGTCGTGCCTGCCCTGCGCGTTGCCGTCCGGCGCGCCTTCGCGCGGTCACCGTGCCGCGCCCGCGGGGCCCGCCAGATGGGCCAGGGCGGCCGTCGTCAGCGCGGTGACGCCCGCGGGGACGGCGAGCCGGGGGTCGGGGCGGAAGCCGGGGGAGTGGTTCGGCGGCAGGGCCGCCATCTTGGCCGCGGCACCCTCTCCCGGCGTCCGGGCCCACTGGCCCGGGCCGACACACCCCAGCATCCAGTAGGCGGTGCGGACGCCGGTCGCGCCGTGGAGGGGGACGCCGGCCGGGCCGAACAGCGGGAAGTCCTCGGTGGCCGTGGACGCGGGCCAGACCCCGACGCGCCCGGCGCCGAACGCCTGTTCATGGGCACGCCGTACGACGGCGGCGGTGGTGGCGTCCGGCAGCGTGGGATGCGACTGCGCGAGGGTCCGGACGGAGGGCTCCCTCGGACAGCCGGAGGCCGCGCACTCGGCGGTGGCGATGCGCCGTACCGCCGCCGTGACGCGGTCCAGGGCCTCGTCGGTGAAGGCGCGGGCGGAGACCTCCAGCGTCGCCGACTCGGGCACGATGTTGCCCCGCGTGCCGGCGTGCAACGAGCCGACGGTGAGCACCACTTGCTCCGCCGGCGCGGTCTCCCGCGACACGACCGCCTGCAGCCGCAGCACGATCGCGGCGGCGGCCACCACGGGGTCCACCGCCAGGTGAGGGCTGGCCGCGTGCCCGCCCGACCCGTGCACGACGACCTCCAGCAACCGGCTGCCCGCCAGCACCGGGCCCCGCGCATGGGCCACCATCCCGGCCGGCAGGGGAGCGGTGTGCTGGGCCAGGACGACGTCCGGAACGGGGAAGCGGGTGTAGAGGCCGTCCTCCAGCATGGCGCGGGCCCCGCCGAGGGTCTCCTCGGCGGGCTGGCCGACCGTCACGAGCGTGCCCGACCAGTGCTCCTGGGAACCGGCGAGCAGCGCGGCCGTACCACCCAGGCACGCCAGGTGCAGATCGTGCCCGCACGCGTGCATGACGGGAACCGGGCGGCCGCCGCCGTCGGGGGCCACGGCCTCGCTGGCGTACGGCAGTCCGGTGGCCTCCTCGACCGGCAGGGCGTCGAGTTCGGCGCGCAGCGCCACGACCGGGCCGGGGCCGTTGCGGAGGACTCCGACCACGCCGTGACCGCCGACGCCGGTCGAGACGTCGAACCCTGCGGCGCGCAGGCGCTCCGCGTGCCGCGCCGCGGTGCGCTGCTCGGCGCCGGACAGCTCTGGATGCCGGTGCAGGTCGAGGTAGTCCGCCACGGTGGGCCGCAGCACCGCCGGCAGGCCGTCGAGGACCGGGCCGCCGGTGCCGGTCGGGGAAGGGCTCACAGCAGACTCCTTGCGATGGGGCGTCGGGACGGGGGAGCCGCGCAGGCGGCTGACAGCGGGGTGACAGCGGGACGCGCATGGATCTGCCAGCGGGCCCCGCTACAAAGGACCCGGGTACGGCGCGGGGGTGCGCGGTTGTCCGCAACCGGCGCCCCGGGCCGGGCCCTTGTCGTCGCGTTCGCCATGGGCCGACCGGCCCGTCCCGTCAGGAGGAGACACGATGCCGCAGAACTCGCTCGAGTCGCTCGCCCAGGAGATCCTGGAACTGGAGTCCGAGACCTTCGAGATCACCGACTACTCGGACGCCAGCGAGGTCATGCTGGGCTCGTCCACCAGCTGCTCGAGCACCAGCACCTGCTCCAGCACCACCAGCACCACCAGCTGCACCGCCTGATCCTCCGGATCCGGGTCATCGCCCTCCGCGCCGCGGCTCGCGCCGCCGCGCGGAGGGCGATGACCCGTGGGGGCCCGGAACGACGGACGGGTCAGGGGAACGGATGCGGGACGCGGCGCAGTTCATCCTCCCCGAGATCGGTCCCCCGCAGCCCGGCCCGCCGGAACGCCGTGCGCAGCCGGGGCATGTGCAGGGCGCGCTGACGTGTCCAGCCGAAGTCGATCGGCAGGAGCCCGGGGACCAGGGTGCAGACGGTGCGCAGGCCCATCCGCTCCTGCTCCGGCGTGGTCTGGTCGACGGCGATCACGTCGAAGCCCGCCCCGCTCAGGACGTCCCGGCACAGCAGCACGTCGTCCAGGAGGTCCCCGGTGCGCGGCCGCCGCCGCTCCCACTCCGCGTACAGCTCGCCCAGCGGACGTACGGCGGCCGGCCGCAGATAGGACGCCGCGTGCTCCGCCATCTCCGGCAGGCCGAAGAGGGCGGCGTGGTCGGGCAGGCGCCGCACGAGGCCGAAGTCCCGTGCCATGGCGGCCAGTTCGTCGGGACGCTCGCTGACCTGGCCGGGCAGGTGGGGGATGTAGGTGAGGATCTCCGCCACCGCGGACTCCACGGCGGTCTCCGGGTCGAAGGCGGCTCCCGCGGCGAAGGCCAGGGTGCCGGGACCGCCGTCGCGGCGCACCGCGAGCCCGGTGGCGACGGGCACCGGCAGGTCCACCCGGTTGTCGAAGACGTGGACGTCGTAGCCCTGCAGTGCGGCCCGGTCGACCATGGCGCGGGTCGCGCCGCGGGTGCAGGAGCCGAGGTCGATCTCCGTCAGCCGGGCGTTGCCGTACCAGCCGAGCAGGAAGGAGTCCCGCTCGATGAGTTCCAGCAGCCCGAACAGGATCGCCTCCTCCAGGCAACTGCCGATGGCACAGCCGTTGGAGCACTCGAAGACGAAGTTGTCCGCCGCCACGCCCGCGCTGTAGTGGACGAGGCGGGCCGGGACGAGCACCGGCCGTTCGTCGCGCAGCGACCACCCCCGCACCCACGGGATGGGGCGGTCCGGCTCGAAGGGGCTGAGCATCGGGTCGTCGCGGTAGGTCTCCGCCGCGTACAGGCCGCACTCGCGCGGGTCGAGCGCGCGGTCGCCGAGGACGTCGTACGCCTCGGTCAGCAGGGCCCCGCGGCGCCGCCGGTGGGTGCCCGCGTAGCGTTCCAGCCCCTCCAGGAAGGCCAGGTCGCGGCTGGCCCGGAAGGAGTTGGCCTGGCCGCTCCAGGTGACGTCGGTCAGGCCCGCGTAGCCGCGCATGAAGACGCTCCCGGCGACCGGGGCGGTCGTGGGGGACTTGACGTCGGTCCAGGTGGTGGCGCCGAGGACACCGCAGACCGGGTTGGCGAGCGCGTCGGCGGGCAGCGCGTACGAGCGCGGGGAGCGCAGCCGGTACGCCTCCGGGGCCGGCTTGGGCCGCGGGACCAGCGCCGTCACCGGCTCCGCGGTGCCCGTCCCGGCCTCCGGCGCGCAGTGCGGGCACAGAGGATCACCCAGCAGCGGGACCGAGGCGACCTGGAGGGTGGCAAGGTCGAGCCGGGTGACCCGGGGCAGCGGGCCGGCGGCGCCGCTGGTCAGGGCGTGCTCGTACAGGGACGAGACGGCGTCGACGACGTACTCCGGCAGCGCCGGCCACTGGCCGGCCGCCCGGGTCGCGGTGCCGGTCTCCCAGGCCTCGCGCTCGGAGCGGGTGCGCAGCCGCTGACGGCGCATGGCCAGGCACTGGCCGCAGGCCGTCTGCGCGGGGTCGGTGCCGCGCCAGGGGCCGATGAGGACGGCGTCCCAGGTGAGGTGGACGGTCGCGGCGGGGCGGTCGGCGTGGTGCGGATCGCGGCCCGGGGCGAGGGCGTCGGCGGCGCCCAGCGGTACCACCAGCGGCGGTGCCGAGGGGTGCCGCGCGGCGAGCGCGTCGCCGAGGAGGCGAACCGCGGCGTCCATGAGCGCCGAGGACGGCGCGGCCGCGGGCGCGGCGAGGTCGGTGGTCATCCGCGGTTGCTCCAGCGGAAGGTCCTCGCGGCGATGAGCGCGAACACGGCCGCGAAGCCGATGAGTCCGGCGCACGCGACGGCGAGGTCGGAGGCGCTGCCGTGGTGGGTCTGCGACAGCACACCGAGGATGCCGTCGTTGAAGTAGCGCAGCGGCAGCGCCAGCGACAGGTCGCGCAGCCAGCCCGGCATCAGATCGCCCGGGTAGAAGGATCCTGACAGGAAGGCCATCGGCACCATGAGGCAGTTGGCGATCGCCGCCACCGCCTCCGGCGTGTCGGCCAGGCTGCCGACGACCAGGCCCAGCGCCATGAACGTGGTGATGCCGAGCACGAGCACCGGTATGACCAGCGGCCAGCCCGCGGCCAGGTGGAGCCCGAACAGTGGCAGCAGGGCGACGCCGATGAACAGCGCGGCCTGCACCAGCCCCACGCCGACGGCGATGGCGTAGCGCGAGGCCAGCACCGAGGGCAGCGAGGTGGGGGTGCGCCAGATCAGCCGCAGGATGTCGTCGCGGCGCCAGTGCATCATCGTGAAGGCCACGCCGAACATCGCCGCGTTGCCGACGCCCCACGACAGCACGCCGGGGGCGATGTAGTTGATGTACGGGGGCCCGCCGTCCTGGACGGTCTGCCCCTTGAAGATCAGGCCGAACACGACGAGGAACAGCAGGGGGAAGGCGAAGGTGAAGAAGACGGTGGTCTGGTCCCTGACGTAGGCACGGTAGTTGGCCCGGGTCAGTGCGGCGTACGCGCTCACGGTCAGTGCTCCGATCCGGTCAGGGCGAGATAGGCGTCCTCCAGGGTCGCGGTGCGGGTCTGCACCGCGTCGGGCCCGGCGATCTCGTTCACGGCGACGATCACCTGGCCCGGGACCCGGGTCTCCATGACGACCTCGCCGTTCTGCGCCTCCGCGTGGTCCACGCCCTCGATGGCGAGGGCGCGTTCGACGGTGATCCGGTCGGCGGGCACCAGGACTCGGGTGGGTGCCTTGAGGGACCGGACCAGGTTGGCGGGGGTGTCCAGCGCGATGACCCGGCCGTGCGCCATGATCGCCACCCGGTCGCACAGGGCCTCGGCCTCGTCGAGGTGGTGCGTGGTGTGGACGATGGTGCGCCCCTCGCTCTTCAGGCTCCGCAGCAGGCTCCACAGCGAGCGCCGGGCCTCGGGGTCGAGGGCGGCGGTGGGCTCGTCCAGCATGATCAGCTCGGGTTCGTGGACGAGGGCGGTCGCGATGGCGAGGCGCTGGCGCTGCCCGCCGGAGAGGTCGTCGACGCGGGCGTTCCGCTGCTCGGCCAGCCCCACCTGCTCCAGGGCGCGGTCGGCGGCGTCGGCGTCCAGGCCGTAGAGGGTGGCGACGGTCCGCAGGTGCTCCAGCGCGCTGAGCCGGGTGAAGAACGCCGAGGCCTGGGTCTGGACGCCGAGCCGCCGCAGCAGGGCGGTGTTCCGGGGCCACGGGGAGGAGCCCAGGACGGAGACGGCGCCGCTGTCGGCCCGCCGCAGGCCCTCGACCATCTCGATGAGGGTGGTCTTCCCCGCGCCGTTCGGCCCGAGGATGCCGAAGAACTCCCTGCGGCGCACGGTGAGCGACACCCCGTCCACGGCCTGGACGTCGCCGTAGCGCTTGCGGACGTCGTCGATCACCACGGCCTCGGCGGCCGATTCCACTGGCGTCATCTCTGGTTCCCTTGGTTCCCTTGCTGGGTGATGGTCGTCGCCGGTCCGGTCCCGCGGGAGGCCCGCGGGGACGGCCGGCGCGGTTCCGGGTGGCCGCGCGGTGTCCCGCGCGTCGTGGCTCCCGTCCGGCGGGGTGTGCTGAAGGCGCCTGGCGCGTGCCGCCAGGCCCAGCCGCCACAGCACGACGGCGGCCAGCAGGAGGAGCGCCGGGGCCGAGCCCGCCGCGGCGCCGTAGCGGTCCGCCAGCGAACGGGAGGCCCAGAGCAGGAGGATCGCGGCGGTGCCCGTCGACAGCGCCCCGGCGAGCAGCCCGTACGCGGTGTACACCACCCGCGACCGCGCCGGGTACGCGCCGGTGCCCGGGCCGCGGCCGATCAGCCCGGCGGCCGCCGCCCCCAGGAACGCCCGGCTGCCTGCGGCGAGTTGCTGCACGCCCAGGCCGTACCCGAGCAGTTTGTAGCCGTCCAGCGGCGGCAGCGGCACGAGGTTGGCCAGGGCGATGGCGACGCCCAGCAGCAGCATGCCGCCCAGCGCGTGGTGGGCGGGGTCCTCGCGCGGCAGCCAGGCCCACAGCGGCCAGAACGGCAGCAGGAAGACGATGTTCATGACGGGCCCGGCCGCGGCGGTGGCGACCTGGTGGCGGCGCCGGGCGAAGAACGGCACGTCCTGCACGCGGCAGTAGAGATAGGTCACCGGCAGCCGCCAGCGCAGCCCGATCTCGGTGACGGTGCCGCCGAAGGCGCGGCCCACCAGGCCGTGTGCCAGTTCGTGCAGGGCCAGGCTCACCCAGAGGACGACGCCGACCGCCATCAGCAGCACGGGACGGTGGGTGAGCTCTGTCATGTCGCGTACCAGTGTGCCGAATTGGGCGACCAGATGGATCATCATCGCGATCAACGCCGGCAGCACCGCGGCGAGGAAGTACGGGGTACGGGCGAAGGCCGTGCGCCGGTGCAGGGTCTCGATCAGCGCCCCGGCGTCGGCCACCATGCGGGTGTGCCCGTTCAGCAGCGTGGACCGGCCGGCCTGCACCCGCTGCTCCGGTGCCGGTCCGGCCGGCCCCGGCGGGGTGCCCTCCGCGCCGGCCAGCAGGTGGCGCCCGTACAGCAGGGTCAGCAGCTGCCGCCAGTGGGCGTCGCCGAGACGGGTGCCGAAGCGCAGGGCGTACGCGTCGCCGACCTCGGCCAGGGTGCGCTCCCCGTCGAGCCGGTCGAGAACGAAGAACTCTTTGGCCCGCAGCTCGTAACGGCGTCCGCTGACCGGGTCCTTGACCGGGTGGACCTCCGCCGCCCCGCGCAGCACCGCGGGACCGACGAGCAGGTCGGGACGCCGCCGCGGACGCAGCCCGAGCATCCCCGGCGCGGTCATCCCGTCCCTCCCGGCACGCCGGCGGCGCCCGGGTCCGCGTCCGCGTCCGCGTCCGCGCGGAGGGTTCGGGCGAGCACATAGGCGAGGAACGCCTCGTCCCGGATGGTCACCGAGAGCCGGTTGTTGGTCATGTGCATGTACGGGGACATGAGCATCGCCAGCGCGTGCCGCTCGTCGGTGATGCCGAACTCCTCGCCCCCGCTCCAGCGCCGGAACACCAGCTCGCCGTCGGCCGCCAGCGCCCGCACCCGCCCTGCCAGCTCGCGGCAGTGCAGCGCCCAGCCCCGCAGGAACGCCGGCAGTTCCTCCTCCGCGCCGCGCGTGACGGCCGCCCGGACGGCGCTGAAGCGGCGGCCGAGTTCCGCGCCCATGTCCTGGTAGGCACGGTCGTAGCCCTTGCGGGCGGTGAAGTTGGTCTCGGAGAACGCGCCGTCCCAGAAGGCGTGGTAGCGCTCCAGGAAGTGCGCCAGCTCCTCGTCGTCCGCCAGGAAGGACGCCGACATCACCATCATCAGCTGCGCGGCCGTCCCCAGCAGCACCGTGCGGACGTGCAGGTTCATCGAGCGCAGCGCCTCGATGACCAGGTCGCTGGAGCGCTGGAAGTGCCACTCGGCCAGGGCGACGCCGGCCGGGCCGCCGTACTTGCCGTACTCCGGCTCGTACGGCTCGAGGCTCACCGAGTTGTTGTCCCGCAGCAGCATCCGGCCGTCCGGGCCGAGCAGCTTCTCGCGCTGCTCCTGCGGGTACTCGAGCTCGAACAGGGTGTTGTAGAGGTCGGCGAGGAAACCGGCCTTGACCTCGTACAGCGCCGGGCGGGTGGTGAGGAAACGCTGGACGGACTCCAGCGCCCGGTCGCGGACCTCCTCGGTCGCCGCCTGCGACGAGGGCCGCAGCCGCAGCCGCACGTGCGGGCCCTGCAGCCAGTAGTTGATGAAGAAGTACCCCGACAGCAGCCCGTCCCCGGTCAGCGAGTCGACCAGCGGCCTGACGCAGTCCAGGAGGAGCGGTCGGGGGCTGGCCGCGTAGAAGACGTGCAGGGCCTGCCAGTCACCGGGCGCGGCGGGGCCGCCGGGGGCCGCGGCGGAGCCGGTCTGGGCGGGTGAGGTCATGCCCGCTCACCATGTCCTTCCTCGTGGGGTACGGGATGGGCCGGGCCGGTGGGGAGGATCTCCACCGCGAGTTCCGCGACATGCCTGCCCCGCTCCGAGGTGACGTGGAGGTCGTCCTCGGCCGGCAGCATCTCCTCCAGCACGACGCGGCCCGCGCGGTCCTTCACCAGGCCCTCCAGGGCCAGCAGCGACAACGGGCTGTCGAAGTCGACGTAGTGCGGCTTGGAGCCGCCCGCCCAGCCGCCGGACGCGCCCTCGGCGGGCAGGACGGTGGCGAAGGCCCGGGCGGGTACCCCGTGACCGCGCCGCCAGCGCTGCCACCGCAGGAACCAGTCGGCGTCGTCCTCCCCGGCGGGACGCCGCGGCAGCGCCGAGGCGCCGGCGGTCCAGCGGCGGCGGCTGAGCACCACGGAGCCGTACCGGACCCGCGGCCGGGTGGTCACTCCCTCGACGGCGGGCCCCTCCGGGACGCCGGTCCACACGTCGAGGGCCGTCTTGGAGGTCGGGGAGAGCAGCAGCAGGGTGCGCGGGATCTCGGGGAGCACCATCGGCACGAGATAGCCCAGGTAGAGCGGGATCACCTCCTTGCCGAGCCGCCGCGAGCGCACCACCAGGCGGTCCTCGTCCGGGTCGTGCTCCACGAGGAGGTCGTCCAGATGGATCCGGGCCTCGGGCGGCGCGGAGCCGGTCTCGCCGGGGCACAGGATCTGGTGGTCCGTCAGCCGACCGTGGAGGTTGAGGTTCGTGGTCACCGAACCCGCGGTGATCTCGGCGAACACCGCGCCGTCCGGCTGCGCGGCGCGCAGTGCCGCGAGCAGGTGCTCCGACAGTCCGGGGCCGTCGTCGGGGGTGTCGAAGCAGTGCGTGAAGCGTGTGAACGGGAAACACAGGCCGCCGTAGGACCCGTTGAGGACGACCAGGGGGTCCCCGGCGCGGTCGGCGAGCTGCACGAAGTGGCTCTGCGGGGCGAAACCCGGCGGGATCGGCGCGAGTTCGGCGGCGACCGCGTCGACGAGGTCCTCGTCGATCCGGAGCTCCGCCGCGTCCGCGTCCCGGGTCCGCCACCGTTCCCGCATGCCCTCGACGAAGGCCGCGCGGGCCCGGTCCAGCGCGGTGATCTGGGGGAGGCCGAGCCAGTTCTCCTCCGCCGCGTGGCCCTCCCGGCTGTCGTGCGGGCCACGCCGGGAGGTGAACAGCAGATACTGCTCGAACAGGTCCTCGTGGAAGTCGTGCACGAGCTTCAGCAGGTCCTCGCAGCGGCCGCCCCGGCCGTGGCGCGCCAGGAAGAAGCCCTTGAAGGTCAGCCGCTGCGCGAGGGAGACGTCGAAGGCCGGCAGGAGCCGGGCCAGGGAGCGGAGCGGGCCCTCGGCGAGCTCCCTCCACCGGCGCAGGTCGGCGGTGACGGGACCTGCCGCGGCCCGCGCGTCCTCGTACAGCAGGGTCTGCGGCAGCGTCGTCCCTGAGGCGCCCAGGGACTCCACGGCGGCGGGCAGATCGCGCCGCAGCCCGGTCAGCAGCTCGCGCCGCCGGTCCAGCGGCGCGGCGGCGTACGCGGCGACGTCGGCGGCGGTCCCCTCCAGCCGCTCGGCGAGTCCGGTGGCCCACGGCCGGCCGACCTCGAGCAGCGCCTGCTGGAAGGCCCGCAGCGGATCATGGCTGTGCACGTCCGGGTGGAGGGAGTTGAGCTGCACCATGCCGAGCTGCAGGAGCGCCGACAGGTAGCGCTCGGCCTCCTCGGCGCTCGCGCCGCGTTCGGTGCCCAGCCACGCCACCAGGTCCCGGTGGCGCAGCAGCGGCCGTTCCCGCAGCAGGCCGAGCAGGCCCTCCAGCGCGCCGCTGCGGCGCAGGAAGAACAGCCGGTCGCGGGCCGCGTCGAAGCTGACGGGTGCCGAGTCGTCGCCCGCGGTCACCGAGCGCCGTACGAAGCGGACCCGGTCGTCGTCCAGCTCCCAGCCCGAGGCGAGGGAGACCAGCAGGTCGCCGCGGCGCTCCGGATCCGCGGCGACGGCCTCGGCGAGCCGCCGCAGCACCACGACGTTCAGCCGGGGGTGACCGGTCCACCGTTCGGCGACCCGGACGTCCCCACCTGGCGCGCCGTCGGTACGGAACTCGCCGACGGCGACCCCGGTGAAGGTACTGAAAGGGCTAGTCTTGCAGGCGGTGCGGTACAGATAGGCGAGCAGCGACCGCTCGATCTTCCGGCCCCGTTTGCCGGAGGCGGCCGCGTCACCCCTGATGTAGGCGTCGAGCTGCCCCTCCAGGGTCGGCGAGGCCAGCAGCAGCCCCATGCGCAGCTGCTCGCCACCCGCCAGCTCGCGCAGCGCCGTCCGCCCCTGGCCGAACGCGGCCGCCAGCACGGCCTGCCCCCGCGCGCGCTGCTCCTCCCAGGCCTGCCGGTCGCGCAGCCAGGCCAGCAGCTCCGCACCGGTCGGGCCCCCGAGGCGGGCGGCGAGCGCGAGGGTGCCCGGCGCGTCCTGCGGGAGGCGGTTGTTGAACACGGCGCGGCGCAGGCGCAGCACCTCGCGGCGCATCCGGTCGTCGTCGCTGTCCGCGACCAGCGCGGCGAGCGGGTCGCTCAGGCGGGCGCCGGCCTCGGCCAGCCGCCGCTCCTCCGCCAGGACGTGGTCGGCCCACCGGCGGGCGTCGGGGCTGCGCAGCCGCTGCGCCGCCTCGACGGGCAGCCCGGCCAGCCGCAGCATGAAGCGCGGGGACAGCACCGCAGCCCGGCGGGCGGCGGGTCGTTCGAGTGACGTGCTCACCGCGCCTCGCCCTCCTGCCCTGCCCGGCCCGCCCGCGCGTCGCGTTCCTCCGCGGACGGCACGAGCTCGTAGCGGAAATCGGCCGGGCGGGGACGTTCGTGGCCGACGAGCATCAGCAGCAGCGGGAGTTCCCCCGTGCCGCCGAGCCCCAGCTCCTCCGCGAAGGCGACGCTGTCGAAGCCGAGCGCCACCCCGCAGGCGGTCCCCGAGGCCGCGGTGGCCGTGTAGACCGCCTGTGCGGCGGCCCCGATCGCCGCGCTGACCAGCCGGTAGCCCCGGTCACCCGCGGCGTCGAGTACGGCGTGGGTGCGGACGGCCGGGACGATCACCGCGGCGGCCTGCTCCAGGTTGTAGTTGTTGAGGAAGTAGTGGGCCTGCAGGAACGCGCCCGGCGCGCCGTGCCTGAGCAGCCGCAGCTCCGCGG
Organism: Streptomyces sp. NPDC001070; assembly: GCF_053598835.1. Classification (NCBI taxonomy): domain Bacteria; kingdom Bacillati; phylum Actinomycetota; class Actinomycetes; order Kitasatosporales; family Streptomycetaceae; genus Streptomyces; species Streptomyces sp. NPDC001070. The sequence goes on from NZ_JBSFLB010000024.1 coordinate 47,676, forward strand.
CCTCGGCGTCGTACGCGTACACGCCCTGGGCGACGCCCTCGACATGGTTGACGAAGACGTACATCGAGGCGAGCCGGGGGCTCCCGGCCGGGGTGGCGTCGGTCGCCAGCGCCGCGCCCGCCTCCGCCGCCTTCAGCGCGGCGGCCAGGTGCTCCGCCGGCAGCGGGCGGATGCCGGTGAACCGCCCGAAGCTGCTGCGGCGCGCCCGCAGCGCGCGGCGCACGCTCAGCTCCATCGGCGCGGCCGGCGGCAGCGGCTGCCGCTGACCGCCCGGCGGCACCGCCGGGGCCGCCGCCCCGTCCAGCGCGCCCGGTTCCGGACGGTCCGACGCGCCGTCGAGCGTGGCCCGGTGCACCTGCCGCACCGTCTCGAAGGCCAGGACGCGGCGGGACCGTTCCTGCTCCATACGGCGGACTCCGGACGTGCCCGCCCCGGCCGGCGCCGCGGGGACGGCCCCGTCCCAGCGCAGCGGCACGACGGCGAACACCCCCTCGTCCTCGGCCTCCGCGCCCAGCAGCCGGCCCAGCCGCGGCTCGTCGAACCACAGGACCGGTTCGATCCGCAGCCCGCGGGCCTGTGCCCACATCCGCCAGGTCTGCAGCAGCGCCCCGACGTCCATGGTCACCACGTGGTAGCTGAAGCTGTTGTACTTGAAGGAGTTCTGCCAGAACTTGACACCGAGGACGAGGAACTGGTCGGTGTCCCGGTGCAGTTCCGCGTCCCCGACCGCGGCGCGGACCTCACCGGAGACGTCCCCGGTCAGCAGCCGACGTACGGCGTGGTGCGAGGGCGAGTAGTGGTAGACACCCGGTGTCATCGGGCCCGAGGCCCCGCTGACCCAGTGGACGCCCACCGGGTACAGCCCGCCGCCGGAGGCCGTGCCGCGCGACCAGTTGGCCTGGGTGTACATCGGCAGCGTGCCCAGGTCGGTGTTGGCCTGCACCGCCAGACGGCGGCCGACCAGCCCGTACGAGTCGCGCAGCATGCCGCCCAGCAGCGGCAGGCCGAACGCGCCGTCGCCGTGCGGGCCGGACAGTCCGCGGCCGACCCCGGCGTCGTCGGGGAAGTCCCCGTCGGGGAGCGGGAAACGCTCCGCCCCCGGGTAGTACTTCTCCTTCCTGGGCCGGTCCACCCAGTCGGGTACGAAGTCGGAGGGCTCCATCGCGACCCTGCCGCGCCGCATCACCGCGGTCGCGTACTCATGGGTGTGCCCCATGTCCGGTCCTTTCTGTCTGCGGCTGTTCTGCCGCTGCGCACGGGCGGCGGTTCACGGGAAGGGGTGCGGGGCGAGGTTCAGCTCCGCCGTCCGCAGGTCGCGGTCGGCGAATCCGGCCTCGCGCGGGGCGGTGCGGAGCCGGGGCATGTGCAGGGCGCGCTGGCGGTGCCAGCCGAAGTCGATGGGGATCAGCCCGGGCACGAGGACGGAGGCCGTGTGCAGGCCCACGTCGCGCTGTTCGGGCATCGTCTGGTCCACGACCACGACGTCGAAGCCGTGCGCGGTGACCGCGGCCACTGCGGCGTCGAGGTCCTCGCGCAGGTCGGCGGCCGGCGGGCGGCCGGTCCGCAGGTCGGCCACGGCCAGCGGCGGCGTCCCCGGCCGCCCGCGCCCGTCCAGCAGGAAGGCGGCGTGCCGTGCCATCTCCGGCAGCCCGTACATCAGCGGGTGGTCGTGGAGCACATGGACCGTGCCGAAGTCCGCGGCCATGGCGGCCAGCCGGTCGTGGTCCCGCTCGGTGCGGCGCCGCAGCTTGACCGCGTCGGTGGCGATCTCCGACAGGCCCGCGGCGAGCGCGGCCTCCGGGTCCCAGGCGGCCCCGGCGCCGAAGCACAGCGCCCCCGTGCCGCCGTCGACGCGTTCCGCGACGGCCGTCACGACGGGGACGGGGAAGGTGATCCGCGTGTCGAAGAACCGGGCGCGGTAGCCGTACATGGCCAGCCGGTCGACCATGTGCCGGGTCGCTGCCCGGGTGCTGGTGGCCGGATCGATCTCCGGCAGGGCCAGGCCCGCGTACCAGGCGATCAGGAAGGCGTCCCGTTCGACGGCCTCCATGAGGCCGAACAGCACGGCCTCCTCCAGACTGCCGCCGGACGCGCAGCCGTTGGAGCTCTCCTGCACGAAGCGGTTCTCCAGGCCGCCGGGCGCGTGGTAGTACGCCAGCACCTCCGGCACCAGCAGCGGACGCCGGTCGCGCAGCGAGTACCCCCACACCCACGGGATCGGCCGGTCGGGCGCGAACGGCCGCACGACCCGCTGGGCCCGGTAGAAGACGTCGGAGTAGACCCCGCACGTGCGCGGGTCGATGGCGTCGTCGCCGAGTTCCGTCAGCGGGGCCACAACGGTCGTCCGCTTGCCGCGGGCCCGCATCCCGGCGAGCCGTTCCATGCCCTCCAGGACGCCGACCCGCACGCTGCGGGCGTAACTGCCCGTGTGGCCACCCCAGTAGGACTCCCGCAGGTAGCTTCCGGAGCGCAGCGTGAAGGCGCCGACGGTGGAGGCGGTCGACGCCGAGGTGAGGTCCGGCGCGACCGAGGGCCCGAGCATGCCCGTCACCGGGTTGACGAACGCCTCCAGCGGCAGGTCGTACGCCTCGATCGGCCGGCTGCGGAACCCCGAGGGGTCCGCCTTGGGCACGCTGCGCACCGCGATGGTCGCGGCCTCGGGGGAGTCGGGGACGCGCCGGTCGCACTCCGGGCACTCGGCGTCGGGCACGACCACGGCCCGGTTGACCTCCAGGCTCTCCAGGTCGAGGAGGTGGACGACGGGGTGGCGGCCCCCGTCCGCCCCCGCCGCGGAACGCCGCCCGGCCGCGGCGACGAGGGCGGCGACGGCGTCCATCGCGAAGGCGGTGGTGAACGGCCACGGGCCCGTCGCCCCTGTGGCGGAGCCGAGTTCGAGGGCGTCGCGCAGGATGCCGGGCCGTACGGCCTGCCAGCGCCGCGCCAGACAGCGCGTGCACGCCGCCGTCCCGTCCGTGCCGGGCCCGGGCCCCACGAGCGCGTGGTGCCCGTACAGATGCACCGGGGTGCCGGGATGTCGGCGTCCCTCCCCGGCGGGGACCTCCTGCTCGTCCCGGAAGCCGAGCAGGGTGACCCGCGGCGGGGGGCCGGCGCCCGGGTGGCGGCGCAGGCCGCGGCCCAGCAGCTCCTCCACGACGCCTGCGGTGCCGGACGGCCGCACGCTCACGTCAGAGGGCATCCACGGCCCCGTGCGTGAGCAGGACCCGGGCGACATGGACACCGGCCGACCGGAGATCGGCGGAACCGGTGGTGACGACAAGGGCGTCGAGACCGCGGTCCCGCACCCGGCGCAGCACCTCGGCACCGTCGGCGGCCGCCGGTTCCCCGTCCGCTGTCTCCCCGGTGACGGCGACGGTCATCGGGTCGAGGTCGCCCAGGAACGGGTCGCCCGTGTCGAGGGGCGAGGTCAGCGCGTGGTCCCGGCCGAGCTGCACCTGCCCGAGGAGGTCGCGCAGCGCGCCGACCGCCGCGCGGCGCCGGGTCGGCGCGGCTTCGATCGCCCACGCCGGGCGACCGGTGTGCGGGTCCTCGGCGCGGGCGAACATCACGGGTGCGAGTCCGCCCGGGCCGCCGAGGTCCAGCACTTCGGCGTCCAGGCCGAGGTTCGCCGCCGAGCGGAGGAGGAAGACCACCTCCGGGTCGTCAGCGGCCCACCGCGGGGCCGTCGGCGACGCCGCGCAGCGGGACCGCAGTGCCAGCGTCAGCGTGTGGAAGGCCACCGCCGAGTACAGGGCGCGCACCGCGGCCCGTGACGGTGACGGACCCGCCGCCGACCCGGCGGAGGTCGGCACGAAGAGCCGGTCGAGGTTGTGGCCGCCGAACGTCCGGACGGCCGCCGCCGGGACGAGCGCGGTACGGGCCCCGCCCAGGGACGTGGCCGGGACCCAGGAACGCACCGACTCCGCGGTCGCGCCGGTGCCGGATGCGATGTCCAGGGCGGCCGGGGCCAGCAGCGGCCACTTCTCGCGCGCCACCTCCAGCGCGGCGCCCGCCACCACACCCCGCTGGGGGACGACGTGCTCGGCGTAGACCTCCGCGGCCCGGTACAGCGCCCGCAGCCGGGCACCCGCGACATGATGGACGTCGAACGCCGTGATCTCCCGCGGGCCGGAGTGCCCCACGGCCAGCCGGACGGTCCCCGCCTTGAGCGGGGTCTGCTCCCAGGCGTCGTCGGCGAACGCGCCGAACACCCCGGCGCGGGGGTGGGTCAGCGCGGCGCGGGCGTCGAGTGCGGCGAGCGCCTCGTCGGCGTCCGCCTCGGGCGCCATCGCCCCGGGGGCGGTCGCCGGCAGGCCGCCCGGCAGATCGTCCGTCAGGTCCGCCGCGCCGAGGGCGGCTTCGCCGGCCGGCTCCTCGTCCTCCCGGCAGAAGGGGCAGCGCGGGTGCGGGAGCAGCGGCTCGGTGACGACGTCGAGGGAGTCGAGGTCCTGCAGGACGAGACGGCCCTCGGTCTCCGGGGCCAGCACGCCGGTCACCAGCCGGAACACCTCGTACGCCAGCAGGTTGCCGAGCATGGCGGCGGGCGGCCCGGACATCCGCCCCTGCTCGGCCCGCTCCGGGTCGTCCAGGCGGACGGCGCTCCACAGGTCGGCGGCCGCGCCAGGCTCGCCGTTGGCGCCCAGGCGCAGAGCGGCGCAGGACCAGCACCCCGCCGTCCCGGCCGTCATGACCGGTCCCACGACCGCCTGGTCGCCGAAGGTCCAGGCGGGCAGCAGCCGGACGCCCTCGGGGACACCGGCCTCCAGCAGCCGCAGGGCGGCGCCCGGCGCGCCGGTCGTCAGGACCACGTCGTAGCCGGCGAGGTCGTCCCAGCCGTCGTCGCCCGTCACGTCCCATCGGACGACCTCCACGGGGCAGCCTTCGCCGTCCAGGCCCGCCACCTCGCGCAGGGCCTCGCCGAAGGGGTCGGTGCCGGGACCGGTGGCGGCCGGGAGCGCGAGCGCGGCGCAGCCGTTGCGGACCAGGCTGAGCGCGCACCACTGGGCCACCGGATCGTCGCCGAGCACCGCGACGCGGATCTCCCGGAAGCGGCGGAAGCGGGTCCCCGCCTCACCGACGTAGTGGTCGATGTAGTCGATCTGCGCGGCGAAGTGCTCGGCTACCTCGGGGGCCAGCTCGTCGAGGCCGTCACTGCCGGGGAGGACGTCGCGGGCGAAGCCCCTGCCGTACAGGGCGCCGACCAGTTCGCCCACCATGGCCCGCTGCTGGTCGCCCAGGCCCGCGCAGATCTGCTCGACGCGGTTCGTCCCGTTCAGGTGGGGGACGACGAGCGAGGCGAACCGGTAGGCCGATCTGCCCCGCAGATTGAATCCACCGTGGGCGTTATGGAATACGACGCCGTCCGGTGTCTCGGTGAAAAGAACGTCACGACGGATACGGGGATACGAATGCGCGACTTCCTCGTACGCAGCGGTCATGCCGTCATTACTCCCATTCGGGCGCGGTCAGCGGACAACGGATACCGGCGGTAACATTCCCGGAGCCGCCGGGAACGGCGATCAGGAACTGGGGGACATATCGGGACCGGACGCCTCCGTCCGCAATTCCATCGCCCCCCGGGCGAGAATGCGGAGCGAGTCGTGCATTCGGTAGTGGCCGTCCGGCCCCTCCTCCAGCAGGCCGGCCCCGATGAGCGTTTCCAGGACCTGGGCGGCGCCCCGGGACAGGAAAGAGCTACCGGGTGCGGGATCCGCCGGGGCGATATCGGAACGGGCGGCGGAATGGTCTCGACCATTGGTGCCGGAATGCGGGAGGAAACGTCCGGGAGGGCCGGCCGACAGGTCGTCGCCGCGCAGTACCGCCAGCTCCAGCCGTTGCAGGGCGGGCCCGGGGTCGACCCCGAGTTCCGTGCGCAGGTACTGCTTGACCACCCGGTACTCGCTCAGCGCCTCGGCGCGCCGGCCGGTCCGGTGCAGGGCCTGGACCAGCTGTGCCCAGAAGGGTTCGTGGGCCGGATGGGAGCGGGCCACCGGCCACAGCTCCGCGAGTACCTGGCGACACCGGCCGAGCGCGAGCTCGATGTCGAAGACCCGCTCCATGGCGCGCAGGCGCTCCTCGGTCAGCCGGGGCACGACCTCGCGCTGCAGGATGTCGGAGTGGATGTTGGCCAGCAGCGGGCCCTGCCACAGCGCCAGCGCGGCCCGCAGGATGCGCAGTTCGCGCTCCGGGTCCGGTGCCTCCTCCGCGCCGCGCAGCAGGTCGCGGAAGGCGATCAGGTCGAGCGAGCCGGCGTCCGCGCCGATCCGGTAGCCGCCCGGGACGGCCTCGATCAGGGTGCCGGCGATGCCGTACTTGGCGAAGAGCTGCCGCAGTCGCTGCACGCACGTGTGCAGGGCCGACCTGGCGGAGACGGGCTGCTCCTCGCCCCACACCACCCGCTGCAGGAATTCCGCGGACACCGTGGAATTGGGATGTAAAAGGAGCGCCGCCAGGAGATTGGCGGGCTTCGACGGCTGCAGTGCGACGACATTGCCACCGCCCGCCAGCCTCACCGGTCCCAGCATGAGGAACTTCGGACTTAATTCGTCCGAATCTAATAAGTTGATCGGTCCGAGGTCACCGGACGCTTCTTGGACATGGTCGACAGATTGCTTTTTATGCATTTCCGCCCACACTCCCCGCTGACGCCCGCGAACGTATCACGCACACGAACTCGTCACAAGGGGATCGCAAGCCCTGCCCGGGGATTGCCGCGACAGCGTATGCACCATTTAACCTAAAACATCTACGCGTGTCGACCCAGAGGTGCGCAAAATTCCGCGGGGCTCTCCCGGCGGACTTCGGGCATTGCTCCACGAATGTGCGGAAGTCGGTGCGGAGCGGCGCCCCGGAGCGGCGTCCTTTCGTGCCGCCGCACGGTCGGCCGCCCCCGGTTCGGCACCGGCCTGCCGGACGGTCCGCCGCCGCAGGGGGCGTACGCATGAGGCTGGGTGGCGTAAAAGTCGAGCACATCGGGTATGGAGGGGTCCGTGGGCGTCCCGGACACGGGACGACTGCGGGCCACGCAGTCGGCGTGGCTCGTCAGCTGGAACGTGAAGGATGGACGCGGTGGCGACAGGCGTCGTGAAGTGGTTCAACTCGGAAAAGGGCTTCGGCTTCATCGCGCAGGACGGGGGTGGCCCCGACGTGTTCGCGCACTACTCGAACATCGCCGGCACCGGCTACCGCGAACTGCTCGAGGGTGAGGCCGTGACGTTCGACGTCACCCAGGGACAGAAGGGGCCGCAGGCGGAGAACATCATCCGCAACTGACGGCTCGTGACCGGGGTGGCCCGGTCGTCCCCGGGAGTGCACTACGCGCGACCGGGACGACCGGGCCACCCCGTCGCCGTGTCCGGCCCCGAACCGGCCCGCGCCGCACCCACCCGCACCCCCGCCGAAAGGCGCGTACCGCGGGCGAGGACACTGGGCCGACATGACGCACTGGTACGAGCAACGCGAAGTCGACGACGGCCTCGTCCGAATCAGCGAGCCGCACGTCCACCAGATCCTGAAGGCGAACGTGTGGTGGCTGCGCGGCGCCGACCGCGACCTCGTCGTGGACGCCGGCCTCGGCGTGGTCCCCCTGGGCCGGGAGATGCCGGGTGTGTTCGCGCGGGACCCGCTGCTGGTCCTCACCCACGCGCACCTCGACCACGTCGGCGGAGCCCACGAGTTCCACGACCGGGCCGCACACACCGCGGACGCCGCGGCCCTGGCGCGCGGCGTGCCGGCGAGCCTGTACGGCGCCGAACTCGCCGAGCGGCTCGGCACCGAGGACGTGGGCGCGTCCTTCCCCGACCTCCTCATCGACGCCCTGCCCGACCCCGCGTACGACCCGGGCGGCTACGGCATCGGCACGGTGACCCTCACCCGCACGCTGGGCGGGGACGAGCGGATCGACCTCGGCGACCGCACGCTCACCGTCCTCCACCTGCCCGGCCACACGCCCGGTTCGGTCGCGCTCCTGGAGGAGCGCACCGGGGTGCTCTACTCGGGCGACGCGGTCTACGACGGCTACCTCGTCGACGACCTCCCCGAGTCCGACGTGCCCGCCTACCGGCGCACCGTGGAGTTCCTCGCGGAGCTGGACGTCTCCGTCGTCCACCCGGGCCACGGGCGCAGCTTCGGCCGGGACCGGCTGCGCGAGGTGGCGGCGCGCTACCTGCGGCGGAGCGCCCCCGCGGAGCGGTAGCGACGCCGATGCGGGGCCGCCCGCGGATGTCGCACAACGGCGGCCCGGCGGAGTGGACGCGGGGCCGCCGCTCAGGCCAGCCGCAGCGTGACGTACGGGACGGTGTCGCCGTCCAGCACGTAGCGCTCGACCTCGACGAAGCCGTGCGCCTCCGCGAAGCGCAGCCCTTCCACGTTGGAGGCCAGCACGATCGTCTCGATCACCCCCGCGCCCAGCTCCCGCGCCCGGTCCATCCCCCGGGCGTAGAGCTGCTGCCCGAACCCCTGCCCGCGGTGTTCGGGCAGCACCCGCGCGATGACCGTGGCCGTCGCGTCCTCGCCCGTGGGCGGCCGTACCGTCGTGCAGCCCACGGCGACGCCGCCGAGGTAGGCGACCTGGAGGTGGTTGCGCCGCGAACGCTCGCGCACGTCGTCGAGGGAGAGGGGGTCGGTGGGGATGATCGTGTTGTGGACCAACCGCCAGTCCTCGAGCATGGCGTCGCCGTCGGGCCGTTCGATGCGAAGTGTCGGCATCGCAGCAGGAAACCGGTGCACGGCAAGGGGCGTCAACCCGGTTTGCCGAGACCCCTCAGGTCGCGCACGCGTCGCGCGTCCCGGTGGGGGAGCGGAGCGATCAGCGTGGGCCGGGATCCCGAGGGGAGCCCTGGTGCAGACCGCCCTTGCCGTGCTGTTCGCCCTGCTCGCGGCGGTCAGCAACGCCCTGGCCACCGTTCTTCAGCGCTACGCGGCACGGACGGTCCCGCTCTCCGTGGGGCTGCGCCCGGCCCTCATGGGCGAGCTGCTGCGCAAGCCCGTGTGGCTCGCGGGGTTCGGCGCGGTGATCGCGGCGGCCGCGTTCCAGGCGCTGGCCCTGCTGAACGGCGCGCTCTCGCTCGTACAGCCGCTCTTCGTCCTGGAACTGCCCTTCGCCCTGTTCATCGGCGGCCTGGTGCTCCACCGGCGGCTCCCGCGTCGCGGCTGGGCCGCCGTCGGCGCCATGGTGGCCGGGCTGGGCACGGGACTGTGGGCGGCCTCGCCCAGCGGCGGCCCGGCGCAGCCACGCCCGGGCGTGTGGGCGCTGGCGCTGCCCAGCTGCGCCGCGGCCGTCCTGCTCCTGACGCTGACCGCCGTCCGGCGCCCCGAGGGGCGGGTGCGTGCCGCGTGCTTCGGCCTCGGCGCGGCGATCTGCTACGCGCTGACCGCCGGGCTCCTGAAGGACGCGACACAGGTGTGGAGCAGCGACGGACCCGCCGCCTTCTTCACCGCGTGGCAGACGTACGGCTTCGCCCTCGTCGGGGTCGTGGCCGTCTTCCTCCTGGAGAACGCCATGCAGTCGGGGCCGCTGGTGGCCTCCCAGCCCGCGCTCACCCTGGGGGACGCGACCGTGAGCCTCGCCCTGGGCGTGACGGTCTTCGAGGAGCACCTGCGGGACGGCTGGTGGCTCCTGCCCATGCTGCTGGGCGCGCTGCTCGTCGTGGCCGGCGCGTTCGTCCTGGTCCGCGTCCCCCTCGTGCACACCCTGGTCGCGCCGGGCGCGCCCCGCTGAGCGGGGTTCCGGCGACCGGCTCTAGTCGAAGCCGAGCTCGCGCAGGTTCGTCCTGGCCAGCTCCACGATCTCGTCGGCGCGCCCGGAGAGGATCGTACGGGTGGCGAAGAGCGTGAAGCCCTTGAGCTGGCCGTAGGTGATCTTCGGGGGCAGTGACAGTTCATGGCGGGCGGTGCGCGCGTCGATCAGGGCGGGGCCGTCGTGGTCGAACGCGGCGGCGAGCGCCTCGTCGAGCTGTGCCGGCCGTTCGGCCCTGGCCCCGAACAGCCCTGCCGCGCGCGCGACCTGGGCGAAGTCGGCCTCGCCCAGCTCGGTGCCGTAGTTGACGATCCCCGCGGCCTTCATCTCCAGTTCCACGAAGGAGAGCGCGGTGTTGTTGAAGACCACGGCCTTGACCGGCAGGTCCAGCTGACGCAGCGTGAGCAGTTCCCCGAGGAGCATGCTCAGGCCGCCGTCTCCGCACAGGGCGACGACCTGGCGACCGGGATGGGAGGCCTGGATGCCGATCGCGTGCGGCAGGGCGTTGGCCATCGTGCCGTGGTTGAAGGAGCCGACGAGCCGCCTGCGGCCGTTCATCGTCAGATAGCGGGCCGCCCACACCGTGGGGGTGCCGACGTCGGCGGTGAAGACGGCGTCGGCGGCCGCGAGTTTGTCGACGGTGGCGGCGACGTGCTGGGGGTGCATGGGGGAGTCCGAGGGGCCGGCCGCGGCGAGGTGGTCCAGCCGGCCGCGCACCCGCCGGTAGTGGCCGGTCATCCGGTCGGCGAAGGAGCGGTCGGTCTTCGGGTGGAGCAGAGGCAGCAGTGCCGCGGCGGTGTCCTTGACGGTGCCGACCAGTGGCACGTCGACGTCCGTGCGCCGCCCGATGTGCTCCCCGCGCACGTCGACCTGGACGACCGGCACGCCGGGGCCGGGATAGAACTGGCGGTAGGGGAAGTCGGTGCCGAGCATCAGCAGCGCGTCGCAGTGCTCCATCGCCCGGTAGCCGGAGCTGTAGCCGATCAGGCCCGTCAGCCCCACGTCGTAGGGGTTGTCGTGCTCCAGGAACTCCTTGCCGCGCAGCGCGTGCACCACGGGCGCCTTCAGCACCTCGGCCAGTGCCACCGCCTCGTCGTGCGCGTCCCGGCAGCCGGCGCCGCCGAGGACGGTCACCCGCTCCGCCCTGTTGAGCACCTCCGCGGCCCGCGCCAGGGCGGCTTCGGCCGGGCGTACGTGAGAGGAGGTGGCGACCACGGGACGGGGAGGGGCCGGCAGGTCGATGTCGGCCAGGAACAGCTCGCCCGGGATCACCAGGACCGCGACGCCGGCACGCTCCAGCGCCGTGCGCATCGCGATGCGCAGCAGCCGGGGGATCTGCTCCGGGATGCTCGCCATCTCGCGGTAGACGCTGCACTCGCGGAACAGTTCCTGCGGATGGGTCTCCTGGAAGTACTCCCCGCCGATCTCCGCGCGCGGGATGTGCGCCGCGATCGCCAGCACCGGCACACGGCTGCGCTGTGCGTCGAACAGTCCGTTGATGAGGTGCAGGTTCCCCGGGCCGCAGCTGCCGGCCGCCACCGCGAGCCCTCCGGTGACCGCCGCCTCGCCCGCGGCGGCGAACGCGGCGGTCTCCTCGTGCCGCACGTGCGCCCACGAGACGGCCCCGTTGCGGCGCAGGGCGTCGGTGAAGCCGTTCAGTGAGTCCCCGGGCAGGCCGTAGACGCGGCGTACGCCGGATGCCGCCAGAGCCGCGACCATGACATCTGCGACGGTGGTACCCACGAGGTCTCCCTGACGGCTGGTCCGTGAACGTCCGCGATGCCCACGGCACCCCGGACATTTTGTGACACATCACGCGAACCGCGTGAAGCGACACGACGTGCGGCCGTCGGTCGGCACGCCGGGCCGGTGGGACGCGGCGTGCGGGAGCTCCGCCACGGCGCGGCCCCGGCGAGGGGGCGGCGGAGGCGTCAGATCCACCCGCGGCGGGTCGCCTCCATGGCGATCTGGAAGCGCGTCTGCGCGCCGAAGCGCTGCATGAGCCTGGTGACATGGCGCTGGACGGTGCGCTCGCTCCACCCCAGGGCGCGGCCGGCCGATTTGTCGGTGGCGCCAGCGGCCAGCAGCGTGAGCAGCTTGGCCTCCTCGGCGGAGAGCTCGCCGGCGGTCTGTTCCAGCCGGCCCGCCGGACCGTCGCTCGCCGGGAGGCGCACCTGGACGCTGCGCTCCCACAGGGCCTCGAAGAGCGCGATGAGTGCGTCGAGCAGCGGCGAGGGGTGGATCAGATAGGACGCCGTCACCGCGTTGTCGCCCGGCCGCAGCAGGGGGATGATGGCCAGCCGGTCGTCGGAGACGGCCAGCTTCATCGGCAGTCCGGGGGCGACGCGGGCCTGCTCGCCGTGCCGGATGCCGACGGTGACGTCCGCCAGCCAGCCGGGGAGCGCGAGCACGGTGCTGTCGTAGATGACGCGGTAGGCGACGCCGCGCTTGAGCAGCTCGAGTTCGATCGGGTTCGGCTCGGTGTGCTCCTCGACGGCGGCGTACGGCGGCCGGTCGAAGCCCCGCACCTGTGTCCGGGTGCTCTGCTGCATCTGCGCCCAGTGGCGGTTGACGTCGTCGCGCCCCGAGACGACCTCGACCAGCTCGCCCGGGTTCACGAAACGCGTGCCGGCGCGGTACAGGTCCATCAGGCCGGTGACGTGGGAGCGCACGTCGTTCAACGCCCGCTCCCGGTCCCGCAGTACGGTCTCCAGGGCGCTGTCGGGGGAGACCGCGGCGTAGGTGACGGGGCGCCCGGTGGAGCGGACGGCGAGGCCGAGCGAGACCAGCGACTGCACGCAGCGCCGCGCCGTGGGAGCGGGGAGCCGGCAGTCGTGGGCCAGTTCCGAGACGGTGGCGTGCACACGGCGGATCAGGGCTTCGTACACCGCTTCGTCCTGCCGGCTCAGGCCGATGGATTCGAGCATGGTCCGCCTTCGCGCCGTCCTCACGTGTCGTACTCCCGTCACCTGACGGGAAGTCGCCCCCCGATCATCTTGTCAGCCCGGCGAAGCGGATGTCAGCGTTCCCGGCGGTACACCGTCATTCCGGCTCGAGGACGTGGACCCACGTCGCACGAAGGAGCGCCCATGCCGCTGTCCGCCCGCCGCTTACTCGGGCAACGCCGCCACCGCGCGTGGTTGCCGGCCCTCGGGATATGCACGCTGCTGCTGACCGCCCTCCCGGCGGCGGCGCAGGGAAGCGGCCCGGCGCCGGCGACGCAGCCGGCCGGGCGACAGAAGATCGACCCGGTGCTGGTCCGCCGGATGGAGGCCGCCGGTGCGCGGGGTGACGGCCGTGTCGAGGCGGCCGTCGTGCTGCGCGACCGCACCGCACTCCCCGAGCAGGGTGCCGAGCCGGGTGCGGTGCGGGCCGAACTGACCCGGAGCGCACGTTCCGTGCAGTCCCCGGTCGTGGACCTGGTCGAGTCGCGCGGCGACGAGGTGCTCAACACCTTCTGGCTGAAGAACATGGTCCTGGTGAAGGTCAGGCCGCAGACCCTCCGGGAACTCGCCGCCCTCGCGCCGGTCGACCACATCATCCCCAACTTCACCCTGAAGGCGCCCTCCACCGAGCCCGAGAAGCCCGCCACGGCGAGCCGCGCGGCGGCCGCGGAGGCGAGCACCTGGGGCCTGACGAAGATCGGCGTCGACAAGGTGCGCGCCGAGCAGGGGCCGACGGGGAAGGGCGTACGGGTCGCGGTCCTGGACACCGGCGTCGACTTCGACCACCCCGACCTGGCCGGGAAGCTCGCCACCGACGACGCCGCGGACCCCGCCCACCCGGGCGGCTGGCTCGAGTTCTCCGCGACCGGTGAGCCCGTGGCCTCCCTGCCCCACGACAGCAGCTTCCACGGCACGCACGTGGCCGGCACCATCGCGGGCGGCGACGCCTCGGGCACGCGGATCGGCGTCGCCCCGGACGCCGACCTCATGGCCGGACTGATCATCCCGGGCGGCTCGGGAACGCTCGCCCAGGTGATCGCGGGCATGGAGTGGGCGATCGCCCCCTACGACGCGGACGGAAAGCCCGCCGGCGAACCCGCCGACGTCGTCAGCATGTCGCTCGGCGCCGAGGGCTACGCGGACGAACTCATCGAACCCACCCGCAACATCTACCGCGCCGGGGTGTTCCCCTCCTTCGCCATCGGCAACCAGTGCGTCGACGGCTCCGCCAGCCCTGGAAACGTGTACGAGGCCGTGTCCGTCGGCGCCACCGACGACGCCGACGACGTGGCCGACTTCTCCTGCGGCGAGGTCGTCGACCGGAGCGACTGGATCGACGCGCCCGCCGAATGGCCCCAGTCGTACGTCGTGCCCGACGTCTCCGCGCCCGGCGTGGACGTGCTGTCCGCGCTCCCGGGCGGCGACTACGGGCTGCTCAGCGGTACCTCCATGGCCACACCGCACGTGTCCGGCACCGTCGCGCTGATGCTCCAGGCCCGCCCGGACCTCACCGTTGACGACGCCCTCGCCATCCTCACCGGCACCTCCTTCTTCGACCAGCGCTACGGCGCGCGCCCCAACCCGCGTTACGGCTGGGGCCGCATCGACGCGTACGCCGCCGTGAAGGAGGCTGCACTGCGCAGCGGCGTACGGGGCACGGTCAGGGACGCAAAGAGCGGCCGACCGCTGGCCGGCGTCACCGTGGCCCGCACGGACACCGGACGCACGGTCACCACCGGAGCCGACGGCCGCTTCGAGCTGCGCCTCGCGGCGGGCACGCACGCCCTGCGGCTGACGCGGTTCGGCTACGCGGCGCAGGAGACCACCGCCCGGGTGCGGGCCGACCGGTACACCGACCTGTCGCTCCGGCTGACGCCGACCCGCCGCGGGGTGATCACCGGCCGGGTCACCTACGGGCCGACGGGTTCGACGGTACCGGGAGCGACGGTCGCCGTCCTCGACGTCCCCGACCCGCTGAAGGCCACGACCGATCACAACGGCCGCTACACGATCCGCGACGTCCCCGTCGGCGAGTACGAGGTCTCCGCCGCCGCGCCCGGCATCTCCCGCTCCAAGCCCGTACGGGTGAGCGTGCACGGCTCGGGTCCGGCCGGTCGGGCCGCTCTGCAGCTGCCCAGACCGCCGGCCACCGAGCGCGTGTCGCTGACCTCCGAGGGCAAGCAGGGCAACCACGAGGCATGGTGGCCGGAGCTGAGCGCGGACGGGACGGCGGTGGCCTTCGCCAGCCCGGCGTCCAACTTCGCCCCCGGCGACACCAACGGTGAGCTCGACGTCTTCGTCACCGACCTGCGGACCGGCGAGACCGAGCGGGTGTCCGTCGCCTCCGACGGCACCCAGGCCGACGGCTTCTCCCTGACGCCCACCCTCAGCGCCGACGGCCGCTGGGTCGGTTTCAACAGCGGTGCCACGAACCTGGTGCCGGTCGACACCAACCAGCAGACCGACAGCTTCGTCCACGACCGGGAGACCGGCGCCACGGAACGCGTCTCGGTGGCCTCCGACGGCACCCAGGCCGACGGCCTGTCCTCGGCGCCCTCCCTGAGCGCCGACGGACGCTACGCCGTGTTCAACAGCGACGCCGACAACCTCGTGCCCGGCGACACCAACAACGCCACCGACGTCTTCGTCCACGACCGGCAGACCGGGCGGACCAGCCGCGTCTCACAGGCCCCGGACGGCACCCCCGGCAACGGCAGTTCCAGGGAGCAGTCGGTCAGCGCCGACGGACGGTACGTCGCCTTCCAGAGCGCGGCCGGCAACCTGGTGCCCGGCGACACCGACGGGGAGCTCGACGTCTTCGTCCACGACCGGCAGACCGGCACCACCACGCAGGTGCCCGGCCCGCGGCCCGGCGAGAACACCGGTCCCGTCATCAGTGCCGACGGCCGGGTCGTCGCCTTCACCAACAACTGGCAGCTGTTCACGCACGACCTGCGGACCGGCGCCTCGGAGGAGGTCTCCGTCACCTCGGGCGGGACCGAGGCCGAAGACTGGGCCTTCGCGCCCTCGCTCAGCGACGACGGGAGCAAGGTCGCCTTCTACAGCTACGCGGCGAACCTCGACCCGGGTGACACCAACCGGCAGCCGGACGTCTTCGTCCGCGACCGCACGGCCGGCACCACCGAGCGGGTCTCCACCGCGCCGGAGGGAGCGGACGGGGACGGCGCATCCGACCTCCCCTCCCTCAGCGGGGACGGACGGTACGTCGCCTTCGAGAGCGCGTCGACGAACCTCGTCGCCGACGACACCAACCGCCGGTTCGACGTCTTCGTCCACGACCGGATCGCGGGTCCTGAACCGGTCTTCGCGCTGAGCGGCCTGTCCGTCACCCCGCAACGGGCCCGGCCCGGCAGGCCGGTCCGCATCGGCGCCGACGTCAAGAACGTCGGCGAGCGGACCGGGACGTACGAGGCCGTGCTCCTGGTCGGTGGCGAGGTCGAGCAGCGCCGCACCGTCCGGGTCCGCGCCGGTCACGACATACGCGTCGGCTTCACCGTACGACGCGGCGCCGCGGGCACGTACAGCGTGCGACTCGGGCCGCTCACGGGGGAGTTCACCGTGCGCCGGTGACCGCCGGCGGCACCGTACGGCGGTCCCGCGCCCGGGCGTCCCCCGGGCGCGGGACCGCCGTGGGCGACGGTCTCAGCAGGCCGTACCGGTCCCGGCCTGACAGGGGTGCTCGGCCCAGATGGTCTTGCCCTGCGGGGTGTGGCGGCACCCCCAGCGCCGGGTGAGCTGGGCGACGATGAACAGCCCACGGCCGCCCTCGTCGAAGGTGCGGGCCCGCCGCAGATGCGGGGAGGTGCTGCTGCTGTCGGAGACCTCGCAGGTCACGCCCCCGTCGTGACGGATCAGGCGCAACCGGACGGGCGGCCGGGCGTGGCGGATGGCGTTGGTGACGAGCTCGCTGACGATGAGTTCGGTGGAGGGCGCGGCCTCCGCCAGGCCCCAGGCGTCGAGCCTTCTCGCCACGTGCCTGCGGGCGTGCGACACGGCGGCGGGGTCGGCCGGCAGGTCCCAGGTGGCGACGGTGCTCGTGTCGAAGACGCGGGTGCGGGCGGCGAGCACGGCGGCCATGGGAGGACGGTCCGTTCCCGGCACGGCCTGGAGGACGGACCGGCAGGTGGCGTCCAGTGACGGGTGGGGCCGCGTGAGGACGTCGAGGAGTTCCGGGCCGCCCGGGCTGCCGGGTCCGCCGGCGCCGGTGCCGGTGAGCAGCAGCAGGAGACTGCCCGCGGGGAGTTCCATCTCGGTGGCCTCGACGGACGGCCGTGCCGTTCCCAGGGGTCGCGAGGGCGGGAGGCCGACAGGCGTGACCGCACCGTCGGGTGTGACGACGACGGGTGCGGGGTGCCCCGCGCCGGCGAGCGAGCAGCGCCCGGAGACCGGGTCGTAGACCGCGTACAGGCATGCCGCGCTGACCCCGGCGCCGGCGGGCCGCAGGCGGCCGAGGACGTCGTCGAGGTGCGCGAGCAGCTCGTCCGGCTGCAGGTCGATGTCGGCCAGCGTGCGTACCGCGGCGCGGAGTTCGGCGGCCGCGTCGCCCGCCGCGGTCCCGTCCCCGGCGGCGACCGAGCCGGCGACGAGCGCCACCCGGGCGCCGGACAGCGGTATGGCGTCGAGCCAGTGGGCGACCGGGCCGGACCGGCCGCATGCGGGCAGGCAGTGGCCGACGACCTCCACGGCCGCGGTGACCGGCAGGTGGCCGGGGAGCAGACCGTGCGGACCAAAGGGCGGGGCGTCCGCTCCTCCGCCGTCCGTGAGGTGCGCCGGTTCCGTGGCGGTCGTCGTGCGGGACCGCGGCCCGGGGGCGGTCGCGCACTGCCGTTGCTGCAGCCGCAGCCGGGTCCGGCAGAGGACGACGCTGAGACCGACGGAGAGCGCGGCCGCGGCGATGACGACGGTCCGGCCGCCCGTGGACACCCCGCGTATCGCGAAGCCGTAGACGGCCACGCTGGCGGCCAGGGTGGCGATGCCGACGGCGAGGGTACGTCTGACGGGGAGCAGGGCGGCGGCCGCGAGGGGCGCGAACGCCGAGTACTGCGACCAGCGGACCAGGCCGCCCGCGGACGCCTCCAGCTGGACCGCGCAGGCGGCCCCGATGTAGCCGATGAGCAGGGGGCTGAGTCGCCACGGGAGTCGTGTGCCGGCCATTGTCAACAGCGCCTTTCCGCGGTCGGGGACGTGCCGCCGGCCGGGCCGTACGGCCCGCTCGGCGATCACAGGGCGGCCTCCGCGGGGTGGGGCGGCCGGGGCGGGGGCGGACCCTGACCGGCTTCCGGTGCGCAGGCGCGCTGCACGGCCACCATCGCCAGGTCGTCGTCGAGGTGGCTGCAGGTGTGGGCGTCCAGGTCGTCGCCGACGTGCCGCAGGAGCTGGTTCGGGCCCTCCCAGTTCCAGTCGCCCGCTCGGTCGGGCAGCGGGAAGAACTCGCCGGCCGCGTTCCGGGCCTCGATGACGCCGTCGGTGTACAGCAGCAGGGTGTCCCCGGCCCCGAACACGAAGGTGTCGAGGTGGTAGTCGTCCGGGGAGCCGCCGGCCAGCCCGAAGGGCGGCGCGGGCCGGAGCGCGTCCAGGGCGGCCACGCGGCCGCCGTGCCTCACCAGGGGCGGGGGATGCCCGCAGCTGACGATCCGGACGAGTCCGGCGTCGTCGGGGACCTCGGCCAGGAGGGCGGTGATGAAGCGCTCCCCGGCCTCGGGGTCTGACTCGGTGAGCTGGGCCAGGTGCCTGCGGACGCTGAGCTCCAGGGAGGCCGCCAACTCGGGCAGGGTGGCGTGGTGGTGGGCGGCCTCACGGAAGGCGCCGAGGAGCACGGAGGCGTCCTCGACGGCGGGAAGTCCCTTGCCGCGGACGTCGCCGATCAGGAAACGGGTCGTGCCGTCGGTCCGGGCGGCCGCGAACAGGTCGCCGCCCACCAGGGCGTGCTCGGCCGCCGCCCGGTACACCGACGCGACCCGCAGCGGGCCCATCCGCGGCGGGATCGGCCGCAGCAGGACCCGTTGCGCCGCCTCGGAGACCGCCCGCACCTGGTTGAGCTCCCTGAGGTCGCGGTCGTGCAGGGTCCGGGCGGCGATGACGAAGCCCGACACCGCGAGCAGTGCGCCGATGTGGATGAACAGGATCGACGAGTGCAGCAGCCCGTCGTGCCGGTCGACGACGATCATGGCCGCGCTGGCCACCAGGGCGACGCATGCGGTGAACCGGGCGCGCGCGAACGCCGCCGTGGAGGTCGGGGCGGCCACCAGCAGGGGGGACAGGTGGACGGCCATGGGGGCGAAGGACCCGGCCAGGGTGATCGCCGCGATCAGCCCGACCGGCAGGGACACCTGGATGCGCGTACCGGCCCCCCGGAAACGCCCGGCAGTCCGGAAGGGACGCCGGAAGTGCCCCCACCGTCCACCGGCGGTGCCTGCGCGGGACGGGCGGCTGCCACGGCCGGCCCGCGCCGTTGTGGGGACGGGGGGAGAGAAGTCGTTCATGGGCGGTCCTGCGGGTGGTTCGAACCCCGTGCGCGGACGTGGTGCGCGATGTGCCGTGCCGTGCGCCCCGCGGCACGATGGGAACGCGTGAATGCGCCACTGCGGACGGGTGGGCCGTCACCGGACTCGGTGCCGGACGGGTCAGGGGCGGTCGTGCCGGGCGGTCGCCGGGGGAACGCGGCGCCCCGCGCGGCCGGTCCGGTGCGCGGACGCCGAGGCCGGGCCGTGGAGGGCGGGGGGTAACACGGGCAGGTTCGCGTGCGTGGCGGGGCGATCGCCACCGCCGTGCGCAGGGAGTACGGGGCCGGGACCAGGGCCGGCACCGGGTGCGTCCGCGCTCCGGTGGATGCGCGGAGTCGTATGGATCACGGCTCCACCGTCCTTACGTGCCGCATCGTGGAAGCCATTGCCGCAACGCGGTGTCCACTGTGCGACCCGTACGGGGCATCGTCAAGGCGACGGGGTCGGCGTCCGGCCTCCGGCCGGGTGCGCGGAGAGGCGGGACCTTACCGACGCCGACGTGCCCACGCCACAGCCGTCCCTCGGAGATGGCCAAGGCGCAGCCGATCGCCTGCACCGCGAGGTCCTTCGCCCGGGTCGCGGGTCAGGCGGTGCGACGGCCCCCCCGCCGTCCCGTGCGATCACCGGTCATGGCCGCATCGCCTTCTCCCGCGCCCGGATGGCGGGAAGCGTTCCCGCATCGTGGGACTTCCCCCACTGCCGGCGCCGTGCCGCGAGGGGGCAAGCGGCGACGGGACGGCGGCCGGGCGGCCCGATGTGCGGGTGCACCCGGCCGCCGCGCGTCACGTCCTGTCGAAGGTCGCGGGCACCGGCAGGGTGGACCACCGGGGCACGGGCCAGGCGACGACGAAGGCGCGGCCGACCACGTCGTCCACGGGCACGAAGCCGCCGCCCTGGTCGTGGACGTGGGCGCGGGAGTCCCAGGAGCCGTTGCGGTGATCACCCATCACCCACAGGTGGTCATTGGGGACCTTGACCGTGCCGACCGGCAGGTCGTCGCACGGCGTGGCGCCGGGATAGATGTACGGCTCGTCCAGTGGTGTCCCGTTCACCTTGACCGGCTTGCCCCGCTCGCACTCCACGGTGTCGCCGCCGACCGCGATCACGCGCTTGATCAGGTCCTGCTCGTCGGACGAGGGCATCAGGCCGACGAAGGCCAGGGCCTTCGTGATCGCGTGCCGGGTCGCTCCGGTCGGCTCCGGCGGCCGGTCTCCCAGCCAGCCGCCGGGATCGCGGAAGACGACGACCTCGCCGCGCTCGGGTGTCGCGCCGAACCACGGGGTGAACTTGTCCACCAGGACCCGGTCGCCCACCTGCAGGGTGTTCTGCATCGAACCCGAGGGGATGGAGAAGGCCTGCACGAAGAACGTCTTGATCCCCAGTGCCATGACCAGTGCCACGACGATCAGTATCGGCAGCTCCTGCCACCAGGGGCGCTGCGCGCGGGCCTTGCGAGGCCGCTTCCGGCGACCCGGCCCCGCCGTCGCACCGTGGCCCGTTCCCGGGACACCGGGCCGGCCGTCCTCCCCAGCGGTCATGCCTGCTCCGTAAGTTGTTAGGTGCCACGGGCAACTTTCGTACCCGTAGTACCTGAACGATCAGGAGTTCCCGAGGGGCGGGGCCCCGCGCGGGACGTCGGAGCAGGTGCCCGTCTTCTGCTCCGCCGCTCCTGCCGCGCCGGTGGCGTCGCCGCCGGGAGGGCCGGCGGACAGCTGGAGGCCGCGCAGGCGTCCGGCGCGGTTGAGCGTCACCCGGAGCGACTTCATGGCGGGCATGCGGGGATCACGGTAGGGATAGGCGACCGTCCACATGTCCGCCGACTCCGCCTCGGGCGCCTCCACCAGGGGCCGCGTCGCGTCGGCCTCCGCGGGGTAGCGCGCGGCCACGTACCGGCCGGCGACCCGGCGCGCGGCGGAGGGGTCGTTCACCGGTCCGGCCGCGCCCGGGATGGGGTATCCGGTCGGCGGCTGCGTGAGGGACGTGGTGCGCCCCCGCACGTCGATGGTGACGAGGTCCCGGTCCGGCCAGGTCATCTCGACCCCGGCGTCCGGTTCCAGTTCGGCCCAGGCCCGCTCGTTCACGCCGTCCACGCCGCACGGGGTGAAGTCCGAGACACCGGTGATCCGGAAGCCGCTCCCCAGCGCCCGGCGGACCACGTCGGCGATCGCCGCCCGCTGCTCGGCGGACGCGGCCCTGGCGGGCTCCGCGTGGTCGACGACCCGGACTTCGACGGTGGCCGCCAGCAGGCAGGCGCACGCGGTGAGGCCGGCCCCTGCCGCGATCGGCAGACGGCGACGGGGCAATCCCCAGGGCGGCAGGCGCCTGCCGCCGAGGCGGACGGAGAGCACCCCGAGGCCCACGCCCGCGACCGCCCCCAGGACATTGGCCACCAGATCGCTCGTGTCGCAGTAGCGGCCGATGGCGGGAACCACGGCCTGGACGCTCTCGATCCCGCAGCTGAGCAGGACGGACAGCAGAAGCGGCGGGACGGGGCGCCGGGCCGCTCGCAGACCGAAGAAGCCGATCGGGACGAAGAGGGCGATGTTCATCCGTCCCTGGGCCACGCCCAGCGGTTCCCACACGTCCTTGTTGACGACGCACATCACCGCGCCGGTCGCGGCCGTCCTGACCCAGAGCGTCAGCAGCAGCGCGGCCGTCGTGGAGGCGGCCCAGGCGGCATAGGCCCAGGGCCGGTCCGAGCGCCGGCGGAGCAGGTGCCCGGTGCCCCCGAACACCGCCGCGGAGAGAAGGACTACGAGGAGGACGTACATCACGTGCCGTCCGAAGACGAGATCGAGCAAGAGCCTGCCTTTCGAGAGCGCGACGGGGCGCCCGTCATCCGAGCAGGGCGGAGGTGAACCGGTGGTGAGCGGGACCCCTCACGCCCCGCTCACACCGCGGCCGCATACTGAGTGCTCCGGGAACGGATCGATGAGCGAAGGCGGGCAGGCGGTGCGCCACTGATGAACGAGGACGTCGACGCGGGGCGGTGCCTCGTATGAGGTTCGTCCCCCGCTGGATCCTCGACCGGCGCGGAAGCCTGCGGCTGCGGCTGACCGCCGTCTTCGGCCTGATGTTCTTCGTCGCCGCGGCCGTGGTGCTGGCGGCCACCGTGCTCCTGGTCCAGCGCTACCGGCAGTACCACCCCGGGACCGCGCCCTACCTCAAGGTCTATCCGCCGCTGACGGAGCAGCAGCAGAGTCAGGCGGCCAAGGAGCTGGGTTACGTGTCCGCCGCCTCGGCGGCGGACGCGCGCGCCGATGTGCTGTGGATGCTCAAGTGGGGCTCGCTCGTCGCCACCGCCGTGGGGGTCACCGCCACCGCCGCCGGCTGGCTCGTGGCGGGACGGCTGCTGCGGCCGCTCACCAGGATCACCGGCACGGCCGAGCGGGTCGCCGGGCGCACCCTGAACCAGCGGATCGCCCTGAACGCACCGCCCGGCGAGGTCAAGACCCTCGCGGACTCCTTCGACCGGATGCTGGAGCGGCTGGACGAGTCCTTCGCGGGCCAGGGCCGGTTCATCGCCAACGCGGCGCACGAGTTGAAGACCCCGCTGGTCATCAACCGCACCCTCGTCGAAGTGGCCGTGAACCGCCGTGACGCCCCGGCGCAGGTGCGGCACCTCGGCGAGGACCTGCTCGCGGTCAACGCCCGGCACGAGCGGCTCATCGACGCCCTGCTCGCCCTCGCCCGCTCCGAGAACGGCACCGTGGACCGGCTGCCCACCGACCTCGGCCAGGCGGCCACCTCGGTCGTCGAGGCCGCGGCGACGACGGCCGAACGGGCCGGAGTCACGGTCCAAGCGGATCTGCGCCCCGCACGGCTGGAGGGGGACCCGGTGCTGCTGGAGCAGCTCGCCCGGAACCTCGTCGACAACGCCGTCCGCTACAACGTCCCCGGCGGCACGGTCCACGTACGGACCGCCACGGTCCCCGAGGGCGTCCGGCTGACCGTCGCCAACACCGGGCTCGTCGTTCCCTCCCACGAGGTGCCCGTCCTCTTCCAGCCCTTCCGCAGGCTGACCGACCGCGTCGGGGCCGCGAAGGGCAGCGGCCTTGGCCTGTCCATCGTCCAGGCCGTCGCGCGCGCCCACGGAGGCGACGCCGACGCCGCGGCCCGTCCGGGCGGCGGCCTGACCGTCACCGTCACCCTGCCGGTCGGGGGCGCGGGCGGCGGCGGGCGGTAGCCGCCGGCTCTGTCGAGACGCGACCGTTCCGTTTTGTGCCGGCTTGCCGGCATGACGAATGCCCCCGCGCCCGGACGCCGTGTGTCCGGGGGACCGGTCCTGCAGGACGAGGTCACGCAGGCCCTCGCCTGGCCTTCTTCGAGGAGCTCGCCGCCGTCGGCTACGGCAGGCTCTCGCTGGAGGGTGCCGCAAAGGCGGCGATCCACCGCCGGTGGCCGTCGAAGCGGGAGATGACGGTCGCGCTGGTCTCCCGGGTCGCCGTGTCGGAGATCCGGCCGCACGACACCGGGAGCCTGCGCGGTGACCTCCTGCACTTCTTCCGCGACGCGCGGGTCGCGCTCTGCCACCCGCCGGCCTGCCGCATCGTCCCCGGCCTGCTCGCCGAGGCGACACGGGAACGGGAACTCGCCGACGCCCTCGTCCTCGCCGTCCGCCGCCACCGGCGCGAGAACGCGGCCCGCATCCTCCAGCGCGCCGTCGAACGCGGCGAACCCCAGGCCGGCATCGGCATCGAGGTCGCGCTCGACTTCCTCGGCGGTCCCCTCCACCGGCGGCCGGCGGTCACCCGGATGCCTGCCGACGGTGGTGGCGCGCGCGCTCCGCGACGGAGCGCGGGCGCCGCCGGCCGTGACGTCGCGGTGCGGGCACCTGCGGGGACGCCGCGTCAGACCGTCCCGTACCGGTCGAGGAGCGCCGCGATGTAGCCCTCCAGACGTTCCGTGAGCGTCGCGGGGGTGAGGTCGGCGCGGCCCAGCTCCCGCCAGGGGACGGCGACCTTCTCGGCGTCGGGTGCGAAGGCCAGGGCGTCCAGGAGCCGCCAGTAGAGGTGGGCTTCGGGCGCCTCGGTCAGACGGCCGCCCACGGCGGTGTAGAGGTCGGCGAAGCGCACTCCCGCTCCGGGGCCGTGGAGCAGCGCGAGGGCCGTGGCGCAGTGAGCCACGTCCAGGTCGGCCGGGCCCCAGGACGTCTCCACCCAGTCGACGACGCCGGTGATGCGCAACTCGTCGCCGTGCCCGGCGAAGAGCACATTGCCGGGGTGGAAGTCCCGGTGCAGGAAGCGGCCTTCGTGGCCGGGCGGGTCGCGACGGATGACGTCAACGGCGCGGGCCCAGAGCTCCGGCCGGTCCGTGGCCCGCGGAGGGCGGACCCGTTCGGGCGAGGTCCACGCCTGGTAGGCGCGGGGCCGGTGCTCCTCGGCGACCCGTACGGCGTGGATGCGGACGAGCTGCCGGGCCAGGAGCCCCGCCCGCGCCGCGGCGTCCCGCTCGTCCAGCCGGACGCCGCCGGGGAGCAACGACATGAGCAGCGACGGGTGGTCGCAGTGTTCCGCCGTCGCGTCGACGGCGTGGAGTTCCGCCACGGGGACGTCGGTCGGGCCAAGGAGCGTAAGGATGCGTGCCTCGCGGGTGAGGAGCCGCTCCGCGTGCCGGAGGTAGAAGGGCTTGACGAAGGACCGCAGGACCACATGACGTTCGCCGCCGGTCCCTTCGACGCGCAGGCGGCGCATCTGCGAGGTCCAGCCACCGAGCAGCCGTTCCGCGGGCTCGATCCGCTCCCCGTCGTCGAGGTGGCGGTCCACCCAGGCGCGGGTGGCCGCCCAGTCGGGCTCGGTGTCCTCCGTCACCCGGGCACCCTACCGGGCCCGTTGATCAGGCGGCGGCCGTCCTCCGTCCGCCGAGGATCATCGTGATCAGGGATCCGGCGGTGGCCCGGAGCCGCTCGGGGTCCTGGTAGACGCGTTCCATGACGACCGTGCCGCGGGTCATGGTGATCAGGACCCGCGCCGCCTCGGCGGCCGGGACGGTGAGCCGGCCGGCCGCGTCGTCACGGGAGAGCCGCTCGGCCATGACGCCCTCGAGCCGGTCCAGCATGTCGCGGATCGCGGTTCGGATGGGTTCCGCGTCGGCCTGGGTGTCGGTGGCCGTCTTGGTCGACAGGCAGCCGCGGGCCGGTGTGCCGCGGGTCATGGACGCGATGGTGAAGTCGAAGAAGTCCTCCAGCGCCCGCCGGACGTCCGGCTGGTCGAGCGTGGCGGCGGACTCGGCGAGGAAGGCGTCCGCGTAGTCCCGGAAGACGCGCAGGAACAGCGACTCCTTGTCGTGGTACGCGTTGTAGAGCGAGCCGCGCTGCACGCCCGTGG
The DNA here is from genome assembly GCF_053598835.1 of Streptomyces sp. NPDC001070. NCBI lineage: Bacteria > Bacillati > Actinomycetota > Actinomycetes > Kitasatosporales > Streptomycetaceae > Streptomyces > Streptomyces sp. NPDC001070. Next base: position 73,204 of record NZ_JBSFLB010000024.1, read on the forward strand.
CGGTCGCCAGGTCCTGCATGGAGGTCGCTCCGTAGCCCTGGTTCCAGAAGACGTCCAGGATCCGGCCCAGAGTGTGCTGCTCATCGAACTGACGCCGTCCAGCCATGCCCTCACGTTATTTCATTTTTGACGCCTCCGTCAAAGTTTGCAACGCTGTCAAACATGACGGGGTTGTCAAAGATGGTCTGCGCGGATGGGCCGGGCCATGCCCGGACCCGCCGCGACCGGGCGGAAAGTGGACATGAGCACATGAGCACCACACCTCCCCGGCCCGCCGCGTGGCGGGCCATAGCGGCGGGCGCGAGCGCGAGTTTCGTCGGCATCGGCCTGGCCCGCTTCGCCTACACGCCCCTGGTCCCCGAGCTGATCACCGCCCGCTGGTTCTCCCCGACGGCGGTCGCCTACCTCGGCGCGGCCAACCTGGCCGGGTATCTCGCCGGCGCGCTGAGCGCCCGGCGGGTGGGGCGCCGGCTCGGCGACCGGCGGGCCCTGCGGTGGATGATGGCGCTCGCCACGCTGGCCCTGCTGGCCTGCAGCGTTCCCGTATCGGTGGTCTGGTTCTTCGTCTGGCGCGCGGCTTCCGGGGTGGCCGGTGGCGTGATCATGGTCCGGGTGGCCGGTGCCGTGCTCCCGCACCTGAGCGGCGCACGCCGCGGTGTGGCGGGCGGGGCGATCTTCGCGGGGCTCGGGGTGGGCATCGCCGCCTCGGGAACCCTGGTGCCCCTCCTGCTGCACCTCGGGCTGAGCCGGACCTGGATGGGCCTCGCGGCCCTGTGCGCGGTCCTGACGGCACTGAGCTGGAACGGCTGGCCCACCCCGTCTGCCGCCCCCACCCCGTCTGCCGCCCCCGCACCGGCGGCCCCGGCCGCCACCGCGGCCCGGAAGCCCGCCCGCTCGCCGCGGCTGCGCCTGCTGCTCGGCGAGTACGCCCTGATCTCGATGGGCCTCACCCCGGCCATGGCCTTCCTCGCCGACTTCGTCAGCCGGGGGCTCGGCCGGGGTTCCGGTAGCGGCTCCACGGTCTGGATCCTCTACGGACTCGGCGCGCTGGTCGGCCCCACCCTCTACGGCTTCCTCGGCGACCGCCTCGGCTTCGCCCGGGCGCTGCTGCTGATCACCCTGTTCCAGACGGCGGCCCTCGCCGCGCTGGCCATGGCGCACGGCCTGCTCGCGATCGCGGTACTGAGCGTGGTCATCGGCTCCTTCCCGCCCGGCGTCGTCCCCGTCGTCCTGGGGCGCGTCCACGAGCTGGTGCCGCGGCGCCCCGAGGCACAGTCGGCCGCCTGGGGCAAGGCCACCGTGGCCGGGGCCCTGTCGCTGGCCCTCTCCGCGTACCTGTACTCCTATGTCTTCGACCTGACCGGCCAGAGCCACCGCACGCTGTTCGTCATCGGCGCCGCCTCCCTCGTGCTCGCGCTCGTGGCCGGCGCCGCCGGGCGGTTCGTCCGCACGGACGCGGATGCGGACGCGGACACGGACGCGGAACGGGAAGCGCCGGCCGGCGCGCCGGGTGCGTCCGCCGCGGGGTGACGCGCCGGGGCGGGGCCGCGCCGTCGCGCGACCCCGCCCCTGTGTCACGCCGTCACTTCAGGCCGAAGGCCCGGACGACGGTCTGGCTGACGCTGTTGCCCTCGGCGTCCCGGGCGGTGGCCCGCAGCGTCGCGAAGCGGGCCTTGGACGGAGCGTCCAGACGCCCCTGCCAGGTGCCGCCCTTGTGCCGCAGCGAGGTCCGGTGCCAGGACCTGCCGTCGTCGTACGAGACCTCCAGGGTCGCCGCGCTGATCGGCGCTGCGCCCAGGACGCCCGGCAACTGCGAAGCGGTGACGTTCACTTCGCCGCGCCGGTGCGCCCGGCCCGACAGGTCGGTGGGCACCGCGTAGTCGAGTTGGACGAGCGCCATCGGCACCAGGGTGGTGTCGTCGGTGTACCCCGAGGTGAACCGCCACTCCGTGTGCGTGCGAACCGCGTACGGCCGTCCGGGCAGGTCGCGTGCGCCGTCCACGACGAGCCGGTAGGGCCGCGGTTCCGGCGAGGCCACCTCGGCGGAGACGTAGTCGACACCCTGACCGAGGAGTTCGTCGCCCTGGTAGAGCGAGGTCTGCGCGGTGGCGTCGCCGTCGAACACGATTCCCGCGTGACCGCCGGAGTCGCCCCAGGCGGGCATGCCGAAGACGGCCAGGATGTTGCCGACCCGGGAGGGCGCCGTCGCGATCGCGCTGTCACCGAGCAGCCGCGGGTGGTGCACCGGGGCGAACCACGTCTCGGCGTTCCGGCTGCGCGGCCGGTACGAGTGCGAAGAGCCGAACTCGGTCAGGTCCGGCACGGCCGCCTGCGCGACCCACTTGACGCCGGGCTTCGCCGTGACCCACGAGGTGGTCGCGCCCTGCGCGGGCACGGTGGTCACGGCGGCGCCGACCGCCCACGCGAAGTCGGGCGACAGGTCGTAGCGGATCGCGGCGGCCTCGCCCCGCTTGGTGTCGCGGAACGACTCGTCGATCCGGGCGAGTTCGCCCGCACCGGGCCGGTAGGAGGGATCGCGCGGGATGGCGCCGGCGTTGTGGCGCACCAGGTCGTACAGATAGTGCGGGTACGGGTGCGAGGCCAGCTTCAGCGTCGCCCCGTGCTGCTTGACCCGCGGCAGCAGCCGAGCTGCGTCGTCCGTGCCGAGCGAGGCCGCGGGCAGGGGAGCGCCCTCGGGCAGGTCTGCCCAGGCGTCCAGCGGCCCGTAGCCGTCGTTGAGGATCAGGAGCAGCCTGGCACCGGCCTTCTTCGCGGCCGCCGCCTGGTCCGGGGCGGGCACGGTGTCGCTGCGGCGCACGACCGCCACCTTGCCCCGCACCGTGAGCCGGGCGAAGTCCGCGGCCGAGCCGTCGCCCGCCCACACGGCTGCGTACGTGCCGGTGCCCTCGGGCAGCTTGGGCGACAGGCTCTGGATGACGACGTCGTCGTACGAGCGCCCGCCGGAGGAGAGCGTCAGCGGCGGCTGGACCTCACGCCAGCGGGTCGCGAAGGTGTACGAGCCCTGCGTCACCTTCGGCGTGGGGGTGACCCACAGGCTGTCGTAGAGCCAGAACTCGGGCTGGTAGCTGTCGAAGAACGCGTGCAGGTCCTTGTACGAGCGGTACTGGTCGACGCGCAGGTAGCTGTTCGCGGTCCGCTGCGGGGCGACCGCGGCGGCCTTGCGCAGCGCGCCGGCGTCGAAGCGGACCGTGCGGTCGCCGTCGAGGACGACCTCGGGGGCGCTCAGCACGGCCAGACCGCGCGAGTGCGTGCCGTCGATGCCGGGCACCGCGGCGTACATCCAGGCCGCGTAGGTGCTCGGACGCACGCTGAGGGAGACGCTCCCGGAGTCGTCGACGGAGTACACCTGGGGGATCGTGTCGCGCGCGACGTCCTTCAGGATGACCATGCCGGGCAGCGGTCCGCCGCGCCGGTCCTTCGCCGTGAAGGAGAGGTTGACCCGGCGGCTCTCCTTGCTGAGGCCGATCGGGGTGTGGGTGCGGAGCGTGCCGTCGGTGCCGGTGGCGGTGAGCACCGCGCTGTAGCCCGCGTCGTCCTGCGCCGCGTCGAGGTGGCTGACGACGCCCACGGTGGCGGTGCCGTGCGCCGGCACGGTCAGCCGGGAGTCGGTGAGTGTGAACAGCCCCTCCGGCACACCGGGCGCGTTCACCGCCAGATCCACGGTGACCGGGTCGGCGCCGGTGTTGGTGTAGGTGACGTCCTTGCGGACGGTCTGCCCCGGCGTGTAGGGCCAGTGGGTGCGGGTGAACACCGAACCCGTCGCGAACAGCGAGTCGTTCACGGTGGCCGCGATGTCGAGCCGGCCGCTGCCGCCCGTGTAGGGGCTGTACTGCCGGGTCGTCTTCGTCGTGCTGACCAGGGCGTCCTTCAGCTGCTGCCCCGTCCAGTCCGGGTGCCTCGCGGACAGCAGGGCCGCGGCGCCCGCGACGTGGGGCGTCGCCATGGACGTGCCGCTCATCGTCAGGTACGAGCCCTCGCCTTCCGGCGCGTACTGCGAGCGCGCGGCGAGCACGTCGACGCCGGGCGCGGTCAGGTCGGGCTTGAGCGCGCTGTCGCCCGTGCGCGGACCGCGGCTGGAGAACGACGCCAGCCGGTCCTGCCCGTCGACCGCGCCCACCGTGAGCGCGGCGTCCGCCGCGCCGGGCGCGCTCACGCTGTACGGTGCCGGACCCGAGTTGCCCGCCGCGATGACGAACAGCGCGCCGGTCTCCTCGCTGAGCCGGTTCACGGCCTGGCTCAGCGGGTCGGTGCCGTCGGTGGGCCCGCCGCCGAGGCTCATGCTGACGACCTTCGCGTGCTGATCGCGGGCCGCCCACTCCATGCCGGCGAGGATCCAGGAGTCCTGGCCGTTGCCGTCGTTGTTCAGCACCTTGCCGATGTGCAGCGCGGCACCCGGGGCGACACCCTGCTCCTTGCCGCCGGACGCGGCGCCGGTGCCGGCGACCGTCGAGGCGACGTGGGTGCCGTGGCCGTGCCGGTCGGTGACGTCCTGGCCGGGCACGAAGCTCTGCGTCGCCGCGATTCGCCCGCCGAAGTCGGGGTGCGCGGCGTCGATCCCGGTGTCCAGTACGGCGACGTCCACGCCCTGTCCGGTGTCCCCGCCCTGCCAGACCTGCGGGGCGCCGATCTGCGCCGTGGTGTCGGCGAGCGCGGCCTTGACCTTCCCGTCCAGCCACACCTTGGCAATGCCGCCCGCCAGTTGTCCGGACGACGGCTCGGTGCCGGCCGCCCTGGCTCCGGCCGGGGCCGCCTCGGTGCCGGTGAGGGAGGACCAGAAGTCCGCCGCCCGCGCGTGCCGCGCGGATATCGCGGCTCCCTGGATGCTGCTGAGGGTCAGCGTCCTGCTCGCCCCCTCGGGCGTCTTCGCGCTGCGGGAGCGGGCGGCCGCGTCGGTGTACGTGACGATCAGCGGCAACTGGTCGCTGCGGGCGTCGTCATAGCCGTCCGCGAGGAGCCCGGTGACGTTGAACAGCTGCTCGTCCAGGGCTCCCGACGCGATGTAGGGGAGCGCGGCGTCGGGGTACACATAGGTGTCGGCGCCGACCGTCATGACGTGTGCGCCACTGGGCCGGCCCTGCTGATCGCGTACGGTCGTGGCGGTGTGCCCGTCGGCCGTGGCGGTCACGGTGACCTTGTCGCCGGTGATGAGGGTGACGGTGCGCGGAACGCCGGTGCGACCGGCGGGTGCGGTGGCGGGGGAGGCCGCGGCGGCCGGAGGGGACGCCGCGACGGAGTCCGCGACGGCCGGTCCGGTGGCCGTCAGCGCCGCCAGCACGACGGCGGCGGCGGCGGTCAGCCCGCGTCTGCGGGACGGAGGCAAGGACAAAGGGAACCCCAAGATGATCGGAGTGCTCAAGGACTCCCAGAGTCAGCCACAGTCGTGTTGCGCCCTGTAGCGAACCGCCCTGTCGCGCTTGGGACATGTCCCAGAGTGGACACGGCGCCGTACGTGTCGTGCGGCGGAAGGGGCGAGGCCCGGGCGCGGGGGGCCCGGTGCCCGGCGCGCGAACGCGCCGACGGGCCCAAGTCCCCGCGGGGCGAGGCGAAAGGGAGTGGTCAGCGCCACCGCCGCCGCGCGGCGGCCGTGACCACGGCAGCGCGGCGTACGAAGGGAAACGGGGGCGCAGGTTTCACGGACGTCCTCGCAAGCGACCCCGCGGTTACCTCACATATCCTCACCAGCCAACAACTGTCACCGCTGCGTTGATCAACACTCGCTGGCAACTCGCATATAGTGACCGCGAGTTCCCAGCGAACACGGAACCCGACCGGGTCCGTGCGCACGGTAATGCCCGTTTTTGTTGGATTCTCTTCGCCCGTCCCACCCGTCCGTACCCGCCCCGAGGTCACTGATCGATGACAGCGCAGACCGCGCTCCCGCGCCCGCGGACCGGGCGCCTGCGCATCCCGGCACGGCCGCGTGAGCAGCGTGCTCCGCTCATGTACGTGGCGCGGGCTCTGGCGGTGCCCCTGGTGGTCACCGTGCCGGTCGCCGTATGGCTGGTGGCCGCCGCGCCCCGGTCGCTGCGGGTGCCCGGCGCGTCCGCGTCCGTAGCCGGCATCCTCGTACTGGTCTGCGCCGTGGCCGTCGCTGCGCAGGAGCGCTGGCGGGCACGGCGGCTGACCGGCGAGGTCGCGGCCCTCCGGGCGGACGCCAAGCGGTTCGCCGAAGAGGTGCTGCCCGCCGCCGCCGACCGGATCGCCGCCGGCGAGTCCGTGGACCGGGCGCTGGCCGCGGTGCGGGAGCCGCTGAGCGGCGCGCAGCGCCGGGTGCTGACCCTGGTCGCCGACCGGGTGGGCACGAGCGAGTCACGGCGTGCCGCGGCCATGGCCGTCGGCGCCAACGCCGCCGGACGGATGCAGGCGCTGGCCACCGGCATGCTGGCCGACCTGCGGCAGATGGAGCACCGCCACACCGACCCGGCCGTCCTGCACGACCTGCTCCACCTGGACCACCGCACCGCCCAGGCCGGCCGGCTCGCGGACAGCATCGCCGTGCTGACCGGGGCCCGTTCCGGACGCCGGTGGGCCAAGCCGATCAGGATGGAGTCGATCCTGCGCGGCGCGATGGGGCGTATCGCCGGCTACCAGCGGGTGCGGCTCCACTCCACCAGCGAGGTCGCCGTCGTCGGCCACGCCGCCGAGGGCGTGATGCACGCGCTGGCCGAACTCATGGACAACGCGGCCAACTTCTCCCCGCCCACCGCCGAGGTCCACGTGTACGTGGAGGAGGTGCCCGCGGGGGCCGTCATCACGGTCGAGGACAGCGGCCTGGTCATGGGCGAGGTCGCGCTGCGCCGGGCGCAGAGCGCCGTCGCGGCGGCGTCCGCGGACCTGACCGGCCTGTCCGGCACCAGGCTGGGCCTGACGGTGGTGGGGCGGCTGGCCCGCAAGCACGGGCTGACGGTGTCCTTCCGGCCCTCCGCCCGCGGTGGCACCGGCGCGGTGATGATGATCCCGCAGGAACTGCTCACCGTCCCGCGCCCCGGCACGGACTCCGGCCCGGACGTCGCTCCCGTCCTGCCCCCGGACGAGCCGGCAGCGCTCCCGCCCGCTCCGGCGCCGGCCCCGGCCCCGGCATCGGTCGTCCCCGATGAGGAAGTCGACTCGGCGGCCACCGAGTTGGGCGAGAGCGGCCTGCCGAAGCGCCGACGCGGCCGGACCCTGGCCGCCGCCGGGCACGACCGGCCCGCCGCTGCCCCGAGGACCTCGGGTACCGGCGGCCAGGGCACCGCGGCGGAGCGGGCCGCCCGGTTCAGCACCTTCCGCAGCGCGGTGAACGGCTCCAGCGCCACCGGCCCCGCCCCCGCCCCCGACCCCGTGTCCGCGCCCGGCGCGGGCCGTGACGAGCACAACGCGACGGACCCATCCCCAGAAAGCGACACGAGATGACCGCACCAGCCCCCGGCAGCACCAGTACGGACGAGCGGCTCAACTGGCTGCTGGAGAACCTGCTGGAGCGCACACCCGGCGCCCGCCACGCCCTGGTCCTGTCCCGGGACGGACTCAAGCTGTGCCGCACCCCCGAGCTGTCGGTGGACCAGGCGGACCAGCTCGCGGCGATCTCCGCCGGCATCCAGAGCCTGTCGCAGGGCGCGTCCATCGAGTTCGGCGACGGCAGCGGCGGAGTGCGCCAGGCCATGACCGAGTTCTACGGCGGGATCCTGTTCATCGTGGAGGCGGGCGACGGCGCCCATCTGGCCGTCGTCGCCGACGAGGACGCCGAGGTCGGCCTGATCGGCCACAACATGCACGAGCTGGTCGAGCAGCTCGGCGAGCACCTGAGCGCGCCCCCGCGTGAGGTGCCCGGTGAGGACGGCGACGGCGCATGACACCCCGCCCGGGCCGGGAGGAGGATCCGGACCGGCTGTACACCCTCACGTCGGGCCGCAGCCGGCCTGCGTCCGATGTGTTCGACCTGGTGACCCTGGTGGTCGCCGAGTGCGATCCGGTTCCGGGGATGCAGTCCGAGCACGCGGCGATCCTGCGGATCTGCCGGCGGCCCACCGCGGTGGTGGAGCTGGCCGCGGACCTGGGGCTGCCCGTCGGCATCACTCAGGTGCTGCTGTGCGATCTGCTGGACACCGGCCGGATCAGCGCCCGCCATCCCCGTACCGCCCGGACGGCGGCTCAACTTCCGGACCCCGAGATCCTGGAGCAGGTGCTCGTTGGACTACGCAACCTCTGACCCCGGCCGAGTTCCCGGCCTGCCGGGGCCGCGGGCGCCGCTGCACGCGACCGCCGACAACGGGCTGAAGATCGTCATCACCGGCGGGTTCGGCGTGGGGAAGACGACCATGGTCCGCTCGGTCAGCGAGATCCGCCCGCTGAACACCGAGGAGACCATGACGCAGGCCGGCGCGGAGGTCGACGACCTCGCCGGAGTGGGGGCCAAGACCTCCACGACGGTGGCCTTCGACTTCGGCCGGATCAGCATCAACACGCGTACCGTGCTGTACCTGTTCGGGGCGCCCGGGCAGGAGCGGTTCTGGTTCCTGTGGGACCGGCTGTTCTCCGGCACGCTCGGCGCGGTGGTACTGGTCGACACCCGCCGCCTGGACGACTCCTGGTACGCGATCGACCGCCTGGAGCACCACGGCACGCCGTTCGTGGTCGCCCGCAACGACTTCGGCGGACCGAAGCACACCGAGGAGCAGGTCCGCGACGCGCTGTCGCTTCCGGACGGGGTGCCGCTGGTGGACTGCGACGCGCGGTCCCGCCAGTCGTCCAAGGACGTCCTCATCACCCTCGTCCGGCACCTGCAGACCCTGTCCGCCGCCAGCCCGCGTGCCCGGGAGAGGACCGCACCGTGACCAGTCAACCATCCCCGGCCGCCGGCACCGACCCGTTCGCCGGGGCGGTGCCGTTCAGCGGTCCGCGCTTCCACATCGAACCCGCGGCCCTGTACAGGGAGTTGCGGCGCGACCACGGCGCCCTCGCGCCGGTGATGCTCGACGGCGACGTGCCGGCCTGGCTGGTGCTGGGCTACCGGGAACTGCTGCATGTCACCGGCGACCCGGTGCTGTTCAGCCGCGACTCGGAGTTGTGGAACCAGTGGGACCGCATCCCCGACGACTGGCCGCTGCTGCCCATGATCGGGCGCAAGCAGCCGTCGATCCTCTACACCGTCGGCGAACGGCACCGTCGGCGCGCCGCGATGATGGGCAACGCCATGGAGGCCATCGACGCGGTCGACCTGCGCCGGTACGCCGAGGGCTACGCCGACGCACTGATCGACACCTTCTGCGGCCGCGGCGCGGCGGACCTGCTCGCGGACTTCGCGATGCTGCTGCCGGTCCGCGTGCTGGCCCGGCTCTACGGGTTCCCCGAGGAGCAGGGCCCCCACCTGGTCAAGGCGGTCAAGGACCTGGTCGACGGGGGACAGGACGCCATCCCCGGCCAGGTGTACGTCTACACCGCGATGAGCGAGCTGCTCCAGGCCAAGAAGGAGCAGCCGGGCGCGGACGTCGTCTCGCGGATGCTCGCCGACCGGTACGACTTCTCCGACGAGGAGATCGTGCAGGACATGATGGTGATGACCGTGGCCGGGCACCAGCCCACCGCGGACTGGATCGGCAACTCGCTGCGGCTGATGCTCACCGACGACCGCTTCGCCGCCTCGTTCACCGGCGGCCGGCACAGCGTCGGGCAGGCCATGAACGAGGTGCTGTGGGAGGACACCCCCACCCAGAACATCGCCGGGCGGTGGGCCAGCCGCGACACCCGGCTCGGCGGTCGCCACATCTCCTCCGGCGACCTGCTCATCCTCGGCTTCGCCGCCGCCAACGCCGACCCCCAGGTACACCTGGAGGCCGGGGCCTCCACCAACGGGAACAACGCCTGGTTCTCCTTCGGCCACGGCGAGCACCGCTGCCCGTTCCCGGCGCAGGAGATCGCCGAGGCCATCGCCCGCACCGGCATCGAGGTGCTGCTGGACCGCCTGCCCGACCTGGATCTGGCGGCGGACCCCACCGGACTGGTGCGCCGCCCGTCCCCGTGGCTGCGGGGCATGACCAAGCTCCCCGTGCGTTTCACCCCCACTCCCGCCCTAGGAGAAAACTGATGAAGTGCCCGGTCACCGGCCACGACGCCGCCTCCCCCATCGTGCTGGACCCGCTGGTGGGCGACCTGGTCGCCGAGAGCGCCGCGCTGCGCGACGCGGGCCCGCTGGCCGCGGTCGAGCTGCCCGGCGGGGTCCCGGTGTGGGCGGTCACCCACCACGCCGAGGCGCGTGCGCTGCTGACCGACCCCCGGCTGGTGAAGGACATCGCCCACTGGGACGCCTTCACCCGCGGTGAGATACCCGCCGACTGGGCGCTGATCGGCCTCGCCAACCCGGGCCGGTCCATGCTCACCGTGGACGGCGCCGACCACCGCCGGCTGCGCGGACTGGTCGCCCAGGCCCTCACCCCGCGCCGGGTGGAGCAGATGCGCGCCCGCATCGAGGAGCTCACCTCCGGCCTGCTGGACCGCGTCGAGGAGGCGGCCCGCGCGTCGGAGGTGGTGGACCTGAAGGCGACCTTCGCCTACCCGCTGCCGATGTACGTCGTCCAGGAGCTCATGGGCATCGACGAGGCCCACCTGCCGCGACTGAAGGTGCTGTTCGAGAAGTTCTTCTCCACCCAGACCCCGCCCGAGGAGGTCATCGCCACCCTCGGCGAACTCGCGGGCCTGATGGCCAAGACCGTCGCCGACCGGCGCGCCGAGCCCGGCGACGACCTGACCAGCGCGCTGATCGCGGCCTCGGAGGAGGGCGACCACCTCTCCGACGAGGAGATCCAGAGCACCCTGCAGCTGATGATCGCGGCCGGGCACGAGACCACGATCTCCCTGATCGTCAACGCGGTCGTCAACCTGCTCACCCACCCCGACCAGCTCGCCCTGGTCCGGGACGGCAAGGCGAGCTGGGAGTCGGTGGTCGAGGAGACCCTGCGCCACTCCACGCCGACCTCGCACGTGCTGATCCGCTTCGCCACGGAGGACGTCCCCGTGGGCGACAAGGTCATCGCCAAGGGCGAGGCCCTGATCGTCTCGTACGCGGCGATCGGCGGCGACGAGAACCAGCACGGCCCGACCGCCGGCGTCTTCGACATCACCCGCCCCCACCCCATCCGGCACATCGCCTTCGGGCACGGCCCGCACGTGTGCCCCGGCGCCGCCCTGTCCCGTCTGGAGGCCGCGGTCGCCCTGCCCGCCCTGTTCGAGCGCTTCCCGAAGCTGGATCTGGCCGTGCCGGCCACGGAGCTGCGCAACAAGCCGGTCGTGACCCAGAACGACCTGTACGAGCTGCCCGTCACCGTGAGCTGACCGGCCGTCGGCAATCGGCGGTGCCCCGCCCCCGCACCGGGGCGGGGCACCGCCGATCGCGTCCGGCCCCGGTGCCGGTGTGCCCCGGCGGGTCCCGGGAGGACCGTGACGTAGGGTGCCCTGGACCGCGCGACGACGAGGAGAGCCCCGTGCCACCGCATGGCAAGCCGCTGCGCAAGCTCGGCTTCCTGACCATCGGGTCGTTCGACGAGGCGGACCCGCGCCGCGGACACGAGTCGACGCTCGAGATGATCGAACTCGGGGAGCGGCTGGGCTTCGACAGCGCGTGGGTGCGCCACCGCCATCTGCAGTTCGGCGTCTCCTCGCCCGTCGCGGTCCTCGCGGCCGCCTCGCAGCGCACCAGCCGCATCGAACTCGGAACGGCGGTGATCCCCCTGGGGTGGGAGAACCCGCTGCGGCTGGCCGAGGACCTGGCGACGGTCGACATCCTGTCCGGCGGCCGCCTCAACCCGGGCGTCAGCGTGGGGCCGCCGATGCACTTCGACGAGGTCCGGCACGCCCTCTACCCCGACACCGCCGGGCAGGAGGACTTCGGCTACGGCCGGGTGCAACGCCTTCTGGACTTCGTACGGGGCGAGCGGGCCACCGACTTCGGCGGCACCGAGGGATTCGAGGTCTTCTCCGACCGCGTCCAGCCCCATTCCCCGGGGCTGGTCGGCCGCATGTGGTACGGCGGGGGCAGCCTTCGCTCCGCCCGGTGGGCAGGGGCCCACGGTATGAATCTGCTGACCAGCAGCGTCGTCAAGGCGGAGGAGTCGCAGGACTTCGCCGAGATCCAGCTGTCGCACATCAGGGCCTTCCGCGCCGCGCACCCCGACGGCGACCGCGCCCGGGTCTCCCAGGGTCTCGTCGTCGTTCCCACCGACAGCGCCTCCGCGCGGCAGCGGGAGAAGTACGAGGAGTACGCCCGCCGGAGGCTGCCGCGCACGGCCGCCCCACAGGGGCCGGGACGTCTGATGTTCGCCCCGGACATCGTCGGGACCTCCGACGAGATCGCGGAGCGGCTCTCCGCGCACGCGGCCTTCCGCGAGGTCGACGAGGTGGCGTTCGCGCTGCCGTTCGACTTCGAACCGGAGGACTACGTGCAGATTCTCACCGACATCGCCACCCGCCTCGGTCCGGCACTCGGCCGGCGGACGGGTTCCTGACGGCGACGCGGCCCGGCGCACGCGGTCCCGTGCGGCACGCCGGGCGGGGCCGGGCATGAAGGAGCCGTCCGGCGCGGCGCTCCCGGGCCGGACGGCGGTGGTCGTGCCCTCACCGCGCGCCGGCGGCGGGCGGCGTCACCTCCCAGGTGTCGACGGCGAAGCGCAGCGCCAGGCCGTGCGCGAGGTAGAGCGCCGCAGTTCGGTCTCCACCGTCCCGAGGTCCGTCTCGGGGCGTCCGATCTCCATGACGTCGATCGCGTCGAGCAGTTCGCAGATGGCGGGTGCGTCCCCGAGGACGGCCGGCCGTACGGTGGTGGCCGTCCCGTGACTGTCGGCACCGGCACCGGGGACGTGCAACCGCTCTTCGCGGCACCCTTGACGAGGCCGCCCGGACTCAGGCCCCGGCGGGTTCGGCCTCGGCGGCTGCGGCGCGTTCGGCTGCGGCGGGTTCGGCGCCGGTGTCGCGCTGGGCGGGGATGGCGACCTCGGGCAGCTCCGCGGTCGAGAAGATCTCCGGCTCCCCGGACGGCCGCCGGTCACGGAGCACGTCCCCGACGATGAGGGCGACCACCGCGGCCGAACCGACGAACTCCAGCAGGCTCTGTCCGGTGTCGACGACGGTCACCGGCATCGTGCCCGCCGCGTACCCCCACAGCTCCGTGAACGCCGACGGCATCATGAACAGTGACAGGCCGACGGAGAACCCGGTGGCGACGGGCCGGCGCCGGGCGGCGAGCAGCATGCCGGCCCCGCACAGCACCGTCAGGCAGGCCCACTGGTACGGGGACGACACCCCGAGGACCGCCCGCCCGCCGCCCTTGCCGACGAGCAGGTCGGTGAGCACACCGGGGCCGACCTGAAAGGCCGTCACCGTGTTCCGGCCGATGTAGAAGATGTTCAGCACCGCGAGCAGCAGCCCGGAGGCCGTGGCCGTCACCTTCACGGGCCGGACCCCGCCGCCCGCCACCGCGTCCGAGGCGGTGGCCTCGTACTCCATGTGCCGCGCGAGGAGCAGGAGCGCGCCCAGGACCAGGGCGAGCACCACGGCGAGGACGGCGGTTCCGCCGACGGTGTTCACGGAGGCGCCCGTCAGGGTGCCGAACCAGGGGTCGGAGGACGAGTTGAGCAGCACGTACCAGACCGCGGGGAGGCGGAAGCCGAGTGTCACGGCGCACGCGGTCACCAGCAGGCCGCCGGCGCCGCGGGTCTGGAACAGCGTGGCCAGCCCGGCGGCGAGCTGGAGCGCCGCCAGACCCAGGTCCAGGGAGGACGTGGCCGACAGACCGGGCACCCAGCCCGTCGTCCACAGCGCCCATGCGCCCGGAAGTCCGCGGATAACGATGTCATAGACAAGCCAGAAGGCCGTCTGGGCGAACAGCGCCAGGCTGAGCACGGCCACGGCGATCCGCACTTGATTGATCGACAACCCCGGATGGTTCATGGCGCGCTGTCCCCTCGACGACCAGCAGTGGTTGATATCGCAACGACCCAACAACGGAGGAGAGCATAGACCGTCCCCGTGCCTCGCATTGACCAACGCACCCCCGCTGAGGCGGCCTTCGCCAACTGCGCGCGAACGACCGGCCAACAGTGGGTGAATGACGCCTCATCAGGGACGCCGGGTCCCGAACCTGGGAGGATCGCGGAGGAACAGCGCGGCAGTCGGGGACGGGGGAGTGGCCATGGTGCGCGGAACGCTGGCGATCACGGGCGTGGCGGGGAACATCGGGTCCGTGGTGCGTGCCGCACTGCGCGGCGAGACCGAACGGCTGGTGCTGCTCGACCGGGTACCGCTGCGCCCGGAGGCCGCCAACGAGGAGGCGCACACCGTCGACCTGCGGGACGCCCCCGCCGTCGAAGCGGCCCTCAAGGGCGCCGACCACGTGCTCCACCTGGGCGGCATCCCCGACGAGGCGCCCCTCGCCGACCTGCTGGACACCAACGTCCTGGGCACCCACCACGTCCTGGAGGCCGCCCGGCGCACCGGCATCCCGCGCGTGGTGCTGGCCGGCAGCAACCGCGTCACGGGCTTCTACCCCACCGGGCACCGCACGGCCCCCGACGAACCGGTGCGCCCCGACGGCCTGTACGGGGTGAGCAAGGCGGCCGTCGAGGCGCTGGGGCGGCTCTACGCGGACAAGTTCGGCCTCTCGGTGATCTGCCTGCGCATCGGCAGCTTCGAGGCGGAACCCGGTGAGCTCCGGCATCTGGCGACCTGGCTCAGCCACCGCGACGCCGTCGGCTGGGTCAGGGCCGCGCTCACCGCGCCGCCGGCCGTCCGCTTCGCCACCGCGTACGCCGTGTCCGCCAACACCCGCCGCTTCTGGCGGCTCCCCGACCCGTCGGTCCTGGACTACGCCCCCGTCGACGACGCCGAGAGGTACGCCGCCCGCTTCGCCGCCGGACCCGGCGACACCCCTCAGGACCCCGGCGCCCCGGACCCCGCCGCGCCCCAGGGCGGCCCGTACGCCCTGCCCGACGTGACGCTCGCGCACCTGCGGCGGTGACCCCGAAGAGCGTTGTCGGAGGCCTGTGATGGGATACCGGAGAACGCCGCAGCCACCTCTCCGGGGAGAACACGCCGATGCCTCAGTACCCTTCGCTGACCCACGCCCTGGCGGAGGCGCTCGTGGACGTCACCTGGTTCATCGACGGCACGGACGAGGAGCAGATGGACGAGGACGACGCCGTGACGGTGCTGGAGGGCGTGGCCGCCGTGGTGGACCGCATGTCGGACGCCCAGCGGACCGAGTTGCTGGTCGTCCTCGAGGCGATGGCGGCGGCCGAGCCCGACCCCCGGCGCCGCGAGTTCCTGGAGGCGTTCCCGGAGGACTTCGGGGTCGTGGATTAGGCGTCCCGCCCGCCCGTTCGGCGCCCGCGGCCGCGCGAGGTCAGCCCTGAGCCGGCCGCGGGTCGAGCACACCGGTCGCGGCGTCGAGGTCGGAGGCCGCGAAGGGCCTGATCCGCGAGGCGTTCACCGGTGGTGCCGTCATTGCCGTCGGTCAGCCTTGCGGGCCTCGATCAGATACCGCCGCGAGTACGCCACGAACGGCCCGTGCCGCTCCATGAAGTCGTGCAGCTCCGCGAGACGGTCGCGATAGGCGTCCACCGTGAAGCCGGGGACGATCCAGATGACCTTGCGCAGGAAGTGGATCACGGCCGCGATGTCGTGGAACTCCATGCGCAGCGCCTCCTGGCGCAGGTCCACGACCTCCAGCCCCGCCGCCTCCGCGCGGGCCGTGGCCTCGACCGGGCTCGAGCCGGCCGTCGTCATGTAGGGGTCACGCGACGCGTGCACGGACACGGGCCGCGGCCCCATGACGTAGTCGGTCAGCTCCTGCACCGAGCCCGCGCCGACCTGCTGGGACAGATAGGTTCCGGACGGGCGCAGCACCCGGCGGACCTCGTCCCAGCGGGTGACCACCGGATGGCGGCTCACCACCAGGTCGAAGTGGTCCGGCGGGAAGGGCAGATCGGCCGTGTCGTCGACCTCGGTGACGGTGGCGTGGAACGGCGCCAGATTGCGGCGGGCGATCTCGAGGTTCGGCGGCCAGGACTCCGTCGCCGCCACCACGGACGGGGCGGACGGGACGGACGCCAGTACCTCCCCGCCGCCGGTCTGGACGTCGAGCACGGCCTCGGCCCGCGCCATACGGTCGGCGAGGAGCCCCGAGTAACCCCACGACGGGCGCTGTTCGGTGGCGCGGCCTGCGAACCAGGAGAAGTCCCAGCCCTCCGTCGGGACGGCCTCACCCTCGGCGACGAGATCTTCGAATGTGGTGGACATGGGCGCGAGGATGGCAGGCGCGCCGGGGGGACGCATCCGGATTACGGGGGGAGCCCGGACATGACCCGAGGCGGGCCGTCAGCAGCCGGTCGCCACGGGAGTGAAGGACAGCACGGCGCCCTCGGGCGCGTCGACGACCCTCCCGTAGGTGGGCGAGTCCACCCTGTACCAGATGTCGTCCCTGGCGCGGTCGCCGCCGACGTCGTCCAGTTCGACGCACCAGCGCTCGGCGGAGAGCACGCGGGTGTAGGGCTCGGTGCCCTGCTGCACCTTCCTGCAGTCCCGGTAGTGCTCGGTGCTGTACCAGGTCCGCGTCGACCTCCGCTTGCGGGAACCGCTGGAGGAGGAGTGCCGCACCCGCCGGGTGTGCTCGGTGCACCGCTGGACCATGTGGGGCCGCCGGGCGGCGGCGGTCCTGGGGGCCACGTGCCGGTGGTCGTCCGGCAACCCGGTGACCGGCGGGTCCGCCTCCGGTGCCGGACCGCTGCCGGCGACGGCCGACGGGCCGGATCCGGCCGCGACCCCGGTCCCGGGACTCGTGCAGGCGGCCAGCAGGGCGGCCAGGAGCGCGGCCGCCATGACGGCCAAGGACGGGCGGCGGTGTCTGTGCACTTCTCTCCTCGGTGAACGGGAACGACACGGGCGGTCGGTGCCCGCCCGGATCATGTCGCATCGTGGCCCCCGGAGGTTCCGGCACCCCCGGGAACCTCGCCAATGCCCCGACGTCACCTGGCCGTTCCTGGCGTTCCGCCGTCGATCGATGGGTAGGAACCCGGACGGGGATGGCTTGAAGTCGTAGTCCTTGCCCGGGTCGCCGACGGCGCGGGAAGGGGGGATCTCGGTGGGGAAGACTCCTGTGTTCGTCCATATCGAAGGCCCGGCGGGACGGGCCGCACACAGCGTGGCCGCGCGGGGACGGGCCGGGGGGCCCACCGTGCGCGTGCCGGGACCGTCGCTGCTCAATCCCGGATTGCGGCAGGTGGAGCCGCACGTCATGGCCTGGGCGCGGCGGGCCGGGCTGCTGTCCGCGCACACCGAGGGACAGGCCGGGCGGGAACGGCAGGTGGCCATGGCCGGACACGTGTGGCCCTGGGCGGCTCCGGCACGGCTGACGGAGCTGGCCCGGCTGACGCTGTGGATGTTCGCCGTCGACGACGGCAGCGACGCCGGCCCGGACCCGTCCGCCCGGGTCGGCGCGGAACTGGAGGCCATGACGCGTGCCGTCGGCGTCTGGGGACGTACGGCTCCCGCTTCGGCGTCGCCGGCCGTCCGCGTCCTCGGCGAGGTGGTGCCGCGCGTGACGGGGGCCATGGGGCCCGCGTGGGGCGACCGCTTCCGCCGGCATCTGATCGCGTGGATCCGTACCAACCAGGACATGATCCGGATCCGCGCCGGCCACGAGGTGCCGACACCCGAGACGTACATATCCTGGCGGCGGGTCTCCGGGGCGACCGGGTGGTGCTTCGACCTGATCGAGTACGCCCAGGAGTCGGAACTGCCCGAGCGGATCTGGATCTCCCCGGCCTGCCGCAGGCTGCGCGAGGCCGCCGCCGACGTCATCGGCTGGACCAACGATCTGTTCTCCGTGGACAAGGAGCTGCGCTCCGGGGAGACCACCAACCTCGTCCTGGTCCTGCGGCACCACCACGGACTGACCCTGAGCGAGGCCGTCGACGAGACCCGGCTGTGGCACGCGCGCCGCGTCGCGGCCCTGCGCACCGCGACGCGCGACCTGTACGCCACCGCGCTCGCGACCGACCTGACGTCCGCGCAGCTGGCGGCGGTCTGCCAGTACGCGGACGGCATCCACGCCTGGGCCCGCGGCTTCCTCGACTTCTCCCTGGCCTCCGCCCGCTACACCGCCCCGGGGGGATAGCGGGCGGTGCCACCGGGAAGTGGGAACGGGGGTACACGCATGGGGGCCGGGAGGGGGCGTGCCGCCGGGGCGGCCGTGTCCGTGCTGAGGATGCCGGCCGGTGTCGCCGGCCGCAACGCGCACGCCTGCTCGGTCGGCCTCGCGGGCGACCGGGCGCGGGCCGCCCGCCTGCTGCGCCAGGTTCTCCAGGACCGCGTCCGCCGCCTCGGCGACGACCACCCCTGGATCACCCGTACCCGGGAGGAGCTCGCCCGCTCCAGTGACGGGGAGGGACCCGGGTGCGCCCGGCGGCGGAGTCCCCGCCCCCCGCCGCCGGGCGCGCGGTGGGTCAGTCGCGGGTGACGTCCCCGTCGACCAGCCGCCACAGCCCGAGCGGGTTGGCGGCGGCCAGCGCCTCGGGCAGCAGCGCGTCGGGGAAGCCCTGGTACGTGACGGGCCGCAGGAAACGGTCGATCGCGCTCATGCCGACCGAGGTGAAGCGGCTGTCCGTGGTGGCCGGGAACGGGCCGCCGTGGATGGTGGCGTGGCCGACCTCCTGCGGGTGGGAGAAGGCGTTCACCACGATCCGGCCGGTGCGGCGCTCCAGGATCGGCAGCAGGCGTACGGCCTCCGCGTGGTCCTCGTCGTCGAGGTGCATCGTCGCCGAGAGCTGGCCGCGGAAGCTCCGGGCCACTTCGAGGAGCTGCTCGATGCCGGTCAGCCGGACCAGGAGCGCGGCCGGTCCGAAGACCTCCTCGGCGAGGGCGGGTTCGGCGAGGAAGCGGTCCCCGTCGACCTCGAGCAGCCGCGCGCGGCCCTCCCAGGCGGCCTGCGGCTCCGGTCCCTCCGCGACCGGTTCCGCCCCGGAGTCGAGCAGTCGCCGCGCGCCCCGGTCGTAGGCGTCGTGGATGCCCGGGGTGAGCATCGTGCGTGCGCCCATCGCGTTCACCCGTGCCGCCGCCGCGTCGCGCATCGCGGCGTAGCCCGGGCCGTCGACGGCGAGCAGGACGGCCGGCTTCAGACAGGCCTGGCCCACGGTGACGAGCATGCGCTCGGCGAAGCCGTCGCCGACCTCGCGGCCACGCGCCGCCAGCGCCGCGGGCAGTACGAAGGTCGGGTTGACGCTGGTCATCTCGGCGAAGACCGGGATCGGGTCGGGGCGCAGCCGGGCCCTCCGGTACAGGGCCATGCCGCCGCCCTCGGAACCGGTGAAGGTCACCGCCTTGACCAGCGGATGGTCCACCAGGGCCTCGCCGATCCCGTTGCCCGCCCCGCGGACGAGGGAGAACACACCCTCGTGCAGGCCGGAGTCGGCGACCGCGCCCTGGATGACCCGGCCCATCAGCTCCGAGGCGCCCGGGTGGGCGTTGTGGGCCTTGAGGATCACCGGACAGCCCGCGGCCAGCGCGGAGGCGGTGTCGCCACCGGCGACGGAGTACGAGATGGGGAAGTTGCTCGCGCCGAAGACGGCCACGGGGCCGATCGCGATCCTCTGCATGCGGTGGTCCGCGCGCGGCCGCGGCAGCCGCTCCGGCTGGGCCGGATCGACCGTGGCGTGCCGGAACCGGCCCTGCCGGACCACGTCGGCGAACTGCCGGAACTGGACTGCGGCCTTGGCCGCCTCGCCCTCCAGCTGCGCGACCGGGAGGCCCGTCTCCAGCGCGGCCCGCCCGGCCAGTTCCGCGCGTATCCCGTCCAGCCGGTCCGCGATCAGCTCCAGGAACGAGGCGCGCTCCGCCAGGCCGGTGCGGTTGTAGCTGTCGAAGGCCTCATCGGCCAGGCGTGCGGCACGGTCGACCTCGGCCGGGCCGCCGAGCGCGAACTCCGGTCCGATCAGCTCGCCGGTCGCGGGGTCGAGCGCCTTCATCGTGCCCTCGGACGCGGGGACGGACGACGCGCCGATCAGCATCTCTCCGGTCAGTCGCATCTCAGTGGTCTCCGTTCTGCAGGGTCTTGAGCAGTTCGTCGGTGGTGGTGATGGCGTGGGCGTAGGTGGGCCCGTTCAGCTCGTGGGCGGCGTGCATCATCTCGGGGGCGAAGGCGGCGGTGGCGTCGCGGACGAGGGTGACGTGGTAGCCGAGTTCCATGGCGTAGCGGCCGGTGGACTCGATGCAGGTATTGGCGAGCAGGCCGATGACGATCACGTGGGTGATGCCGTGCTGCTTGAGCTGGAAGTCCAGGTCGGTGTTGGCGAACCCGCTCTGCGCCCAGTGCTCCTGGACGACCACGTCGCCGTCGGCGGGCCGGAAGTCGGGGTGGAACTCCCCGCCCCAGGTGCCGAGGGCGAAGGTGTGGCGCTCCTGGATGATGCGCTGCGTGGGGTTGGGGTGGTCCCAGCTCTCGTAGTCGCCCTCCTGCCAGCGGCGGTGGGGGACGAAGAAGACCTTCTGGCCCGCCCGGCGGCCGGCGCCGACGACGGCGCGGAGGTTGTCGAGCAGACCGACCTCGGTGGCGACCCCGGCGAGCACGGGCCAGACCTTGCCGCCCTCGGAGAGGAAGTCGTTGTAGGGGTCGACCAGCAGTACCGCGGTGCGGGTGGGCTCGTAGGTGTCGGTCATGGCGCGTCCTTTCCCAAGTGTGGATGATAGCTATCATCCTCATTCAGGATTACTCTCGTCATCCTGACTGTCAAGGAGCGATGCCGGTCTCCGGGGAGCCGGGCCGGCGGCCATCGGACGGCGCCCGGCGGGCGCCCGCACACCTGTGAGGTACGGCATGACCCCCGATGAACTGCGCAATTCCCTGATCGGCGCCTGGCGCCTGGTGTCCTACGAGGCCACTGACGTCGTCGGCGGCGACGTCGTCGAACCGTTCGGGCCGCGTCCCCGCGGGCTGATCACGTACACCCCCGGCGGCCAGATGTCGGCCCAGATCATGCGGGTGGACCGGCCCGACTTCCGGCAGGGCCGCCTCGAGGAGGGGCTGCCCGAGGAGCTGGCCGCCGCGGCGGAGGGCTACCTGGCCTACGCGGGGACCTACGCGATCCCCGAGGACGACGTGGTCGTCCACCACGTGGAGCTCAGCCTCTTCCCCAACTGGGTGGGCGGCACCCTGACCAGGGTCGCCGCCCTGGACGGGGGCAGGCTCCGGCTGAGCCTGCCCGAACCCGCCAGGATCTGGGGCGTGCTCCGCACCGGCGTCCTCACCTGGGAGCGCGCCCGGTGACCGTCCCCCGTGGTGGCCCGTACGGACCGTAGCCGTGCCGGGACCCGCGCCGGTCCGGGAGCCGCCGCCACGGGCCGGCGCGTCGGCGCGTTGGTGCCGCCGCTACCCCCGGGCCGTCGGCACGGTGGCGTCGGCCGCTTCCTCCCGGGGCGACGCTGCGGTACCGGCGGGCCGGGTGGCCGCGCGGCGGGAGCGGAGGCCGTGCCAGGCCAGGGTGAGGCCGGCGAGCAGCAGGAAGCCGAGGCCGCCGGCCACGACGCCGGGCCACCCGAAGGCCGAGAACAGCACCCCGGCGACGGCGGAACCCGTCGCGCCGCCGGCGAAGACCGCGAACATGTACACCGTGTTGAGCCGGCCCCGGATCCCGGCGGGGGCGGTGAAGATGCGGGCCTGGTTGGCGATCTGGCCGCTGGTCACCCCGTAGCCGAGGAGGTTGCAGCCGACGGCCAGCGCGGCGAGCGACTGCCCGGCGGCCCCGAAGAGCACGAAGGCGAGCACCGCCGAGGCGACGGACAGGGCGTTGACGGCGCGCGGGCCCCACCGGTCGCTGAGGCGCCCCGAGTAGCGGGCGGCCAGCGCGCCGGGCACGCTGCACAGGCCGAACAGGCCGATCGTCGCGGGACCCAGCCCGAGCGGGGGTGCGGTGAGGTGGAAGGCGAGCGCGGACCAGAAGGCGGAGAAGGACGCGAAGACCGTCGCTCCCAGCGCGGCCGACAGGCGCAACGGGGCGTGCCGGGTGACCAGTCCGGGGAGCGAGGCGAGCAGGCGGAGGTAACCGCCGGCCGTCGCGGCTCCTGCCGGACGCTCTGCCGGCATGTAGCGGGGAAGGATCAGGAGCAGGGCCGCGGTGGTCGCGGCGGCGACGAGGAATCCGGCCCGCCAGGTGCCGGTGGCCTGGGCGACGAGGCCGGAGGCCGTACGGGAGAGCAGGGCCCCCATGGTCAGCCCCGTGCCGACCGCGCCCAGCACCCGTCCCGCGTGGCCCGGGGCGGCCATCGAGGCGACGGTCGGCATGATGACCTGCGGCAGCACGGTGCTCGCGGAGAGCACGAGGGTGGCCATGCCCAGCAGGGCGACCGAGGGGGCCAGCGCGCCCGCCAGGAGGGCGACGGCGGTGACCGCCAGCAGGACGGCGGACAGCCGGCGCAGCCGGGCCCGGTCCGCGAGCGGGACGACGGCGACGATGCCCAGCGCGTATCCGATCTGTCCTGCCGTGGCCACCAGTCCGGCGGCGGAGGCGGAGGTCCCGAAGGTCCGCGCGATCTGGTCGAGAAGCGGCTGTGTGAAGTAGATGTTGGCGACCGTGATCGCGGTCGCCGTGGCGAAGACGGGGATGGTCCCCCGCTTGACGTCCGGGCGGGTGGCTGAAGTCGGCATGTCTCCTCGCGGGTGGTCACGGGTGTACGCGGATGAGTCGCAGGTGGCAGGGGGGCATGGGCCCGCACCGGCGGGGGATCTCCGGACCGCCTCGGGGTCCCCCTCCCAGTCTGGATGATTTATGTCATCCACATGAAGGATGATGCGTGTCATCCTGCATGTCAAAGAAGTCCACCGGGCCCCGGGGAAGGTGTATGATGACCGTCATCCACTTTTGAATCGGGGCAGCCCGACGGAGATCCGGGAGGTCAGGCGATGGGTCACTCGCAGGCAGCCAAGGCCGAGTCGCGTGAGAAGGTCCTGCGGATCACCTCCCGGCGGATCCGCGAGGAGGGCATGACCCGCCCGGGCGTCGCGGACCTGATGAAAGAGGCCGGCCTGACCCATGGCGGGTTCTACAAGCACTTCGCGTCGCGCGACGACCTGATGAGCCAGGCCGCGGCCCTGGCCCTCGCCGACGGTGAGGCGAAGATGGCGGCAGCCGCTCGCAAGAATCCCGGGGAGCCCCGTACCGGGCTGATCGACGCCTACCTCGGCGCCGCCCACCGGGACGCCCCCGGGACCGGCTGCGCCCTGGTGACCCTCGGCGCCGCGGCGGGCCGCGGCGACGCGGAGATGAAGGGCGCCTACGAGAAGCAGGTGCGGAGCTATCTGGAGCTCATCGGCGAGGCGGCGGAGGGCGACGACCCCGACGAGGCGCGGGCCGACGCGATGCTCACGCTGAGCGCGATGGTCGGCGCGCTGCTGATGTCGCGCGCGGTCGAGGACCCGCGGCTGTCCGACGAGCTGCTGGCGACGGTCGCCGAGCGCCTCAAGCACTCGGCCGTCGAGGTCTGATCCTGCCGCCGGGGCGGGGACGTCCCGGCCGGACCGGCTTCGAGGAGCGGCATGCGTGCCCGGCCGTCCTCCGAGAGCCGCGCGGCGAGGACGCACCCCGCGGTTCCGACGCCGCCGATGCAGTCGTGTGCCGTCATCGCAGACCTTCGTGTCGACCCGTCCGAGGCCCCCGGTTCTCGGCAGCGAACACAGGAGAAAACAGGACGAGTTCAATAGAGGGCGTCCGTGAAGCCACCGGGTCGGCGCTCCCCGGGGCGGTGCCGCCCACCAGGGCGGGGTAGGCGTACCGCATGGACGGAGAAGGGAGAGGACCGATGACCGACAGTTCCATGAAGGCCGTGGGCTGGGCGCGCTCCTTCCCGGTGTCGGGCGGGGTGCGCGCGGGCCGCCGGTGGACGCGGGAGCACCTCGCCGCACTCGACTGGACCGAGGACGCGCCCGGCACGGTCGACGACGTCCTGCTCACCGTGTCGGAGCTCGTCACGAACGCCCACACCCACGCGCACAGCGACGCCGACCTCGTCCTCACCTGGGACGGACGGTGCCTGCACGTCAGCGTCCACGACGCGGACGGCGAGGTGCCCGCCCCGCGCGCCCCCGACTCGACCGCCACCGGAGGGCGCGGCCTCGCGCTCGTGAACGCCGTCGCGGACCACTGCCACTCCCGCACACAGGCGAACGGCAAGACGATCACGGCATGCTTCACGCCGCCCGGCGCCGAAGGCGGTGAGCCTTCACGGAATCTCTCCCGTCATGCCGGTCCGAGCTGCGAATCCCGGGGCAAGCGGAGTGCGAAGACACGGTGTTGAACGCGATACGCGGCCGGACCCGGCCCACGAGGGGGCGTCCATGCGAGCACTCACGGAGCGTCTGTCCCTGCGGCTGATCACCGGGACCCGGCGGTTCCTGGATCTGTCCGCGGACTGCCACTACCGTCCCGACGACCCCTACACCGTGCGGATGCGGTTCGGCCACGGCGACGGTGCCGACGACGCGGAGTGGGCGCTCTCCCGCGAACTGCTGCTGGCCGGGCTCGCCGCGTCCGCCGGGGACGGAGACGTCCACGTCGAACCCGGCGACCACACCCACACCCTCATCACGCTCGCCGGTCCCGGCGGAGCCGCCGTCCTGCAGATCGCCACGGGGGAGCTCGCCCGCTTCCTGGCCGCGACCGCGGAACTCGTCCCGCCGGGCACCGAGGGCACCCGCATCGACTGGGACACCTGCATCGCCGAACTCCTCTCGGCCTGAAGGCCCCTCAGGGGGCGGGCACGCCGATCGGGTTCGGGAAGCGCAGGGCTCCGGCGCGGGCCCGCGCTGGAGCTGACAGGACGGTGACGAGACGGTCGACGGCAACCGGGTCCAGCGCCTCCCAGGGGCGCCCGGCGGCGCGGTCGGTGGCGTCCTCCAGGACGCGGTGCGCCTCCCGTCCGTCGGAGGTCGCGGCACCGTCCGCGCCGAGCAGGCCCCGTGACGTCAGGCGCGCGCGGGCGGCGTCCCACTGCGCGTCGGTCCACCCGCGGTTCGGCTGCAACTCCGCGCGCGGCAGATCGATGCCCGTTCGCAGGACCAGCGCCTCGCAGCCGTCCAGACCCGCCGCGACGAGCGCGGCGACATGGCCGTCCCCGCGGTGCTCCCGCAGCACGGTGGCGTGGTGCCACAGGGCGTCGATCGGGTCTCGGGGCACGGGGAGGGCCGAGTTGGCGGCGGCGAGGACCCGTCCCGCGACGTCCAGGCCCGCTGCGACCGGACGCAGCAGGGCCACCGCCTCCGCCACGGCGGCCTCCTGCCCGGCGAGCAGCCGCCGCGGGGCCGCGCCCGCACCGCGGCGGCGTACCTCCAGCGCGCGCTCCGGCGGTGCCTGCTCCCAGACGGCGGGCAGGGCCCGGGCCACCATGGCGGGCGCGAAGCCGAAGAAGGCGGCGACGACCGGTTCCGGCCCCACCGGGCCGAGCGGCGCCGCGCGACCGGCGAAGCAGCCGCGCCAGAAGCCGCGCAGGCCCGCCTCCTCGTACGCGGCCCGGGCCTCGGGCGCGAAGTAGGTGGCGGCGTGCACCGGTTCGGCGAGCCGCCACACGCGCCGCGCGGTGACGGCGGCCTCCGCGGACCACCCGGTGCCGCTCACCGCCGTCCGCCTCCCGACGCCGAGTCGGTGACGAGGTCGCCGACGTCCGTCCTGGCCTCGATCGCACGGAGGACCGCCACCATGTCCGAGCGTCCGTCGCCCCGTTCCACGGTCTCGTCGAAGAGGGCGTGGCAGACGTCCAGCAACGGCGAGGCCAGACCGGACGTACGGGCCGCCTCGGCGATGAGCCGGTTGTTGTGCAGGACGTCAGCGGCGGCCGCCTGTGCGGTGAAGTCGCGCTCCCTCAGTTTGGGTGCCTTCATGCGGGACACGGCGCTGGCCATCGGCCCGGCGTCGAGGACGGCGAGGAACTGCGCGGTGTCCAGGCCCTGCCGCTCCGCGAAGTGGAAGGCCTCGGTGAGGCCGGTGACCATGGTGATCAGGAAGAGGTTGACCGACAGCTTCATCAGCAGCGCGCCGGGCACCGGCCCGCAGGCGAACGTCTCCCGGCACATGGGCGCGAGCAGCGGCCGCACCTCCTCGACCGCCGTGGCATCCCCGGCGAGCATCGCCACGAGCTGCCCGTCCTCGGCGGGCTTGCGGGAGCCGGAGACGGGGGCCTCCGCGTAGCCGCCGCCCGCGGCGCGGACGGCGGCCTCCAGACCGCGGGAGTACTCGGGCGAGGTCGTCCCCATGTGGACGATCACGTGTCCGGCGACCCGGGCGGCGAACTCCGGTGTGCCGCGGCCCAGGACGGCGTCGACGGCGGCGCCGTCGGCCAGCATCAGGATCACCACCCGGGCCCGCGCGAACACCTCGCCGGGTCCGTCCACCACCTCGGCCCCGGCCGCGCGCAGCGGCTCGCTCCGGGCGGCCGTGCGGTTCCAGACCACGAGCGGCACCCCTGCCCCGGCCAGCCGGAGAGCCATGGGCCGCCCCATGATCCCCAGGCCGATGAAACCCACGTCCATTGCCCCACCGCCGTTCCGACCGGTCGACCGCGCGTTATGACAGCGGTCATAATAGTCCCGAGGGGACCGCCGCCACCCGCGCTCCGGTCGTGCGCGGCCCCGGTGGGATCGGCGCCGATAGGCTGACGCGCATCCGGGGGCGACGGCCGCCACCCCGTGGGCGGAGGGCCGGACGGCCGGACGGTGGGAGGTCGGCGATGGGCGGTTCCGCGCGGGGTCCCCGCGAGCGCATGGTCTTCAGCGCGGCGCAGCTCATCCGGCGCGGCGGTGTCACCGCGACGGGCATGCGCGACGTCGCGGCCCACGCGCGGGCGCCCCGGGGATCGCTGCAGTACTACTTCCCCGGCGGCAAGGAGCAGATGGTCAACGAGGCCGTCGGCTGGGCCGGCCGCTACGCGGGCAACCGCGTGGCCCGCTTCCTCGCCGCCCTGCCCGAGCCGACTCCCGGCGGGCTGTTCTCCGCCATGGTGGGCCAGTGGACGGACGAGTTCCTGGCCTCGGGCTATGACGGCGGATGCCCCGTGGCCGCCGCCACGGTCGACTGCGCCGGAACCTCCGCCTCCACCCGTACCGCGGCCGCGACCGCCTTCGCGACCTGGACCGGACCCGTCGCCGAGGCACTCGGGGCGATGGGGGTGCCGGCCGCGCGCACGCAGTCGCTGGCGACCCTGATGATCAGCGCCATCGAAGGAGCCGTCGTGATCGCCAGGGCGGAGCAGGACGTCCGCGCCCTGACCGCCGTGGCCCGCGAACTCGGCCCGATGCTGGACGCCTGCGTCACGCCGGGCGGCTGACGTCCTCCTCACGGCCGCCGCCCCACGCGGGCGCCCGCGCGGCGTCGTCAACACTCCCTCCCTGACACGGGGGTTGAGCCACAGGCTGTCCTCGGCCCGGCGCAGCGCGGGCAGGGGCCCGGACCGGTCAGGAATGGAGAAGCCACGGTCACCGGGCCGCGGCTAGCGTGAGCGTCATGGACATCACCATTCACTGGACCTTCCTCCCGCACGACGACCCGGAGGCCTCCCTGGCCTTCTACCGCGACGCCCTCGGCTTCGAGGTCCGCAACGACGTCGGATACGGCGGGATGCGCTGGATCACGGTCGGCCCCGCCGACCAGCCAGGCACGTCCATCGTCCTGGAGCCGCCGGCCGCCGACCCCGGCATCACCGACGACGAGCGCCGCACCATCACCGAGATGATGGCCAAGGGCACCTACGCCCGCATCACCCTGGCCACCGCCGACCTCGACGGCGTCTTCGCGCGGCTGGAGGCCGGCGGCGCCGAGGTCGTCCAGAAGCCGACCGAGCAGCCGTACGGCATCCGCGACTGCGCCTTCCGCGATCCCGCGGGCAACCTGATCCGCTTCAACGAGCGGCGCTGACCGTCCGGCGGCCGTTGCCGCGACCGCACCGACGGAGACGAACCAGACGTTACGCTCGAAGCCGGTTCGAGCCAGGCGACGCCGACCGGGACCGCGAAGGCGGCCCCGGCCGACAGATGGAGACGAACAGCATGGTCATGAGCACGGACACGCAGTCGCCTGCGCCGCACGCCGCCGACAGCCACGAGGTGATCCGCGTGCACGGCGCGCGCGAGAACAACCTCAAGGACGTCAGCATCGAGATCCCGAAGCGCCGGCTGACGGTGTTCACGGGGGTCTCCGGCTCGGGCAAGAGCTCGCTGGTGTTCAGCACGATCGCCGCGGAGTCGCAGCGGCTGATCAACGAGACCTACAGCGCGTTCGTGCAGGGCTTCATGCCGACACTGGCGCGGCCCGAGGTCGACGTGCTCGAAGGGCTGACGACCGCGATCATCGTCGACCAGCAGCGGATGGGCGCCGACCCCCGCTCCACGGTCGGCACCGCCACCGACGCCAACGCGATGCTGCGCATCCTCTTCAGCCGGCTCGGCACACCGCACATCGGCCCGCCCAGCGCGTACGCCTTCAACGTCCCCTCGGTCCGGGCGAGCGGCGCGATCACCGTCGAGCGCGGTGCCCAGAAGGCGGTGAAGGCGACCTTCACCCGCACCGGCGGCATGTGCACGCGCTGCGAGGGCCGCGGCACGGTTTCCGACATCGACCTCACCCAGCTCTACGACGACTCCAAGTCGATCGCCGAGGGCGCGTTCACCATCCCCGGCTGGAAGTCCGACAGCTTCTGGACGGTGCGGGTCTACGCCGAGTCGGGCCTCCTCGACCCGGACAAGCCGATCCGCAAGTTCACCAAGAAGGAGATGCACGACTTCCTCTACCGGGAGCCGACCAAGGTGAAGGTCGAGGGGGTCAACCTCACCTACGAGGGCCTGATCCCCAAGATCCAGAAGTCGTTCCTGTCCAAGGACAAGGAGGCGCTGCAGCCGCACATCCGGGCCTTCGTGGAGCGGGCGGTCACCTTCACCACCTGCCCCGAGTGCGACGGCACCCGGCTCAGCGAGGGTGCCCGGTCCTCGAAGATCGAGGGGATCAGCATCGCCGACGCCTGCGCGATGCAGATCAGCGACCTGGCCGCATGGGTCCGCGGCCTCGACGACCCCTCGGTGGCGCCGCTGCTCGCCGCGCTGCAGCGGACCCTCGACTCGTTCACGGAGATCGGCCTCGGCTACCTCGCGCTCGACCGCCCGGCGGGCACGCTGTCGGGCGGCGAGGCCCAGCGCGTCAAGATGATCCGCCACCTCGGCTCCTCGCTCACCGACGTCACATACGTCTTCGACGAGCCCACCGCGGGCCTGCACCCCCATGACATCCGGCGGATGAACGACCTGCTGCTGCGTTTGCGGGACAAGGGCAACACGGTGCTCGTCGTGGAGCACAAGCCGGAGACGATCGCGATCGCCGACCACGTCGTCGACCTCGGCCCCGGCGCCGGTTCGGCGGGCGGCACCGTCTGCTTCGAGGGCACCGTCGAGGGGCTGCGGGCCGGCGGCACCATCACCGGCCGCCACCTCGACGACCGGGCCGCGGTCAAGGAGACGGTCCGCAAGCCCACCGGCACGCTTCCGGTCCGCGGCGCGACGGCGAACAACCTGCGCGACGTCGACGTCGACATCCCGCTCGGTGTGCTCGCCGTCGTCACCGGCGTCGCCGGCTCCGGCAAGAGTTCGCTCGTGCACGGGTCGATGCCCCGACAGGTAGGGGCCGAGGGCGTGGTGTCGGTCGACCAGAGCCCGATCCGGGGCTCGCGGCGGAGCAACCCGGCGACGTACACCGGACTGCTCGACCCGATCCGCAAGGCGTTCGCGAAGGCCAACGGCGTGAAGCCGGCGCTGTTCAGCGCCAACTCCGAGGGCGCCTGCCCCACCTGCAACGGCGCCGGCGTCGTCTACACCGACCTGGCGATGATGGCCGGTGTCGCCAGCACCTGCGAGGAGTGCGAGGGGAAGCGGTTCCAGGCGTCGGTGCTGGAGTACCACCTCGGCGGCCGCGACATCAGCGAGGTGCTGGCCATGTCGGTGACCGAGGCCGAGGAGTTCTTCGGCGCCGGCGAGGCGCACACACCGGCCGCGCAGCGCGTCCTCGGCCGGCTCGCCGACGTCGGCCTCGGCTACCTCAGCGTCGGCCAGCCGCTCACCACCCTGTCCGGCGGCGAGCGGCAGCGGCTCAAGCTCGCCACCCACATGGCCGACAAGGGCGGCGTCTACGTCCTCGACGAGCCGACCGCCGGCCTGCACCTGGCCGACGTCGAGCAGCTGCTCGGCCTGCTCGACCGGCTCGTCGACTCCGGCAAGTCGGTCATCGTGGTCGAGCACCACCAGGCGGTGATGGCACACGCCGACTGGATCATCGACCTCGGTCCCGGCGCGGGCCACGACGGCGGCCGGATCGTCTTCGAGGGCACTCCCGCCGACCTCGTCGCGGCTCGCTCCACCCTCACCGGCGAGCACCTCGCGGAGTACGTCGGCGGCTGACCCGGACCCCCGGCCTCCGGGGTACGGGCTCCGCCAACCGGCCCGGGCGGATCGAGACACCTTCCATGCCGGGAGCGTGGGATTCGCCGGTCGTCACGTCACCGGATTTCACGTGCCGCGATCAGCTGATGGCGACGGTCTCCAGGAGCGCTGTCAGCTCGGCGCGGTGCAGTCCGGCTATCGGCCCCACCAGGTCGGGGTGGCGCAGCAGGGTCGCCGCCGCGCGGTCGTGGGCGCCCGGGGCGATCAGCCGGAGCGCGTCGCCCGTGAGTGCCGAGCCGTGCTCGGTGGCGGGCAGCGCGGCCACGGCGGAGGCGGCGAGGTCGGCGTCGGAGAGCAGGCAGGCCGCCCAGCTGACGACGACCTCGTCGACCCAGGTGCGCCAGCCGGCCCCCGAGTCGCCGCCCCCGTCCTCGTCGGCGGCGTGGGCCCCGGCGATCCAGTCCAGCCGGTCGGCGCCGCCCGGCGCGAGCAGCCCGAGCAGGGCGGCGTCGACGGCCGTGGGGTAGCGCAGCGTGGCGGCGACCATGACGGCCTGGCGGGCCTGGGCCTCCGCCAGGGCTCGGCTCAGCGCTCCGCCGGTCGCCGGGTAGGCGGACAGCAGCCAGCGCGTGGCGGCGGCTATGACCGACGAGAGCTCACTGTGCATGCCGAGAGGACCGTCCTCCGCCAGAGTGCGAGCCGCGGCCTGTCGGTGCGCGGCGGGGCCAGCGTACGCAAAACCGCGCTTTTACGACATGAGCCGCATCACGCCCCGGCTGCGGCGGGTCCCTCCGCGATCAGCGGAAGTCGCCGATCGTCACGCCGATGCCGTCGCCGCCGGGCTTGGCCCGCAGCCGGGCGACCATCGCCCGCGACATGTCGATCCCGTGGACCGGCACCCCGCGGCGCGCCGGCGGCAACGCGATGCGCCCCGTCCCGATCCCGAGCTCCGGCACCCGGCCGCCGCCGGCCAGTCCCGCCAGGAACGCCACCGTCGCGTCCACCACGTCCGGCTCGAACATCTCCGCGGACGACTCGTCGTACGCCGCAGCGACCCGCTCCCCGAAGTAACCGTCCTCACCGACCACGGCGCGACCGTACTGCGCCCGCGACCCCGGGGCGCCCGTGGTTTTCGCCGGGGCCCGGGCGCCGCGCCCGGGCCCCGGCGCAGGGCCCCGGGAGCCGGGGACCCTGCACCGTCCGTGCCGTGCGTCAGGACCGGCCGCGGCCGGAGACGAAGTCGCGGGCGCGGTCGACCAGGCCGGCGCCCGGGGCGAGGACCTTGTTGGCGGGGGGTGTGTCCGGCGCGGAGGGATGGGGGCGGGTGGGCGCGACGGACTTGGCGCGGCGCACCTTGTCCCCGAGGTCGTCGAGCGCCTCCGGCGAGCAGGCACTGCTGAGCCTCGGGAAGAGCGTGCCCTCCTCGTCCAGGACGTGCGCGGTGACCTCGTCCATCAGCCGCATGAGCAGGGGATGGAAGCGGCCGTCGTTCGGCGGCAACTGCTCCAGCTCCTTGAGCAGTTCCTCGACCCTGGCGTGGTCCGCGATCTCCTTGTCCGCGATGCCGTCCCCGCCCTCGACGTGCTCACGGACGGCCGGATAGAGGTACTGCTCCTCCGCCACCGAGTGCCGCACCAGCTCGATGGTCACCTCGTCCACCAGCTCCCGCAGCGCCGGGTCGCCGGTCGACATCGACTGCATGCGGTCGAAGATCTCCTCGACCTCCCGGTGGTCGGCCAGCAGCTCCGCGATCACGTTTCCGCCGTGTCCCATTCGCTCACGCCTTTCCGTGCGGCAGTACGGCCCGGGCGTGCGCCGGGGCCGAACCCCATGCATTCCACCTAGCGCCGTCCAGCCCACCCGGGGACGCGGGCACCACCCGCCCGGCGCACGGGACGGCACTGGGAGGCACCTGTTCAGAGGTGCTGTCAGGGCAGGGGGCGCGGGTCGGCGCGGGCGATGAGGAGCGCGACGTCGTCGTGGTCGTCGGCGCTGCGCAGTTCCCGCAGGAGCCGGTCGCAGGTCTCCTCCACCGTCGGGTCCGGCGAGGCGAGCAGCGTGAGGAGCACCTCCAGGCGCTCGTCGATCGGATCGTCACGGGTCTCCACGAGCCCGTCCGTGTACAGCACGAGGCGGTCACCGGGCCGGAGCGCGATCGTGGTGCTCTCGAACGGTACGCCGCCGACGCCCAGCGGCGTGCCGGTCGGCAGGTCGAGCAGTTCCGGCGGGCCGTCGCTGCGTACGAGGACGGGGGGCAGGTGCCCGGCGGTCGCCAGGTGGCACTCGGCGCGGCGCGCGTCGTACAGGGCGTACACGCAGGTCGCGATGTACGGGTCCAGGCCGCGTGTGATCTTGTCGAGGTGGCCCAGCACCTTGGCGGGGTCCAGGTCCAGCTCGGCCAGCGTCGAGGTGGCGGTGCGCAGCCGGCCCATGGTGGTGGCGGCGTCGATGCCGCTGCCCATGACGTCCCCGACGACGAGCGCGGTCTTCTCGTCGTCGAGCGGGATCACGTCGTACCAGTCACCGCCCACCTTGCTCCTGGCCTGGGCGGGCCGGTAGCGCGCGGCGACCTCCAGGCCGGGGTGGTGGGGCTGCGGCTCCGGCAGCAGGCTGCGCTGCAGCGTCTCGGCGGTGTTGCGCACCTGCTGGTACCAGCGGGCGTTGTCGATGCACACGGCGGCGCGGGACGCCAGCTCGGTGGCGAGGGCCAGGTCGTCCTCGTCGAAGGGCTGGTGGGTACGGGCGCGGCACATGCCGAGCACCCCAAGGACCGCGCCGCGGGCGATGAGCGGGATCCCCATGCACGTGTGGACGCCGGCGTCCGCGAGGAGCCGGGCGGACTCGGGATCGGGGGTGATC
The DNA here is from genome assembly GCF_053598835.1 of Streptomyces sp. NPDC001070. NCBI lineage: Bacteria > Bacillati > Actinomycetota > Actinomycetes > Kitasatosporales > Streptomycetaceae > Streptomyces > Streptomyces sp. NPDC001070. The sequence goes on from NZ_JBSFLB010000024.1 coordinate 106,505, forward strand.
CGCTCCAGGTCGTGCTGGCCGGCGTGGGCGATCAGGTGCGGCCGGAGCGTGCGCACGCACTGCGCTGAGAGGTGGTCGGCATGGTACGTGACCAGGTCGCCCGGGGGCGGGACGGCCCGGGCCGCGTCCGTGGCGTAGGCGCTCCTGACCGCGAGGGAGCGGAACAGCGGCGGGTCCTGGTGGGGGGCCGGGACGCGCTGGTCGAGGACGCTGTCGAGGATGTCGACCGCGGCCAGGTCCGCGAGGTCGGGCACCACGACCTCGACCAGTTCCCGGGCCGTCCGCTCCACCTCCAGCGCGGTGCCGATGCGGGCGGAGCCGTCGGCGATCATCATCAGCCGGCGCCGGGCCCGGTCGGCCTCCGCGGCCGCGCGGTGCCGCTCGGTGATGTCGACGACGACCTCGGCGAGGCCCAGGACGTGGCCCCGGTGGTCCTCCAAGCGGTAGAACGACAGCGCCCAGGCGTGCTCGCTCCGCGGGTCGGAGGGGGGCCGGCCGACGGTGTACCGGTCGACCATCGGCTTCCCGGAGGCCAGGACCTGCCGCATCTCCGCCTCGACCGTCTGGAACTCCGCACCCGGCAGCACGCTGCGGAACTGCCGTCCCAGGTGGTCCTTGACGGAGATGCCGTGGAACCGCGCGAGCGCGGGATTGACGGTCAGGTACCGCAGCCCGGTGTCGAGCACGGCGATGCCGATCGGCGACTGGGAGATCAGCCGCGTCGACAGGGCGACCTCCTGCTCCACCTCGCGCATGGTGGACTGGTCGGTGGCGAGCCCCAGGATGTAGTAGTCGCCGAGGCTGTCCATCAGCCGCATGTTGCGGAACTCCACCATCCGCCGGCTGCCGTCCTTGCGGCGCACCGGGAAGGACCCCGCCCAGCTCTCACCGGTCTTCATGATCTCGGAGAACAGCTCGATGACGAGCTTGCGGTGCGGATGGTGCACCAGCAGATGTGCGGCGTACTGCCCGACCGCCTCCTCGGCGGTGAAGCCGAACAGCTCCTCGGCCTGCGGGCTCCACATGTCGACCCGGCCGTCGCCCTCCAGGAGGACCGCGGCGACGCCCAGGAGGTCCATCAGCCCGCTCGGGCTGGACGAGACCCCGTCCAGCCGCTCCGGGCCGGTCGTGTACCGATCCGTCTCGCTCATCGTGGGCGCCTCTTCCGCCTGACCGGTCCGGCCGGCCGGCCTGCCGTCCCCTCCTCGCCGCGCTGACGGGATTCCATGGTCTCCCGGAAGGCGCGGCGGCGCACCCCTCGGGCTCCGCGGCGGCACGGGCCGCGGAGCCGCCCCGTCCCGGCACCTGTCGGCTTGCGGGGACTGTGAGACGGGCGCACACAATGGTCAAGAGGTGGGGCCTCCGATGCGGCCGCGGCGCCGTACGGCCGGGGTCCGGGCCGGGTGCCCGGAGCGACCCCCGCGGGCCCGGCCCCGCCGCGGAGCCGGTGCCGGGCCCGGGACGACTGGAGGAAAGCCCTGTGAGCGTCGAACCGCCGTCGCCCGAACGCCCCGAAGGCCCTCCCGCGGGTCCGCTGTCCGGACCACCCGGAACGGATCAGGCGACCGCCCCCCGCCCGGACCGGGCCACCCCGTCCCCACGGCAGCGGACGCCGACCGTGGTCGTGGGCGTGCCCCCGACACCACCGGGCGAACCGCCGGACGACGGGGGCGGAGGGGGCGGGGGAGACGGCGGAGGGGGCGGCGGGAAGGAGGGACCGTGGTGGCGGTCGGTGCCCAAGGTGGCCGCGATCACCGCCGCCGTGGTCGCCGTGGTCGCTCTGGCCGTGGTGTTCACCCGCCCCGGAGGAGTGTCGGGCGGAGAGCAGGGCGAGCTGTTCCTGCAGCCGGCGGGCAGCGCCGGACCGAACCCGTTCACGCGGTCGACGGCCGAGGCGACCGCCGCGCCCTCCGCGACGCCACCGCTGCCGACCCCGTCGGCGGCCCGGGGCACCGTGCGGCAGGTGTACAGCGGCGGCATGCCCGGCCTCTACGGCGGGACGCGCAACGTCGCCAGCTGTGACGTGGAGAAGCAGATCAGCGTCCTGTCCTCGGACGCGTCGAAGAACAAGGCGTTCGCCTCGGTGGCCGGCGTCGCCCCGTCCGGGGTGCCGGCGTTTCTGCGGGGCCTGACCCCGCTGCAGCTCAGGGCGGACACCCGGGTCACCAACCACGGCTACCGCGACGGCCGGCCCACCGCCTTCCAGTCGGTGCTGCAGGCCGGAACCGCCGTCCTGGTGGACGACCGGGGCGTGCCCCGGGTGCGCTGCGCCTGCGGCAACCCGCTGACCCGGCCGGTCGAGCAGAAGGGCGGCGCCAGGACCGTCGGCCGGGCGTGGCCCGGTTACCAGCCGTCGAAGACGGTGGTGGTGGCGCCCGCCCCCGAGCCGGTGAAGAAGTTCGTCGTACGCGACCCGGACACCGGCGAGTGGTTCACCCGGGACAGCGGTGACGACATGGCCACGGACGACAGGAAGACGGCACCCCCGAAGAACGCGTCGCCCGGCAGCCCCACAGGGCCGCCGCAGGGCGGCTCGCCGACCGCACCGGGGCAGGGCGGCCCGTCCACCCCCTCGGCGCCGCCGGAGGGTACGGGGCCGGGCGGGACCGCCCCGGGGTCCCCGCCGCCGGGCGAATCGGTCCCGGGTCCCCAGAGCCCCGCTCCCGGCACTCCCGGACCGCCGGGAGCCGGGAGCCCCCCGGTCGGCGGCGGCACGGCACCGGAGCAGCCGTCCGGCCCGGCCGCGTCGTAGCCGACGCGGTGCCGGGCCGGGGACGCCTGGCGGGGGCGCACCCTCAGTAGGTGGTGAAGTCCGCCATCATCGCCATGTCCTCGTGTTCGAGGTTGTGGCAGTGGATCATGAACTTGCCGGCGTAGTCGTTGAACCGCACCGCCACCTCCACGGTCTCGCCCGGTCCCGTCGCCACCGTGTCCTTCCACCCCGCGTCGTACGCGCCCGGCTTCTTGCCGTTGCGGGACAGCACGCGGAAGGAGTCCAGGTGCACGTGGACCGAGTGGAAGAACACCGAGGTGAACTTCCAGACCTCGATCGTGCCGAGCCTGGGGCGGGCCAGTGAGCGGCCAGGCTTGTACGGGAGGCCGTTGATCGTCCACCCGCCGCGTGCGTGCCGGAAGGCGAAGGTGCGGTGCGCGACGGCCCTGCTGGGATCGAGCACGGTGGCCGGATACCGCGACAGGCGCTTGGGGATGTAGGTGTCGTCGCGCGGCGCGCGGGTCGACGGGGAGACGTCGAAACGCATGACCTGCGCGGTGCTGCCGCTGCCGAACCGGTTGACCAGGCGCACCTTGGTCCCGGGCCGGTAGCGGGAGAAGTCCACGATCACGTCGAAGCGCTCGGCCGGGGCGATGCGCAGGCTGTCGTGCGCCAGCGGGCCCCCGAGCAGCCCGCCGTCGCTGCCGATCTGGAGCAGGCCCTTGCCGCCCGGCGGCGGGGGGTCGAGCTCCAGGCGGTAGTCCCGGACGTTGGAGCCGTTCAGCAACCGCAGCCGGTAGCGGAGCCGCTCGACCCGGTGCACGGGCCACGGGGCGCCGTTGACGAGGATGACGTCGCCCATCACGCCGAAGTGGTGGGAGTGCACGACGCCCGGCTCGTGCATGCCGGAGTCGATCGCGGGATACATTAGCGCCCCGTTCTCGGCGAACGCGCGGTCCGAGAGCATCAGCGGGATGTCGCGGGGGCCGCGGGGCAGGTCGAGGGCGTCCTCCTCGTCGTCGGTCACCAGGTGGAACCCGGCCAGGCCCCGGTACACGGCCGGTCCGGTGTAGCCCATGCGGTGGTCGTGGTACCAGAGGGTCGCCGCCCGCTGGAGCATCGGGTAGGTGTAGCTGCGCTGGCCGTGGGTGAGGTGGCCGGCCGAGCCGTGCATCTCCGGCATGCCCGCCATCGCCTCGCTGTACGACATGCGGCTGCCGACCGGCATCGTCAGGTCGATCGGATACCCGTCGCTGTCGGAGGGCGTGTGGCCGCCGTGCAGGTGGACCACTGTCGGCTGGGGGAGTTGGTTGCGGTGCGAGACGACCGTGCGGCGTCCGGAGCGGGAGACGATCGTGGGTCCCGGGAAGAACCCGTCGTAGGTCCAGCAGCTGGTACGGAGCCCTGGGAGGATCTCCAGCTTCGCCACGCGCTGGGTGAGCTCGTAGATGTCGGTCGTCGCGGTTTGCATGCTCGGCCGGAGCACCGGCGGGATCGGCAGGGGTACCTGGTACGGGCGGGGGAGCCGCGCCGTGCTGCGCAGGAGGCCACCTGGTGGCACATCGGCCGGCGGCGTGTTTCCCCAGGCCCTGCCCGCCGCCACTCCCGCCCCCACGACGACCGCCCCTGCGGCGAGAAAACGGCGCCTGCCGATGCCTTCGATCACGTGGGGCTCCCAAATGTACGGATTGTGCACTTTTCGGTCGGCGACAGAATAGACCGAGCGGCCCGCGCACAAGGGCGCCACACGCGGACCCCGGCAACAAGCTTCGGACCGACCCGCCCGCGGCCGTGCCCGGGCGCCGGGCGCGTCGCCGGGGCGTCACGCCCGCCGCCGGTGCCCCCGGCCGGGATCGCGGCGTGGGTCGAGGCCCTCAAGGCCGGGGCCACCGGATACGTCCTCGAGTCCGTCGCCGACCGCGACCTCGTCGAGGCGCGCCGCGCCGCCGTACGCGACGAGCCGTTCATCCACCCGGGCGCCGTCACCACCCTGATCCGCACCTACCTCGAGCGCGCCCGCCAGGGCGAGCCCCTGCCGGCCCGCGCCGTCACCGAGCGCGAGGAGGAGATCCTCAAGGCCGTCGCGGAGGGCCACACGTCCCAGGAGATCGCCGACCTGCTGTTCATCAGCATCAAGACGGCCGAGCGGCACCGCGCCGACCTCCTGCAGACACTCGGTCTGCGCGACCGCCTGGAACTCACCCGCTACGCGATCGGGGCCGGGCTCAGCGAGCCGTGATCCCGACCGGCCGAGGAAGCCGACCCGACGACTCGGCTTCCCGAGCCGGGGTAGGCGATGGGCGACCAGGGAGCCTGCAATGAGGGAAGCCGAGCAGCAGCCGCTCGCCGCTGACCGGGTGGAGGCCACGGCCACCGCACTCGGCCCCAGCGGGCTCATGGACGTCCTCGGTGTGGCGGCGGTCCTGCTCGAGGCGGACGGGCGCATCGACATGTGGAGCCCGCACGCGGAGGAACTGTTCGGCTACACCGCGGGCGAGGCGGTCGGCCGGTACGCCGCGCCGCTCCTCGTCCACCCCGAGCAGCGCGACGAGGCGATCAGGCTCTTCGCCGAAGTGCTGGAGACCGGCCGCAGCTGGTCGGGGGCGTTTCCGATCCGCCACAAGGACGGCACCACGCGGCTGGTTGAGTTCCGCAACGTCCGGCTGATGGACAACCTGGGCGACTACTACGCCCTGGGGATCGCCACCGACCGGCCCACGCTCCAGAACCTGGAGCGCGGCCTCGCCCTCTCCCTCCGCCTGGTCGCCCAGTCCCCGATCGGACTCGCGGTACTCGACAACGGTCTGCGGTATCTGTCCGTCAACCCCGCCCTGGCCCGTATGCACGGCGTGCCCGAGAGCGACCACATCGGGCGCCGGTTCCGGGAGGTGCTTCCCGGCACCAGGTTCCGCCGGGCCGAGGACGCCATGCGACAGGTCCTGCGGACCGGGATCCCGGTCGTGGACCGCCACGTCGTCGGCCGCACGCCCGCGGACCCCGGCAACGACCGCGCCTGGTCCGTGTCCTTCTACCGGCTGGAGGATCAGCACCGGCACGTCCTGGGCCTCGCGACCTCGGTGGTGGACGTCACCGACCGGCACAGGTCGGCCCAGGAGGCCGACCGCGCCCGCCGCCGTCTGGCGCTGATCGCCGACGCCTCCGCCCGCATCGGGACGTCCCTGGATGTGGAGGAGACCGCCCGGGAACTCACCGGCGTCGTCGTGCCCGAACTGGCCGACTTCGCCGCGGTGGACGCGCTGGACTCCGCCATGCGCGACGACGGCGGGGAGCCCGGCGAGGACCGCCCGCGCTTCCGGGCGCTCGCCTCCAAGTGCGTCCACCCCAGCGAGGCGATGCACGCCTTCGCCCGACCGGGCGGCACCGTCGCGTACGAGCCCGACCACCTGGCCACCCAGTGCCTGGACACCGGCCGCCCCGCGATGATCACCCACGCGGACGAGCGGAGCCTGGTCCGCGTCGCCCGCGACCGGGACGCCGCCGCGATCCTCGCCCGGGCGGGGGTCCACACGGCCATGACGGTGCCGCTCATCGCCCGCGGGCGGATCCTCGGCGTCCTGGCTCTGGCACGCGCCCGCGACCCCCGGCCCTTCGACGAGGACGACCTGACCCTGGCCTGCGAACTGGCGTCCCGCGCCGCGGTGTCCATCGACAACGCCCGGCTCCACCAGCAGTTGCGCAGCACCGCCGAAACCCTGCAGCGCAGTCTCCTGCCCCGGCTGCAGCCGGGCCACCCCCGGCTGGAACTCGCCGCCCGCTACTGCGCGGCACAGGCCAGCAGCGAGGTGGGCGGCGACTGGTACGACGTCATCCCCCTCGACGACGGCAAGGCCGCCCTCGTCGTGGGCGACGTCATGGGCAGCGGCGTCCCCGCGGCCACGACCATGGGCCGGCTGCGCACCGCCACCTCCACCCTCGCGGGCCTCGACCTCGACCCCGCCCAGGTCCTGGGCCATCTGGACCGGATCACCCGCGGACTGGACCCCTACATCGCCACGTGCGTCTACGCGGTCTACGACCCCGCGCGCGGTGTGTGCCACTTCTCGAACGCGGGCCACCTGCCTCCGGTCGTGGTGCGTGCCGGCGGGCCCCCCGAACTGCTCGAACTGCCCACCGGCACCCCGCTGGGAGTCGGTGGCGTGCCCTTCGAGACCACCACCGTCGGGCTGCACCCCGGCGACCGGCTGGTCCTGTACACCGACGGGCTGGTGGAGACCCGCGACCGGGCCATCGACGAGCGCCTCGGCGACCTCCTCCGGCTGCTCCGGGTCCACGACGAATCGGTGGAGGAGACCTGCGACCGGCTCCTCGCCGCACTGCGCCACCCCGCCGACCGGGACGACGTGGCCCTGCTCATCGCGCGCCCGAGGGACGTGTGACCGGGGTCCGGGAGTCCGGGGTCCGTGGGCGTGCGGCCGCCCGCGGCGGCCGGCCGGGGGTCCGGACCGGGGCCACCGCGGGCGACGTGGGGTCATGTGGTGCTGAAGGTGAACCAGTTGACGTTCACGAAGTCCGCCGGCTGGCCGCTGGTGAAGGTCAGATAGACATCGTGCTCGCCGGTGACGCCCGAGATGTTGGCGGGGATCGTCGTCCAGCTCTGCCAGCCGCCCGTGTTGGCGACGGCGAAGCTGCCGATCGGGGCGTTGCTCCGGCTGTCCAGCCGGACCTCGACCAGCCCGCTGACACCTCCCGCGGCCCCCGAGGCGACCCGGGCCTTGAACTGCCGGGCCGTGGTCGTCCCGAAGTCGACGCCGGAGTAGAGCGCCCAGTCGCCGTTCGCGAGCGACGCGAGGTTCTGGCCGCCGCCGCTGTCCGTCGTGGTCTCGACGGTCGTGCCCGACTGCTGCGTGTACGACTCGGCCTGGAGGGTGCCGTAGGCGCTGCCCGTGCCCCCGGTCGGCGGGGGTGAGGTCGGCGGCTGGGTGGTGCCGCCGCCGGAGCTGTAGACGGCGACGTAGTCGACCAGCATCGGCACGCCGGAGACGGTGGAGGCGGTCGGCGTCCTGTACCCGGCCACCGGGTCGGGGAAGGCCCCGCCCATCGCGACGTTGAGCAGGATGAAGTGGCCGTGCCCGGTGGCCGCGTTCCAGGTGGCCGCGTCCATCTGGCCCGCGTTCACCGAGTGGAACTGCACTCCGTCCACATACCAGCGCAGCTGCTGCGGGCTGACGCTGCGGTCCCACTCGAAGGCGAAGGTGTGGAAGTTGCCCTGGCAGGCGCTGCCCGGGCAGGCGTGGGTGGCGCCCAGGCCGACGGTCTCGTTGCAGGGACCGCCGGGGTTGGTGCCGCAGTGCAGGGTGCCCCAGACCTGGTTGACGCCGTTGACGTTCTCCATCAGGTCGAACTCCCCGATGGACGGCCAGTTCCAGTAGTTGCCCCGGTACGGCGCGCCCAGCGTCCAGAACGCCGGCCAGTACCCGGCCGCGGCCGCCCCGGTGACGTTGGGCATCTGGATGCGGGACTCGATGCGCAGCTTGCCCCCCGACGGGGGCTCGAAGTCACTGCGGCGCGTCTCGATGCGGCCCGAGGTCCAGTTCCCCGCGGAGTCCCGGATGGGGGTGATGCGCAGGTTGCCGGTCCCGTCCTGGCGGAGGTTGGCGGTGCTGGAGGTGTACGTCTGGACCTCGCCGGTGCCCCAGTTGGCGGCGCCGCCGGGGTAGCTGGTGCCGGTGTCGATGATCCAGTTGTCGCCGTTGGGAAGGGTGTTGGCGGCCCCGCTGAAGTCGTCGCTCCAGACGGTGGTCCAACCGGACGGCGCCGGTGGGACTGCGGCCCTGGCCGAGCCGAGCAGGCCCAGGCAGAGCGCGGTCACGGTGGCCGCGGCGGCCACGATCAAGGTCAGCGGTCTGGCGGCGTACCGCCTGCCGGTGCTCGTACGTGCGGACACGGGTGTGGTGCCTCCTCGGAATCGGTGCCGGGGACAGGGCGCGCGGGCCAGGCGGGCGCGACGTCGGACGTATACGGGCCGACGGTTTGAGAGCGCTCTCAGCTGGCGGGAACACCTTCCCGCCAGGCGATACATCGGTCAAGAGATGTAACAAAAGAAGTCGGGACCGGTTGTGCGCCTTCACTGTTTGGATTCGGCCGGGGTCGCGGAGGGGATGGCGCTCGACGTGGCGTCGTCGAAGCGCACCTGGGGCGAGGCCTGTTGGGTTGTGCCTCATTCGCATGGAGGGCTGATGGGGGCGCTGTCATGGCGGTGTCCGACCCCCTGAGAGCGCTCTCCCACTCGGGGTCGAGTCACGTGCGACAAGGTTCCCGGATCGCGTGGCCATGATCTGCCCGGACCTGGGTAGCCGAACTGTGTACGAATGGGGGTGAATGCGGTGAACGCGATGCCGGCAGGTTCCGGTCGCAAGCGTGAACGGCAGTACGAGCACGGCAAGGAGAACGCGATGGACCAGGGCGAGAGCGAGCAGCGGACCAAGGAGATCGACGTCCGCGCGGTCGACAGGGAGCGCGCCCACGCCGGCAGGGCCCCACGTACGACCGGTCGGACGCGGAGACCGGGCACCGCACCATCGACGGCCGCTCCTGCGTGAGCGAGGCCGGACTCGAACGCGCCCTGGACGGTCGCTCACCCGGGGCACGTATCCGCAGTACCAGCGGTCCTGGACGCGGCAACGCAATCAGGGTCGCGCAAGGGAGTACATCATGATCATCCTCGGCATCATCCTGCTGATCGTCGGATTCCTCACCGGAATCGCCATCCTGTGGACCCTGGGAGCCATCCTCGTGGTCATCGGCCTCGTGCTCTGGGTCCTGGGCGCCATGGGGCACGCCGTCGCGGGGCGCCGCCACTACTACTGACGGGCGGTCTGCCGGAGTACGGTGCCGCGCCCTGTGTCCCCGAGGGCGCGGCACCTTCCGTGCCGGCACGCCGAGCGACCGCGTTCCTCCCCGACGGCCGTCCGCCCGGGGCCGTTGGGGACCGGTCACCCGAGGGGGCGACGTCGACGGGACCTGGCCCCGCGGGACGGTCAGGACCGGCCGCGGCCGGTGGCGAAGTCGCGGACGCGGTCCACGAGACCGGCACCGAGGGCGAGGAACTTGTTGGCGGGCGGCGTGTCGGGCACGCCGGGGTGCGGCCGCGTCGGCGCGATCTTCTTCGCGCGGCGGACCCGCTCGCCCAGCTCGTACAGCTCCTGCGAGGAGTACTCCTGCGCAAGGCTCGGGAACAGCCGCTGCTCCTCCTCCCGGAGGTGTTCGGTGACGTCGGTGATCAGCGTCCGGACGAGGTCGTCGAACCGGGGATCGTCGACGCCGAGGTGCTCCAGGTCCTTCAGGGTCCGCTCGACGTCCGCGTGCTCCCGGATCTCCTTGTCCGCCAGCGCGTCCCCGCCCGGGACGCGCTCGCGGACTGCCGGGTAGAGGTACATCTCCTCGGCCACCGAGTGGCGGACCAGCTCGATGGTGACCGCGTCGAGCACGGTTTTGCGTTCCCTGTCGCCCGCCGGCAGGGCCCGCAGGCGGGCGAAGTGCTCCTCCACCTCGCGATGGTCGGCGGTCAGTTCCGCGATGACATTGCCACCGTGTCCCATGGCGCTCTCCTTCCCGGGCCGGGGTCCTTCTCCCGACGGCTGCCCGGTCCCCGGCCGCGTACGCCTGACCGCCGCGGCGGCCGGCCCGGGTCGCCCGGATGGGCTGCCTGCAGTGGTCACAGGTGCTCGCGGGGGGATTGGTTGTGAGATGTCCCCCCTGACGCCCAGGTGTACTGGAGTATTCGCATGGAATCCGGTTCCTCCGCGCGGAACTGCCCCTTCGACTATGCCGAAGCCCTCGAATTCGATCCGCAGCTGAAGTACTTCCTGGAGAACGAGCCGATCTCCCGCATCAAGCTGCCGCACGGCGAGGGCGAGGCCTGGCTCGTCACGCGGTACGAGGACGTGCGGACGGTGACGACCGACCGGCGGTTCAGCCGTGCCGCCGTCATCGGCCGGGACTTCCCCCGCATGACGCCGGAGCCGATCGTCCAGGACGAGGCCATCAACGTGATGGATCCGCCGGACAGCAGCCGGCTGCGCTCGCTGGTCTCCAAGGGCTTCACCCCGCGGAATGTCGAGCACATGCGCACCAGTATCGAGCGGGTCGTCGCCGAACTGCTCGACGGCATGGAGGAGAGCGGCTCCCCGGCCGACCTCGTGGAGCACCTGGCGGCGCCGCTCCCGCTGGCGGCCATCTGCGAGGTGCTCGACATCCCCGATGAGGACAGCTGGGAGCTGCGGGGCCACGCCCGCACCATGATGGACTTCAGCCCCGACAACCGGGACAACGCGGTTCGCTCGAAGGCCTATCTGCGGGAGTACTTCACGAAGCTCACCGCCGAACGGCGCGCCCGCCCGGGCGACGACCTGGTCAGTGTGCTGGCCACCGCCCGTGACGGGGACGAGATCCTCAACGACAAGGAACTCGCCGTCATGGCCATGGTCCTGCTCATCACGGGCCAGGACACCACCTCGAACGAGATCGGGAACATCGCCTACACCCTGCTCACCCGCCCCCGCGAGCTGGCCCTGCTGCGCGAGCACCCCGACCGCATCCCGCAGGCCATCGAGGAGATGCTGCGGTACATCCCGTTCCGCAAGGGCGTCGGCATCCCCCGCGTCGCGGTCGAGGACGTGGAGATGGGAGGCGTGCTGATCCGTGCCGGTGACGTCGTCCACGTCTCCTACCTGACGGCCAACCGCGACCCGGCGAAGTTCGACCGTCCCGACGAGCTGGACCTGGACCGCTCCGGGACGCCGCACATGACCTTCGGCTGGGGCGGCCACCACTGCCTCGGCGCGCCCCTGGCGACCATGGAGCTCCAGGTGGCGTTCACGGAGCTGCTGCGCCGCTTCCCGGACCTCCGGCTGGCGAAGCCCGCCGACGAGGTCCGGTGGAGCGCCACGTCGATCTGGCGCTACCCGGTCGCCCTGCACGTCGGCTGGTGAACGACCCGGATCCCGGCCCCGGCACCGGCCCCGCCCCGCTTACGGGGGCGGGGCCGGTGCCGTCCCCGTGTGCGCGCAGTGACCGGGCCGTCGCCCCTCGACATGCGACATCCGCCGCTCTCACGTACGTTGTCCTGGTGGACGCAAAAGTGAACAGGCCATGAAGCCACCGCGACAACGGCCGGTCCCGCCTTGCGGATCGTCTCTTTCCGGAATTTCCGGGATCTCGTGAATTTTGGCACCACTGGACTTTGGCACCACTGGACTTTGGCACCATTGGACTTCGGCTCCGCTGGACGCGCGATTGAAGCGCCCGTACCCCCTACCGCATTTTCGTGACAGGTACGGGCCTGCCCCGGACATCGGGGCAGCGCGCCACATGGACCATTGCCCGCCGAGGGGCAGGAAATGGAGCCAATCATGGCAGTTCTGTGCAAGCCGGTGATCTCTGTTCCCGACAACGTTATCACCTGCGAACAAACGCTCGAGCTGGCACGACGGCTGCACAAGGACCACCCGCAACTCGACCTGACCCTCCAGCTCATCGAGCACACGGGCGTACAGAAGCGGCACCTGATCCAGCCGATCGAAGAGGTGCTGAAACATCCAGGCTTCGACGTACGCAGTGAGATCTACGAGGCGGAGTCGAAGGCACGGGTGCCGGCGGTCGTGCGCCAGGCCCTGGACCAGGCCGAGCTGCAACCCGAGGACATCGACCTCATCGTGTACGTCTCGTGCACGGGTTTCATGATGCCCTCGCTGACGGCGTGGCTCATCAACACGATGGGCTTCCGCCACGACACCCGGCAGTTGCCCATCGCCCAGCTCGGCTGTGCGGCGGGCGGGGCGGCCATCAACCGCGCCCACGACTTCTGCACGGCGTACCCCGAGGCCAACGCCCTCATCGTGGCCTGCGAGTTCTGCTCGCTGTGCTACCAGCCCACGGACCTGAGCGTCGGAACGCTGCTGTCCAACGGGCTGTTCGGCGACGGCGTCGCCGCCGCCGTCGTCCGGGGCAGCGGCGGCACCGGGATGAGGCTGGAGCGCAACGCCTCCTATCTCATCCCCAACACCGAGGAGTGGATCTCCTACGCGGTGCGCCAGACGGGCTTCCACTTCCAGCTCGACAAGCGCGTGCCCGGCACCATGGAGCCCCTGGCTCCCGTACTGCGCCAGGTCGCCGAGGACCACGCATGGAACGCCGCCAAGCTGGACTTCTACATCATCCACGCGGGCGGCCCACGGATCCTGGACGACCTGTGCCGTTTCCTCGGGGTCCCGCCGGAGGCGTTCCGCTTCAGCCGGGCCACACTCACCGAGTACGGGAACATCGCGAGCGCCGTCGTCCTCGACGCCCTGTACCGCCTGTTCGAGGAGGGTTCAGCCCTCGACGGGCACCGCGGTCTGCTGGCCGGCTTCGGGCCGGGCATCACCGCGGAGATGGTCCTCGGGACGTGGGTCACCAACGGGGTCGACGCCACGGCGGCGACCCAGCACTCGTACGGGGACTTCGACGGCACGACCTGAGCCACGGCTCCGGTGACCTGCAGGGTTGGCGGTGGACGCGGAGGTCACGGCGTCCGCCCACCGCCCAGCCCGGCCCCGTCACACGGCGCGAGGCCGTCTGGGGCCCGCGGCGCGGCGGCCACGCGCCGCCGCGCCGCACCCGCGTCTCCCCCCAGCGCCGCCACGACGGCGGCCCGCGGCCCTCCGCGGACCACCACCGCCCCGACTAGCCGCCGGCCGTCACGAAGCCCACGACCGCCTGCGCGAAGAGCCCGGGCTCCTCGATGTGGCCGAAGTGCCCGCTGTTCTCCAGGATCAACAGTTCCGATCGGGGGATCAGCTTGTGCAGCTCCTCCGCCCACCGCACTCCGCAGATGACATCGTGCCGTCCGGCCACGACCAGGGCCGGCACGGCGAGTGCGCCCAAGTGCTCACGGTCGTCGATGACATCGGGCGTGAGGTCCTCGTCCAGTCCGGAGATGTGCGTGCCGGTCACCGAGGCGCGCAGAGGCGCGAACTCCTCCTCCCGGCCCCAGTAGTCGGCGAAGTACGACGGCAGCAGCCCCTTGATCACCGCCGTCATCTCCGCATCGCCGGAGATGACGGGGATCGCCTGGAACGCGGCCAGTACCTCGGGCAGCCCGGGGTGACCGGCGTGCCGCGCCGCGAACTCCTGGACCATGCGCATCGCCTCGGCCCCGTGCTCGGGGCCGGTGACCGGCGCGCTGTCGTAAAGGACGACCCCGGCGACGCGCCCGGGGCGGCGCAGTGCGTGGTACTGCGCGACGAAGCCGCCGTGCGAGTGTCCCAGCAGGTGCACCTCGGGAACGCCGAGGTGATCGACGAGCGCCCCGAGGAACCGGCTGTAGAGCTCCCGGGTGTAGCCGTGGGGGTGCGACGCGAGGCGGCCCGAGCCGCCGGTGCCGACCGGCTCCGGGTAGACGACGGTGAGGTGCCGTTCGACCTCGGGCATGCGCAGGTACTCCCAAAAAACGCCGGGCCCGCCGGAGTGCGCGATGCACACCGGGCCGGTGCCGTGGACGTGGTAGCGCTGGAGCACCCCGTCCACCTCGAAGGTGTGCGTGCCGGGGGCCAGGGGATCGCTGTCGGCGGTGAGCATCGGTACTCCGTGTCGAGAGGGTGTCGAGGACACCGACAGGACGCGGAGAGGGCGGGGAAGTTCGATCGTGGGGGAGTGACGGTCGTCACATCCGCTGCGCGTGCCGGCCGCGCGCGGAGGCATGGGCCGAACGGACCCATCCGCGGGCGGAAATGATCCATGTGGCCCCTGCTGCCGGAGTGCCACCGCGTGCGACGGTCATCGAACAGGGAAGGGAGCACGGCCATGGGCGGCAGGGCGGTGTTCTGGCGGTGGCGCCGCAACCCCCTGCGGCGCCGATGCGACGTCGTGGAGGCCTGGACGGGTGCGGCGGCCGCCGTGCTGATCGCGGCCGGGGCCCCGGCGGTCGGCGCGGCCACCGCGATCGCGGTGGAGCACTCCGAGCTCCGCCAGAGCCAGGGCACGCACCAGGCGACGGCGGTCCTCACCGAGAACGCCGGGAAGGCCGTGGAGAACCCGTACACGGGCGCCATCGGCAAGGTCCTCACCACCGTCCGGTGGACCGCCCCCGACGGTTCCGCCCGCACCGGCGAGGCCCGCGTCGAGCCCGGCAGGCGGGCCGGTTCCACCACCCGCGTCTGGCTGGACGGGAACGGTGACCTGCAGCAGAACCGGCTCACCCCGGAGCAGGCCGAAGCCCAGGGCGTGGTGTTCGGCACCGTCGCCGCCGCGGGCGCCTGCGCCCTGGTGCTCGCGGGCGGCTGGGCCGTACGGGTGCGCATCGACCGCCACCGTGCCGCCGCGTGGGACCGCGAATGGGAGGAGACCGGCCCCTCGTGGGGCCACCGCAGGGCCTGAGCCGGCGCCGCCCCGCCATCGCGGCGCCCGGCGCATACGCCGCCCCGGCGATCCGGGGCACCCCGGCCCCTCCGATGGCCCCACGGGACCGGGACGCCCCCGCGCGTCGGGGGGAGGCCGGGAGGGGAACGGATCGGCGCGAGTGCGGGAGGCGCGGTGAGCGGCCTGGTGGTGGTAGGAGCGGACGGATCGGCGTCGAGTCTCGCCGCGGTGGAGACGGCGGCACGGGAGGCCCGGTGGCGCGGGGCCGGGCTGCGGGTGGTGCACGCCTTCCTCTGGCCGGCCATGCACGTCCCGCTGGACCCATCCTCGCTGGGCCCGGCCGAGGGCGGCCTGCGGAACACCGCGCAGCGCGTGGTGGCGGAGGCGGTGGAACGGGCCAGGAATGTGTCTCCGGAGGTGGACGTCACCCACGCCGTGGTGACCGGTGAGCCCCTGACCGTGCTGGAGGCCCAGTCGCGCGCCGCGGAGCTGGTGGTCGTCGGATCCCGCGGCATGGGCGGCTTCGTCGGCATGATGCTCGGGTCGACCGCGGTGCACCTGGCCGCCCACGGCAGGTGCCCGGTGCTGGTGGTGCGGGAGCGGCCGGCCGCCGGCGGACCGGTCCTGCTGGGCGTCGACGGCTCCCCGGCCGGCGAGGACGCGATCGACTTCGCCTTCGGCGAGGCCGCGATGCGCGGGACCGGCATCGTCGCCCTGCACGCCTGGACTCCGTGGAACACCCCGGTGCCGCCGCCGCAGGACCCCTCGATGCCGTACGCGAGCGCGCCCGGGGAGCTCGCCCGCGCCGAGGAGCGCATGGTGGCGGAGGCGATCGCGGGCCGTCGCGAGCGCTGCCCGGGGGTCACCGTCGAGGTGAGGGTGGTGCGCGGCGGCACCCGTGAGGCCCTGATCGAGGCGAGCAGGACCGCCCAGCTCCTGGTCGTCGGCGCCCGGGGGCGTGGGGGCTTCACCGGACTGCTGCTGGGGTCGGTCAGCCAGGCGTTGCTGCACCACGCGCACTGCCCCGTCGCCGTGGTGCGCGGGTCCGCGGGCGACGGCTGACCGCGGAGCCGGCCGCGGCTCGCCGTACCCGGCCGGTCGGCCGACGGGCGGCCCAGCGTTGGTCCCGGACACAGGAAATCCCCGTACCGCAATTGCGGTACGGGGATTTCCTCACGTATATTGAGTGTTTCTGTGCGCCTACAGAAAAAGCCCCTCACTGGGGGCCACAAGAAATACCTTAACCGACAGGGGGAGATTTTGTCAACTCGCGAAAACGTCGAACTGCAGAAGGAGCAGGAATTCGTCGACCGGCTGTACGACCGTGTCGACACGCTGCGCGGGTTCGCCGCCCAGCGCGTCGAGGACGCGTTGACCCCGGTGGGGAACGGCCTGCAGGCCCGTCTCGAACGCGATGTGCTCGTCGCCGAGCGTTCCGGTCTGCTGGCCGCCCTGAATGCGGTCGACGGCTCGCTGTGCTTCGGCCGGATCGATCTCCAGGACGGCGCCGCGCACCACATCGGCCGTATCGGAATTCGTGAGGACGACGCCGAGCACACGCCCCTTCTGATCGATTGGCGGGCACCGGTCGCCCGGCCGTTCTATCTCGCCACCGGACACACGCCGATGGGTCTGCGCCGGCGCCGGCACATCACCACCGAGGGCCGCGCGGTGACCGAGCTGCACGACGAGATCCTCGATCTCGGGGACCGCGAACGCAGCGGTTTCGAGGACCCGAGCGGCGACGCCGTGCTGCTCGCCGCCCTCAGCTCCGCTCGCACCGGCCGCATGGCCGACATCGTGCGGACCATCCAGGCGGAGCAGGACCGCATCATCCGCGCACCGCACCGCGGTGTCCTCGTCGTCGAGGGCGGCCCCGGCACGGGCAAGACGGCGGTCGCGCTGCACCGCGCGGCCTTCCTGCTCTACGAGCACCGCGAGCTGCTGGCCAAGCGCGCGGTCCTGATCGTGGGCCCCAATCCGGCCTTCCTGCGCTACATCGGCGAGGTGCTGCCCGCCCTGGGCGAGACCGGGGTCATGCTCGCGACGCAGGCCGAGCTCTTCCCCGGTGTCCACGCCCGCGGCACCGACACCCCTCGTGCGGCGGCCGTCAAGGGCGCCGCTGGGATGGCCGAGGCGCTCGCCCTCGCCGTGCGCGACCGGCAGCAGCTGCCCGAACCCGGCGCGCCGGTGGTCGTCCGGCACGACGACGGGGACCTCGTCCTGGACTGGGAGATCGCGCACCAGGCCCGGCAGGCGGCCCGCGAGACCCTTCTGCCGCACAACCTCGCCCGCCCGTACTTCGCGTTCCACGTCATCGACGCCCTCACCGAGCAGCTTGCCGAACGCATCGGCGCGGATCCGTACGGGGGCCCCAACTTCCTCGGCCCTGACGACATCGCCCTACTCGGCAAGGGCGTCGCCGCGAGCGAGGAGGTGCGGGCCGCCGTCGCGGAGCTGTGGCCGGTGCTCACCCCCGAGGAGTTCCTCGCCGGCTATCTGGCCGAGCCGGTGTACCTGCCGGACGAGGACGCCGAGGCCATCCGCCGCGCTCCCGGCGACGGCGAGTGGACCCCGGCCGATGTGCCGCTCCTCGACGAGGCGGCCGAACTCCTCGGGAACGACGACAGCGCCGAGCGGGCCGCCGCCGAGGCCGCGCGCCAGGAGCGGATCGCCTACGCGGAGGGCGTCCTGGAGGTGTCCCGGGGGTCGGAGACGTACGAGTTCGAGGACGAGGAGTCCGAGGTCCTGGCCGCCCACGACATCATCGACGCCGAACGGATGGCCGAGCGGCACGAGGAGGCCGACCACCGGAGCGCGGCCGAGCGGGCCGCCGCCGACCGGACCTGGGCGTTCGGGCACATCGTCGTCGACGAGGCGCAGGAGCTGTCGCCGATGGCATGGCGGCTGCTGATGCGCCGGTCACCGACCCGCTCGCTGACCCTGGTCGGCGATCCGGCGCAGACCTCGGAGGAGGCGGGCGTCGGCTCGTGGGAGCGGATCCTGGAGCCGTACGTCGGCGACCGCTTCGAGCATGTGAGGCTCGGGGTCAACTACCGTACGCCCGCGGAGATCATGGACCTGGCCGCCAGGGTCGTACAGCACCGGGACCCCTCGTTCGAGCCGCCCGGGTCGGTGCGCTCCACCGGCGAGAAGCCGTGGACGCGGGAGGCCGGTGCGGATCTGGCGGGCGCGGTGGCGCGGGCCGTCGCGGAGCTGACGCCCGAGGTGGGGCGCCTCGCCGTGATCGCGCCGCGCGAGCTGCACGAGGAGATCGCGGCCCCGCTCGACGGAGTCGTCGCCGGTGCGGAACCCGACCTCACCCGTCCCGTGGTGCTGCTCGGCCCGCGCGAGGCCAAGGGGCTCGAGTTCGACCATGTCCTGGTGGTGGAGCCGGGGCGGTTCGGGACCAGTGATCTGTACGTGGCACTGACCCGTGCGACGCAGCGCCTGGGCATCGTCCACCGGGAGGAACTGCCCGATTCGCTGCGCTGATCTCAGCCGCGGCGGGCGTACGGGGGACTCGGCCCGGGCGGAGGGCGCCGGTGGCCCGAAGGATCCCCGGCGGCGCGAGCCCGCGGAGATCCGGTGGGCGGGCGCCCCTGCATCGTCACGACCGGGTCCGTCCGTCGCTCCGTGTGCGACGGGCGCCCTGTCGTGCCGCCGCGGCGCGCCCGGGCGACACCGGGTGCGCCCCTTCCGGGTGTTGCGGACGCCGCCGCGCCGCCGGCCGGCCACGCGGCGGGGGCCCGGGCGGCGGTGCCCGGGGTCAGGGTCCTCAGCATCACGGCGGTGACGTGGTGCTTCCACAGGAAGTCCACCCATGCCGCGGCGAGGGCGGCGGTTGCCACCAGCACCAGCACCAGCACCAGCACGGCGCTGCTCAGCCGGCTCCCCCGCGCGGCCCGGGGATCCCCGCACCCCGCACCCCGGGACGTCCCCGTACGCTTCACCCAGCGGTGAGCTGCTCCCACCGTCCCGGACGGCGTACCCCGCCACCCGGGGCCGATCGGCCCCGTGCCGGGCCCCGGCGGCCCCTGTCCGGGCCCTGCCGCCGTCGGGAAGCTGGGAGTGAACAGCCCACGCCCTTCGTCCCGTTCGCCAGGAGGCACTTCATGTCCCGTACGGTCACCGCCGGTCTCGACGGATCGCCCGAGAGTCTGGCCGCCGCGGACTGGGCCGCCCGCGAGGCCGCGCGCCGCGGACTGCCCCTGAAGCTCGTGCACGTGTACGAGTGGCAGCCGTACGCCTCCGTCTACGCCCCGCTGGCCGGCGCGGTGGCCGGGGTCGATCCCGACGCCCAGCAGCGGTGGGCCGAGTCCGTGCCGCGCGACGCCGCCGCCGAACTCGCCCGGCGCCACCCGGACCTGGACATCTCCGCCCGGCTGCTGAGCGGGCAGCCCGCGGCGGCCCTCGCGGCGGCCGCCGAGGAGTCCGAACTGCTGGTGCTGGGCTCCCGGGGCCTCGGTGCGCTCGCCGGGTTCCTCGTCGGGTCGGTGGCCTCCGCGACGGTCGCCCAGGCCGCCCGGCCGGTCGTCCTCGTACGGGCCGGGCAGACCGGCAAGGGCGAGCACCGCCCGGACCTGGACGGACTGGTCTCCGAGTACACGCCGTTCCGGGACGTGGTCCTCGGGATCGACCTGGCCCGTCCCCACGACGACCTGATCGCCTTCGCCTTCGAGGCCGCCGCGCTGCGCCGTACCGGCCTCCGCGTCGTCCACGGCTGGAACCTGCCCGCCTCCTACGGCTACAACCCCGCCGCGATCGCCCTCGACCTGGAACGCGAACTGACCGACGCCCAGGCGAACGCGCTCACCCAGGCACTGGTGCCGTGGCGGGCGAAGTACCCCGCCGTCGAGGTCGTGGAGCACTCCCTCGTCGGCGGGGCCGCGCACCACCTGGTCGAGGCGGCGGCCGACGCGGCACTGGTCGTGGTCGGCAGGCGGGTCCGCCACGCGGCCGCCGGCCTGCACATCGGGCCGGTGACCCACGCGGTGCTGCACCACGCCAAGGCCCCCGTCGCGGTCGTCCCCCACGACTGAACCCGGCGCCGGCGACGGCGCGCAGGCCGTCCCGGCCGGGATCAGTCCGCGAGGCGGCCGGACGCGTCGAGGAGCGCCGCCTCCTCGTCCGTCAGCCGCAGCGCGCCCGCCGCCAGGTTGTCGACCAGGTGGTCCGGGTTCCCCGTGCCCGGGATGGCCAGTACGTGGTCACCCTGCCGCAGTGTCCAGGCCAGCCGCACTTGGGCGGGCGAGGCGCCGTGGGCCTTCGCGACGGCGAGCACCGCGTCGCTCTCGGCACGGCCGGCTCCCTGCTCTCGGCCGTCGCCGGCGATGGCGAAGAAGGGCACGAAGGCGATGCCCTGCGCACCGCAGTCCCGCAGGAGTCCCTCGCTTTCGCGCGCGTCGATGCCGTAGCGGTTCTGGACGCACACCACCGGGGCGATGGCCTGCGCCTCGGCCAGGTGCTCGGGACGGATGTTGGAGAGCCCGAGGTGGCGGACGAGGCCCGCGTCGCGGAGCTCGGCCAGGGCGCCGAAGTGCTCGGCAACGGAAGTCGCGCCCATGAAGCGGAGGTTGACGAGGTCGAGATGGTCCCGGCCGAGCTGGCGCAGATTCTCCTCGACCTGGCCGCGCAGCTGGTCGGGCCGGGCCGCGGTGGCCCACTCGCCGGAGGCGTCCCGCGCGGGACCCACCTTGGTGGCGATGACGAGGTCCTCCGGGTACGGCGCCAGGGCCGAGTTGATGAGCTCGTTCGCGGAGCGCAGCCGCGAGAAGTAGAACGCCGCGGTGTCGATGTGGTTGACGCCGAGTTCGGCCGCGCGGCGCAGTACGCCGATGGCCCGTCCGCGGTCGCTGGGGGTTCCGAGGTGGAAGGCGGCGCTGCCGGTCAGCCGCATCGCGCCGAAGCCGATCCGGTTGACCTTCATGTCGCCGAGGAGCCATGTGCCGGCGGCGGCCGCGGAGATCCTGCCTGAAGTCATGGGTGACTGCATCCTTTCGCCGCCCTGGAGTATGCGCCCATGCCGCCCGTGACGCGAAGCGAGTGGGCGCCGACCCGCGCTTGCTGCCCTCTGCTGCGACTTGAACGATCACCCCCCTGACGGGGAGGAACATGCGCGGCGGCGGCGACCGGGGACAACCGGGAGAGCACCGCGATGCCGAGGACGACCAGGACGGTGCCGCGGAACGCGGTACGGCGCGGGCCGCACCGCGCATCGGCCGTCGCCGACCCGGCATTCCCCCTGGCAGCCCGCGTGGAGCGCCGCGTGATCATTTACCGGGTGCTCCGCCCGTCCTCCCGTGCGGCGGAGAACTCCGCGCGCACCGCGTCCGTGTGCTCGCCCAGCGCCGGCACCGCCCCCATCGGGGCTTCCCGCCCGCGCACCGTCACCGGCGGCAGCAGCCCGCGCAGCGGTCCGGACGGCGTGCCGAATTCCCGCCAGCGGTCGCGGGCGGCGAGCTGCGGATGGGCCGCGAACTCCGCGACCGAGCGCAGCCGGGCGCCCGCGATTCCCGCCGTGTCCAGCCGCTCCAGGACGTCGTCCGCGGCGAGGGGGGCGAAACGCTCCTCCAGGATCGCGGTGAGCTCCTCGTCATGCGCGTGGCGCAGCGGGTTGTCCGCGAAGCGCGGATCGCGGATCAGCTCCGGCCGCTCCAGCACCCGCTCGCACAGGGCGACCCAGTCGCGGTCGCTCTGCACGCTGATGAAGACCTCGCCGCCGTCGCCCGCCCGGTAGTGCCCGTACGGGGAGATCGACGGGTGCCGGGCGCCGCTGCGGGTGAGCGGCGCGCTCCCGTACAGGTCGTGGTAGAGCGGCTGGCCCAGCCACTCGCCGAGCGCGTCCAGCATCGCGACGTCGAACGCGCTGCCCTCGCCGGTGCGTTCGCGCTCGTACAGCGCGGACAGCACCCCGGTGTACGCGTACATCCCGGCCGCGATGTCGGCGATGGAGATCCCGGCCCGCGCCGGGGCCTCCGGCGTGCCGGTCAGCGAGACCAGCCCGGACTCGCACTGCACGAGCAGGTCGAACGCCTTCTTCGCCGCGTACGGGCCGCGGTCGCCGTAGCCCGAGACGCCGCACCAGATCAGCCGCGGGTGGCGGGCGCGGAGCACCTCCGCGCCGAGGCCCAGCCGTTCGGCGGCGCCGGGGGCGAGGTTCTGCACGAAGACGTCGGCCGCCGCCAGGACCCGGTCCAGCAGGGCGCGGTCGCCGTCCTGCTTGAGGTCCAGGACCACGCTCTCCTTGCCGCGGTTGCACCAGACGAAGTACGCGGACTCGCCCCCCGCGGCCTTGTCGTAGTCTCGCGCGAAGTCGCCGCCGGGGCGTTCGACCTTGATGACCCGGGCGCCGAGGTCGGCCAGTTGGCGGGTCGCGAAGGGCGCGGCGACGGCCTGTTCGAGGGAGACGACGGTGACGCCGTCGAGCGGCTGGTGCTGTGGCTGCTGCAAGGTCGCGCTCCTGGTCTGTGTCAGGTCGGGAACGGCATCGTTCGTCGTGCGCGGGGAGGTGGGTCCGGATCCCCGCGTACGTCACAGGTCCACGATCGTCCCCAGACCCTCCGCGCGGGCGACGGCGTGCACGACGTGGGCGGCCGCCACGTCGAGCGCCGCGTGCCCGGTGGACTTGAAGACGGTCGGACCGGTGCTCCCCGGGCCGCGGCCGGGGTGGTCGCCGGCCAGCACCGAGCCGAGCAGGGTGACGGACCGGCCGGGGGAGAGGTCCTGCAGTTCGTGGGCGCCCGCCGGGGGAGGTGAGCCCGCCGCGCCGGACCACTCGGCGAACAGGGCGGCGTCCCGGACGGTGGCCGCGTCCAGTTCGGGGCCGTGGGAGCCGCCGACCGAGCTGACGTGCGTGCCGGGGACCAGCCACGAGCGGTGTACGACCGGGCTGGTGGCCCCGGTACAGCAGAAGACGACGTCGCTCTCACGCACCGCCTCCTCGATGCCGCCCGCCACGCGCGCACCGGGGTGGAGCGCGGCCGCCTCGCGGGCGCGGCGCGTGTCGCGGCCGCCGACGAGGACCGCGGTGGCCGGGTGGAGTTCCGCCAGCAGCGCGAGCTGGGCCCTGGCCTGGGCGCCGGTGCCGATCACGGCGTAGCTCCGGGCTCCGGGGCGGGCCAGCGCCCGCGCGCTGAGCGTGGCCGCCGCGGCGGTGCGCACCGCCGTCAGCGACTCGGCGTCCATCAGGGCCAGCGGGCGCCCGTCGTGCTCGTCGAAGAGCGCGACCATCCCGCGGTGGGAGCTGCGCCCGGGCCGGGACGGATCGCCGAACACCGAGACGAGCTTGGCGGCCAGACCCAGCCCCGGCACGTACCCGGGCATCGCGCCGAGCAGCCCCGCCGGGGTGCGGGCGGCGATGCGCGGCGGCGCGGAGACCTCGCCGCGGCAGAGCGCGACCAGGGCCGTCGCCACTGCCTCCACGACGCGGCGCGGGTCGAGGGCGGCGAAGGTCTGCGCGCGGTCCAGGACGAGGGTGCCGTCGCTCATACGATGTCTCCCTGAGGGCTGGTCAGAACGCGCTGGAGTTCGCCGGTGGCCTCGCGCAGGAGCCGTTCCACCCCGGCGAGCCGGGGCTCGTCGAACTCCGCGTCCGGTCCGACGACGGTCAGCGCGCAGACGGGAGCGCCCGGGCCGGGCGTCACGGCACGGCTGATCGAGGCGACCAGCTTCTCGTTGCGTCCGCGCTCGACGGCGACCCCCGTGCTCTCGGCGAGGGCGATGTCCGCCAGCAGCCCGTCGTCACCGTCGAGCGGGTACCCGTCGGCCTCGGCGGGCCGCAGGTAGGGGGCGCGGGCCGCCGGGTCGAGGGCGGCGACCAGCGCCACGGGGCCGGCGAACCGGTGCGCCGGCAGCGCCTCGCCCCGCAGATGGCTGATCATGGCGAGCCGTTCGGGGCGGACGACGTCGATCACCCGTGCCCGGTCGGCCTCCAGCACCTGGAGGTTGACCATCATCCCCGTGCGGTCGGACAGCTCCTGGAGCACGGGGCGGGCCAGAGCGGTGAGCGAGTTGCCGGCGGCGGCCGCCGACATCCGCAGTACCGCGGTGCCGGGCAGATAGCGGTCGCCGGCCCGCAGCACCCAGCCCCGGCGTACGAGGTCGAGCAGGATCCGGTACGCCGTCGCGCGGTGCAGGCCCACTTCGCCGGCCAGATCCGTGAGGCGGACGGGATGCGGCGCGCGCGTGACGGCCTCGATCAGGTCGAGCGCCTTGTCCACCGCGGTACGCGGGGCCTCGGGCATCGCGGCCACTCCTCACTGGTGCTCCGGCGGCTCTGGAGTACAGTACCGACTGTTTCCACACACGATACAGATGTTACGTACAGCGCAACAACACAAGGCGACAACTTCAGCTGAGGTGAGCATGGCCGACCAGCCCTCGGGCGCCCCCACTCCCTACGCGGCGCCGACGGCGGGCACGATCGCGGTGTACCGCGGTGCGACCGTCTTCGACGGCACCGGCCGCCCGCCCCGGCCCGGGACGACGATCCTCACCGAGGGGCAGACGATCCTGACCGTCGCCCCCGACGGGGATCCCGCCGCCCAAGCACCCACCGGGGCCGAGGTCTTCGACCTCGACGGGCGCTTCGTGATCCCCGGGCTGATCGACTCCCACCAGCACCTGGCCACCCCGCCGGACCGCCCCGCGGCCGAGGCGGCGTTGCGCCGCCACGTGTTCAGCGGCATCACCGCCGTCCGGGACATGGCCGACGACCTGCGGCAGATCGGCGATCTCGCCCGGGCCACGCTCGTGGGCGAGATCCCCGGTCCGGACATCCGGTACGCCGCGCTGATGGCGGGCCCGGGCTTCTTCGACGACCCGCGCACCCACCAGGTGTCCCAGGGGGCCGTACCCGGCGAGGTCCCCTGGATGCAGGCGATCACCGCCGCCACCGACCTGCCCCTCGCCGTCGCCATGGCGCGCGGCACGTTCGCCGCGGCGATCAAGATCTACGCCGACCTCGACCAGGCCACGGTCGCCGCCGTCACCGCCGAGGCCCACCGCCAGAACATCCCCGTCTGGGCCCACGCCACCGTCTTCCCCGCCACCCCCGGCCAGGTCGTCTCCGCCGGTGTCGACACGATCTCGCACGTCACCCTGCTCGCCTTCGAGGGCACACCCGACGCGCTCACCAGCTACAAGGACAAACCCCCCGTCGACCACGCCCGGTTCGCCGCGGGGGACGACCCCCGGCTGGCGGAGCTCTTCGCCCTCATGCGCCGCCGCGGCACCGTCCTGGACGCGACCGCCGCCATGTGGGAGAGCGACGAACTCGCCGGCGACGGCCCCGAGGACGCCGCCCGGGCCCGCGCCAACACCGCGCTCGCCGCCGCCGTCACCGCCCAGGCGCACCGGGCCGGCGTGGCGATCTCCACCGGCACCGACTACGAGACCGCCCCCGAGGCCCCGTTCCCGGCCCTGCACGAGGAGTTGGCCTTCCTCGTTGCACGCTGCGGCATGCCGGCAGCCGAGGTGCTGCGCTCGGCCACCCTCATCGGCGCCCGTGCCGCGGGCACCGAGGACACCATGGGCAGCGTCGAGGTAGGCAAGCTCGCCAACTTCGTTGTCCTGGACGAGGATCCGCTGCGGGACATCGCCAACCTGCGCAGCGTCACCCTGACCGTCAAGCGCGGACGCCGCTTCGACCGCGCCGAGTTCGAGGATGCCCGATGACCCCACGCCCCTGATCGTCAACGCGCTGGGCCGGCTCGACAACCCCAACGCCCACGCGTCCGCCGAGGCCGCCGCGCACCTCAACCCCTCCAGCGACCGGCTCACCGTCGACGCCCGCGCCGCCGACGTCGTCGAGCACATCGACCACGCGGTCAACGTCTGCGCCGAGGACCACGTCGGCATCGGCACCGACGGCACCAACACTGCCGTCGACGACCTCGACGCCGACCGCACCGCGCTCGCCGGGCACGTGGCGCAGCGCCGCGAGGCGGCGTCGGCGCGGCGGGGAGCGTGCCGACACCCACCCCTTCGTCGTCGACCTGCGCGGGGTGGACCAGTTCCGGGAGCTGATCCGGCTCCTGGAGCGACGCGGTTACCGCTCGGAGCGGATCGAGGAGATCCTCGGCCGCGACTTCCACGCCTCCCGCGTCTGGGCGGCGTGACGCCCCTCGGGTGACGCCCCCCGCCGCTGCCGATGGACCAGTGCCGCCTGCGCAGTGGAGTGGCGCACGCGGCGGGTGTTCCCGCGCCGGAACCGTGCCAGAGCGACCATGCGTACCAGGCGCAACTCTCTTCACGCGGTTTCGTGCGCGCTCCGCGGCGCCCCGGTCCGCCGGGCCGGGCCTTGCCCGGTCGTCGCGATCCGGTGCCCGCCTCGTCGTTTGCAAGCGTGGAACAAAAGGAGAAGGGTGGTTGAAGGCGCACAAAAGAGCGACGAACGGAGCTTCTCATGGAAGCGGGGAAGGCTGAACTGTACGCGCTCGACTTGACGGAAGCGCGCTGGGTCAAGAGCAGCAAGAGCCAGACGCCCTACAGGCCGTAGTGCGTGGAGGTGGCGGACCTCGGCGGCGGAGCCGTCGCGGTCCGTGACTCGAACCGCAGGGACCTGCCGCCACTGCGGTTCACCGCGGAGGAATGGGCGGCGTTCCGAGACGGTGTGCGCGAGGGCGAGTTCGGTTAGAACACATCGCGTCGCACCGATGCCCGGCCGCCGGCAAACCTCACTTGTCGTGAAACGACGCGGAGGGGCAGCGCGTAAGCGCGTCGAAGTCCCCCGCCGGGGCGCTTGATCGAGGCGCCGAGCGGTTCAACAGAGCGGACGGAGTTCGCGGGCGCCCGCGAGGGCCCCCGCCGGCGGGTTCAGTGTGCGACAGGGGCCTTGTGCAGGGTGAAGAAGAGCGCGCGGGCCTCGCTGCCGTCCGGCTGCTGCCAGCGGGCGCCGACATGCCCGACCACATCGCCGGCGGGCTCGGCCGTGCCGGGGCGCAGCGCGCGGGCCACCCGCAGGACCAGCCGTCCGGCGGGGCCGCCGTCGACGGCGATGTCGGTCGTGCCGTGCGGCCCGTCCGTCACGGAACCGGCGCCGGTCGCGGCGGCCCCCGCCGGTCCCGTGTGGTGACGGCTGACGGTCGGGTCGGGCGTGTCGCTCTCGCTTTGGGCCTGTGCCTCGGCCTCACCCCGTATGAAGGCGAGCAACTGCGCCACCACGACCGGGTCGTGCGTGCCGTCGTACACCCACCGCTTGCCGAGCACCCCGTGCTCCGTGGTGCCGATCAGGCCGTCGTCCGCGGCGCCGGCGAGCGGCGCCCCGCGGTAGCTGAGGGGTACGTGGTAGGCGCCGCCGTCCTGGTCGGTGACGACCATGAACTCCACCCCGACCTCACCGAGGGGGTCGTCGAGGCGGAAGCCGCCGGCCTTGACCAGTTCCGGTTGCCGCCCCGCGCCCGCGTACCAGGGCTGCCGGGGGAGCCACACCGTGAGCAGTTCCAGCTTGGTGGGCGTCAGCGTGGTGCGGTGGATGATTGCCATTGCCTGTGAAGCCTTCCCCTGAGCCTGCGCGTGCGAGGGACATCGTCCCATCCGGGTCCGACACGCGGGCGTCCGGCATCGCGAAGATCCTCGTCCGTTCGGCCATACGTCGGTAAGGTGGCCGTATGGCGAAGCAGAAGGTCACGATCACCCTCGACGAGGAGACCGTCGCCGCGGTCGACAAGCTGGCCGGCGGCCCCGGCGGCAACAGGTCCGCCTTCATCGAAGCGGCCGTCACCGAACGTCTCCAGCGCACCGAGCGCGCGCTGCGCGCCGTCGACTGGCTGGCCGGCCGCGCCCGCCAGGACCACCCGGGTGAGTGGGACGCCGCCGTCGAGGCCGTCACCGCCGCGGACGCGCGGCGCGGCTTCGAGACCGTTCCTCCCGCCGACCCGGGTCAGGCGGCGTGAGCGGCGGCTACATCCTCGACCACACCGCCGTCCGGGCCCTCGCCCTGGGACGGCCGTACATGGTCGCCCGGGTCATCCGCTCCGCGCAGGCGGCGGTCCCGCTGTACGTGCCGGCCGTCCCCTTCGCGCAGGGCCTGACCGAGTCCGTCCTCGGCGAGGTGTACGAACGGCTCCAGGACGCGCTGGCGGCGCCGTGCTTCGTCTTCCGGCCGCTCGGTGAGGCCGCGTGCTGGTCCGTCGCGCAGATCGCGCACGAACGCGCCACCGACATCGCCACCGCCCACGCCGCGCATTTGGCCCTGTCCACGGGCCTGCCGGTGCTCACCCAGCAGCCCGACGCCTACAAGCGCGTCGACGTCCGGATCGACACCGAGCAGATCCTCTGACCGGCCCGGCGGTGGGGATGCGGTCTCACGCCCCGCCGCCGGAACCGAAGGTGACGGGCAGGCGCTCGGGGCCGCGCAGTACGCCCGGCCGCCAGCGCAGCTCGCCGGGCGGCACCGCCAGGGCGAGGCCGGGAAGGCGGCGCAGGACGCTGCCGATGGCGATCCTGCCCTCGAGCCGGGCCAGCGGTGCGCCCAGGCAGTAGTGGATGCCGTGGCCGAAGGCGAGGTGGGCGTTGTCCTCCCGGGTGACGTCCAGGCGGTCCGGGTCGGTGAAGCGCGCCGGGTCGCGGTCGGCGATGGCCGAGGCGATCACCACCGTCGCGCCGCGCGGGATCGCCACGCCCGCGATGGTGAGGTCCTCCCGCGTGAAGCGCGTGATGCCGGGGTTGATCGGCCCGTCGTAGCGCAGGAACTCCTCGATCGCGCCGGGCAGCAGCCCCGGGTCGTCCCGCAGGGCGCGCAGCTGGGCCGGGTGGGCGAGCAGCGCGGCGATGCCGCTGCCGATGAGGCTGACGGTGGTGACGTATCCGGCGGCCAGCAGCAGGAAGGCCATCGCGATCAGCTCGTCCGCGTCCAGCCGCTGTTCGTCGTCGTGCCGGGCGACGAGCGCGCTGAGCAGGTCGTCCGCGGGGCTTCGCCGCTTCGCGTCGATGAGCGCGCTCAGATACCCGTGCATCTGCCGCCAGGCCGCCTCCAACCTGGCCAGGTCCGGCGCCTGCGGTCCCTGGAGGATCATCTCGTCGGTCCACCGCTGGAAGTCGTGGCGGTCGGAGACGGGCACGCCCAGCAGCTCGCTGATGACCGTGACCGGCAGTGGCAGCGCGAACTCCTCGACGAGGTCGGCGCGGCCGGCCGGGACGATCGCGTCGAGGAGCTCGTCGGTGACCGCCTGGACGCGCGGCTCCAACTCGGCCACGCGGCGGGCGGTGAAGGCCTTCGAGACCAGCCGCCGCAGCCGGGTGTGATCGGGCGGATCGGCGCGCAGCATGGTGCGCAGCATCGCCTGGCGCTCGTTGGTGGGCAGCCGTTCCAGCAGCCGGGGGTCGGCGGAGTCCCGGACGTCGCTGCTCAGCCGTGGGTCGGCCAGCGCCGCCAGGCCGTCCTCGTACCGGGTGACCAGCCAGACCTCCAGGTCGCCCGAGATGACCGCGCGGCGCACCGGGCCCTCCTGGCGTAGCTCCCTGTAGCGGGGGAAGGGATCCGCGACGAAGGCCGGATCGGTGTAGGGCAGGCGGACCGGCTGCTGGTTCATCAGGCCTCCGGGAGTGCGTCGCACCTCATGGCTGCAGTGAATTACACCGTTCAATTATAATATGTCCCGTTATTTTTGGGTCGAGATGCCGGCGGAGGGTGGCCTGTGATGGAACGGACCACGTGCTGCGTGGTGGGCGGCGGACCGGCGGGCATGGTGCTCGCCCTGCTGCTGGCCCGGGCGGGTGTGGCGGTGACCGTCCTGGAGAAGCACGGCGACTTCCTGCGCGACTTCCGCGGCGACACCGTGCACCCCTCCACCCTCTCCCTGCTGGACGAGCTCGGCCTGGCCGAACGGTTCGCCGCGCTCCCGCAACGCCGCGTCACCACCGTGCAGTTGCCGATCGGCGCGGGACGCTCGCTGGTCACCGTCTCGGACATCGGCGCGCTGCGGGGCCCGTACAACTACGTGGCGATGGTGCCGCAGTGGGACCTGCTGGACCTGCTGGCGGACGAGGCCCGCCGCGAGCCCTCCTTCACCCTGCGCATGAACACCGAGGCGACCTCCTTCATCGAGGAGCGCGGCCGCGTGACGGGGGTCGGGTACCGCACCTCCGACGGCCGGACCGGCGAGCTGCGGGCCACCCTGACGGTGGCCTGCGACGGCCGGGCGTCACTGGCCCGGTCGCGGCCGGAACTGGGCCTGCGGCGGTTCGGCTGTCCGATGGACGCCTGGTGGTTCCGCGTGCCCCGGCACCCGGGCGATCCGCAGGGGCTGGTGGGCGGCGTCGGGGACCGCTTCCTGACCGCGATGATCGACCGCGGCGAGTACTGGCAGTGTGCCGCGCTGATCCCCAAGGGCACCGATGCCGACCGCCGGGCGGCGGGGCTCGACCGGTTCCTCGCCGAGTTCTCGGCCGCCGTGCCGTGGCTCGGCGACCGCGTGCGCGCGGTCCGCTCCTGGGACGAGGTCAAGCTCCTGGACGTACGTTGCGACCGCCTGAACCGGTGGCACCGCCCGGGGCTGCTCTGCATCGGCGACGCCGCGCACGCGATGTCGCCCGTCTTCGGCATCGGCATCAACCTCGCCGTCGAGGACGCCGTCGCCACCGCGCGCCACCTGGTGGAGCCGCTGCGCCGCGGGAGCGTCGGCCTGCGGGACGTACGCGCCGTCCAGCGCCGTCGCTGGCCGACGACGGCCGCCACGCAGGCCCTGCAGCGTCTGGCCCACGAGCGGTTCATCGCCCCGGTGCTGGCGGGACGCTCCCCGCTCGGTGACACCGATCGCGCGCAACGGCTGGCGGGCCTGCTCAACACCACGCCGTGGCTGAAGCGGGTGCCCGCGTACTTCATCGGCTACGGCGCGCTGCGCGAGCGTCCGCCGGCGGCGTCGGTGCGATAGGGCCGTCCTCAGCCGGCGCTGTCCGCGGCGATCAGCTCCTCGCGGTGCGCCCGCGCCGCTACCGCGGTCGCTGCCCCGCCGGATCCTTGCAGGCCCGGCGGCCCGGCGTCGGTGCCGGGGGGCGGTAGCGGAGCCTCGACGTCGTCCCACCCGCCGGCGCAGGTGCGTCGGCGGGGCGGCGGGGCGTGTCCCGGCGGCGCCGGTCGCCGTGGACGTCTCCGGTCAGGAAGCGCGGCACGCGTTGCGGGCGATCGCGTCGACGACCGCCGGCCACACCTGCTCGGGCAGGTCGTGGCCCATGCCGGGGATCAGCAGCAGTTCGCTGCCGGGGATCGCGGCCGCGGTCGCCCGGCCGCCGCTGTGGTCGATGAGCGGGTCCTGCTCGCCGTGCACGACCACCGTCGGCACCGCGACCGAGCGCAGCCCTGGGGTGCGGTCCGGCGAGGCGAGGATGGCGGCGTACTGGCGCATGTAGCCGTGCGGCCGGTACGCGCGGTCGTAGGCGGCGGTGACGCGCTCCCGCAGCGCCTCCGGAGCGGGCGGGTAGGCAGGCGAGCCGATCACGGCCGCCCGCCGCACCGCTTCGTCGATGACCGCTTCACGGGTCAGCGGGGCGCCGTTCGGGCCGGGCATGGCCGCGATGGCCTCCGCCGAGGCGCGGCCGACCGATCGGTCGCCGGTGGTGGACATGATGGAGCAGAGCGACAGCACGCGTTCCGGGTGGTCGATCACCAACTGCTGGGCGATCATGCCGCCCATCGACGCGCCGACGACATGAGCGGCCCTCAGGTCGAGCGCGTCCAGCAGGCCCACCGCGTCGTCCGCCATGTCGGCCAGCAGATAGGGCACGCCGGAGGTGTCGCCCGACAGCACGACGCCGATGTCCGGCACCGGGTGCTCGTCGAGGCCCGTTGACAGGCCCGCGTCGCGGTTGTCGTAGCGCACGACGAAGAAGCCCCGGTCCGCGAGGGCGGCACAGAACTCCGGCCGCCACAGCGTCATTTGGGCGCCGAGCCCCATCACGAGGAGGAGTGCCGGATCGCCGGGGCTGCCGAAGGTGTCGTACTCGAGCTCTATACCGTTGGACTTCGCGCGCGGCATGCGGGGCTCCCTGGTGGGCTCGCGGGTGATCGGCTCATACCGTCCAGTCGGTACGATAGCGGCGCCCCGGCCGCTCGGCACCCCGGCGGCCCCCGGCGGGCGACGGCAGGGTGAAGCCCGCGCCAGTTACATTACGCTTACGTAATGTAACTCCGGCAACAGACGTCATGAAGCTGTACTGGGTCGGCAGGATGGGCGAACGCAGCAGGCCGTCGTGGATGTCGCAGATCACCGCGGCCGCCAGGTGGATGTCGGCGGGCGTGACGAGACCGATCGCCATGATGATCAGCACCAGCACGACCGGGGCGCTTGCTTCGGGCCGCCGCCACGCCCCCGGGAGCCTGACGTCGCCCGCTGAGCCGGTCCCCATCGTGATCGGGCACAACGAGACCGCGCGGCCGTACCGCCGGACCCACGACAGGAGTCCGCTCAGAGTCGCATGAGCCCGGCAGCCGTGGGCCGGAATCCGCACTGCCCGTAGAAGGACTCCAGATGCGGCTCGTAGTCGACGTGCAACCACTGCGCACCGCGTGCCCTCGCCTCGTCGGCGGCAGCCCGTACCAGCCGTATGCCGAGCCCTTTGCGGCGCTCATCCGGGTGCACCGTCGTGTCCAGGACGAAGGCGTGCGCGCCACCGTCGCCGACGACGTTGACGAATCCGACCAGCCGGCTCGCGCGACGCGCCGCGATCCACGTGAGGCTCCGGGAGAGCATCGGCGCGAACGCGGTCGGCCGGTGATCCGGCCACGACACCGTGAACAACTCGTTGAGCTCCGCGTCCGTCAGGGCAGGGCGAACGAGCAACACCTCGTCGCCGGCGTGCGACGCATCATTGATCACCACGCGGAGCAGCCTGCCATGCGGCCACGGCCGCGATCACACCCTCCACGGACGTCCACGGAGCGGCACTAGGGTGCGGTGTCGTGGACTTCGGTGAGTTGGAACGGCGCTACCGCACCTACGAGGGGTGGATTCCGCCCGCGCTCGTGTCCTTGCTGATCGAGCGCGGTCACTTCGACGAGGTGCGGCTGCAGGCGCGCGAAGGGGACTGGGTCTGCGCGTCGGCGTGGGCGCGGGAACTGGTCGGACAGGGCCGGCACGATGACGCACTGGACGTGCTGGCGCCCTTCGCCGGCGCGGACTGGTGGCGCGCGGTCAGAGCGGTCGTCGACGTCCTGGAGGACGGCGGGCGCGCGGACGAGGCGATCGCCCTGGCCCGCCGGAGCGCCAAGCGCGGGATGCCGTTCCTGTTCGAACACCTGACAAGACTGCTGGCCCGGCACGGCGGTGCCGCCGAGGCCTACGAACTGCTGCGCCCGCACACCAAGGACAGCACTCTCGCCGAGGCGTTCGTCGACGTGAGCGCCGGGCTGGGCCGGGACGACGAGGTGGCCGCGATCCTGGAGGCGCATGCCGAGGCCGTACGGGGACGCGATCCATGGGACGCCGAGCCGTGGAACGCCGTGCACCTGCTGGCCGTGGTGCGTGAGCGGCAGGGGCGGGTCGACGAGGCGGTGGCCCTGCTGCGCGCCTGCGACGTCGTCGTGGTCAACGGCCGCGACCTGGTCGCCGAGCTGCTGGTACGGCACGACCGGCTCGACGACCTGCGGACCTACATCGCCGGGAGCGGCGCGCAGGAGGCGGCCGAATGCCTGGCCGATCTTCTGCAGCGGCGCGGAGACGTGGCGGGCGCCGTGGAGGCGCTGCGGCCGCTCGCCGCCGCGGGCTCCCCGAACTCCGCGTTCGCGCTCGCCCGGTTGCTCACCCGGAACGACAGGGCGGACGAGGCGATCGAGGTGCTGCGCCCCGTGCCGCGGTCGATGGGCGGCGATCCCGAATGGGTCCTCCGCACGCTCCGCACGCTTCTGGCCGACCAAGGCCGCGCCGAGGAGGCGTTCGCGACCATCGACGACCTGGCCGCGCGGACCGGAGGCGCCACGCCGGATCTGTTCGGCGAGCGCATCGGGCTGCTGTCGTACTGCGGCCGCACGGAACAGGCGATCGCGGAGCTGCGTGCCCACCCCGACGCCGGCACCTGGAGCGGTGCATATCTCCTCTCCGAGGTGCTGGCCGGCGCCGGCCGGCTGGACGAGGCCATCGAGGTCCTGCGGCCGCCGGCCGGGGGCGCCATGCACCGGATCCGTCTGGCGGAGTTGCTCATCCGCCGGGGGCGGGTCAAGGAGGCGGTCGCCGTTCTGCACGCGCGGTCAGGGGCCGGTGCCGATGCCCCGGAGCTGCTCCAGGAGACCCCATGACGATCCACGCCCGCCCTGCCGGGGCGGTCGAACTGGCCGACGCCGCCTCGGTGACGGGCGGCCACGCGCTCCTGCGGCACTCCCGCGGCGTCCCCCACGCGCTGCTGCGCCAGGACGGCGGGATCGCTGACGCTGCGTCCGCTGGGCCCGGTCGGCTACGCGCAGCCGGTCCGAGGCGCCCACCCGGTGGCGCTCGGCGACGGCACGTGGCTCACCCTCGACCCGGACGGCACGCCCCTGAACCACTGGGCGGCGCGTCGGTAGCGCGTGTCCCACGTCGTGTCACAGGGCTTCTCTACGGTGCCCGGCGTGCGTGAAGCACTGGATTCCCGGCCCGCTCCACCACTCCTGGGACACCAACGTCGTCTTCTTCCGGGGCATGTCCCTGGACGCGCTGACGCGAGGACTCCTCGCGGCGCGGCGGATGCCCCTCGCGTACGGCAAGGGCCCCGATTGGGGGTTGATGATGCACGACATGTACAGCTGGGAAGCCGGCGGCGACAAGCCCGCCGCCTACGGGCCGTTGTGCGCGGACGGCGGCGAACTCGTCGTCTTCGTCACCGAGCCGTGCAGCGTCAAGGCCCACCGCCCCGACTTCCTGTACTACCGCGACGGACGCCTGATCACGTGCTTCGGCTTCGAGGCTCTGTGCCACCGGGGCGGCGAGGAGCCGGACCTGCTGCTGCCCGCCCTCACGGCGGCGAACGTGGTCGGGCCGCAGGCGGAGCTCGGCGAAGACGAC
Source organism: Streptomyces sp. NPDC001070 (assembly GCF_053598835.1). Classification (NCBI taxonomy): domain Bacteria; kingdom Bacillati; phylum Actinomycetota; class Actinomycetes; order Kitasatosporales; family Streptomycetaceae; genus Streptomyces; species Streptomyces sp. NPDC001070. The sequence goes on from NZ_JBSFLB010000024.1 coordinate 141,548, forward strand.
GACGAGGAACGGATCGTGCGGGCGATCACGGCATTCTTCTCGCTGCCCGAACCCGACATGCCCGAACCCGACATGTCCTGAGGCGGGGTACCGACCCGGCCCCGCCGTGTTCCGCCTGGTCAGCGGCCGTACCATGTGCGCCGTACACAGAGATACGCATCCCGGCGGTGAACCCATGCAGCGCGACGTCCCCGACCCCGCGGCACCGGCCACGCCGTTCACCGAACTGCTGGGCCTGGAGCGGCTGGAGGAGAACCTCTACCGGGGCGTCTGCCACGCCGGAGTGCCGCTGCGGGCGTTCGGCGGACAGGTCGCGGCGCAGTCGCTCATCGCGGCGGGCTCGACCCTGCCCGCCCCGGATCTGCTCGTCCACTCCCTGCACGGCTACTTCATCCGCGCCGGCCGCACGGACCGGCCGATCGTCTACGAGGTCGACCGGACCCGGGACGGGAGCTCCTTCGCCACCCGGCGGGTGGTCGCGATCCAGAACGGCGACGTGATCTTCAGCCTCTCCGCCTCCTTCCACCGCGAGGAGGACAGCCCCGAGCACCAGGCGGACGCGCCCGACGCACCGGGCCCCGAGGGGCTGCCCGAACTCTGGGAGTACGCCCGGGCGCGACGGGGCCCCTCCGTCTTCGAGGCCGTGCTGGAGTCGCGCTGCGTGGCGGACCCGGAGAAGGGCCTGCCCAGCGTCGGCCAGGGGCCGCGCCAGCAACTGTGGGTGCGCACCCGTGACTCCCTGCCGGGAGGGCCGCTGCTGCACGCCTGCGCCCTGACGTACTTCTCCGACATCCGGCTGCTGGCGACGGCCGGCCTGCCCTACGCGGACCACCCCGGTGAGCGGCAGGCCGCGTCGCTGGACCACGCCGTGTGGTTCCACCGCCCGTTCCGCGCCGACGAATGGCTGCTCTTCGCCATGGAGAGCCCCAGCTACGCGTCGTCCCGCGGCCTGGCCCGCGGTCAGTTCTTCACCAGGGACGGCCGCCTCGTCGCCTCCGTCGTCCAGGAGGGCCTGTACCGTCGCCGCCCGCCCCGCTGAACGTCCGCCCTCACCAGGAGGAACGACCTCATGCCCGAGATGACCGACACCGCGACCGCCGACGCCTGGGACGCGCTCGGCGGCTCCCCGGAACCGGCGGAGTGCGTGGCGTACCGGGAGGTGGCGGGAGTCCTGCCCGCCCGGTTGCCGGTGCGCCTGCTGGCACGGGCCACGGTCGGGGTCTGCTCCCTCGCCGCCGCCGAGCTGCTGGCGCTCCGCACCGGTGGGTCGCCGCCCCCGGTGCGGGTGGACGAAGGGGCGGTTGCCACCGCCTTCGTGAGCGAGCGGCATCTGCGGATCGACGGCCGCGCGGTCACCTCCTTCGCCCCGCTGTCCGGCTTCTGGCGCACCGCGGACGGGTGGGTGCGCACCCACGCCAACTACCCGCACCACCGGGCCCGGTTGCTGGCCGCCCTGGGCCTCGCCGACGCCGGCGGTGACGACGTCCTGGCGGGGCGGATGGCGGACGAGCTGGCGGCGCGACCGGCGGCGGAGGTCGAGAGGACCGTGTACGCGGCGGGCGGGCTGGCCGTCGCCGTACGGGCCCCGAGCCCGGAACCACGGCCGCTCGTGGAGTTCGCGCGGACCGACGACGCCGAGGCGCGCGCGCTGACGCCCGCCGAACTGCCCGCGGCGGGCGTCCGGGTGCTGGATCTGACCCGGGTCATCGCCGGACCCGTCGCCTCGCGCACGCTTGCGCTGCTCGGCGCGGACGTGCTGCGCGTCGACGGTCCGCGACTGCGGGAGGACGAGGAGGCCCACGCGGACACCGGTTTCGGCAAGCGGTCGGCACGGCTGGACCTCGCCGAGCCGGCGGACCGTAGGGTCTTCGAGGAGCTGCTCGCCGCCGCTGACGTGGTGATCACCGGCTACCGCCCGGGCGCGCTGGACCGCTTCGGCCTGTCGCCGCAGGCACTGTCGCAGCGGCGCCCGGGCCTGGTCGTCGCCCAGCTCCGCGCATGGGGCTGGTCCGGTCCCCGGGCGGAGTGGCGCGGGTTCGACAGCCTGGTGCAGGCGGGAAGCGGCATCGCGTCGATCGAGGCCGGGCCGGACGGCCGCCCGGGGGTCCTGCCCGCCCAGGCCCTCGACCACGGCACCGGCTATCTGCTGGCCGCCGCCGTCATGCGCGCCCTGACCGACGGCCGCCGCCACGGCGGCGGGCGGCTGCTGCGGCTGTCGCTCGCGGGCACGGCGTCCTGGCTGATGCACGGGATCCGCCCCGGTGCCGCCGGACCCGGCGGTGGCGAGGCCTACGACGCCGGGCAGTGGCTCGCCGAGACGGACTCCCCCTACGGCCGCCTGGTGCATGCGCGACCGCCCCTCGGATACCGCGGAGCTCCCGCGGACTGGACCCGCCCGCCGGGCCGCTGGGGCACCGACCCGGCGGTCTGGCGGTAGCCGCGTCCAGGGCCGCAAGGGCGTCTGCGCCGTCGACAACGCTTCCCCGGCCGGGCTGATCAAGGGGAGGGGCTGCATGGAGAACGACGCGGGAAGATCGTGCCCGGAGCGCGGGCACGGGCTGACGGTGGACGACCGGTTCGTCGTCTGGTGCGCGGCCTGCGACCGGAACGTGGGAATGACGACGACAGCGGCCCGCCCGGTCGGCGTGCGATGGCGACCGGGCGGGCTCCGCTCCCCAGGCTGCCCGGTCCGTGATCGCCGCGCAGGCCGACGGCCGTCGCGGTTGCGCCGGACGGGGCCGGGACGGCGGCGGAGCGTCGACCGCGGGCCCGTCACAGCCGGTGACGGCCCGGTCGGGCGGCCGACCGGGCCGTATGTCCGCGCGCGGTGTCACGGACGGCAGGGGAATCCCGTTCCGAGGAGCGCGGACCAGTCGGCGTCCAGGAACTGCTCCTGCCACTTGTCGATCTCCTTCTCGGATATCCGGTACTTCCGGGCGACCTCCTTGCCTTCGACGTCCCCGGTGAGCACCGCCATCACGATCTGCATCCTGTCCACCATCGACAGGTCGTCCTTCGCCTTGTCCGGCAGATCACCGATCCGCAGGCACCCCGGCTGCCCGGGTTGGCCCGGCTGGCCCGGCTGCCCGGGTGCGCCGCCCGCGCCGCCCCTGCCGCCCCGGCCGCAGTGGGCATGCCGCTCGTGGAGATCACCGGCGGCCGCGGAAGGGCGGGCGCCCTCCGGTGCGCTCTGCGGCGTCTGCGCGGCGCACGCCGTGCCCGTGGCGAATGCGGTCGCCGCGAGGGCCAGAATCAAAGGACGCTTCAACAAACGGCTCGACATGATTTGTTCTCCGTTCCATCGAGCAAGAGAAAAGGGTGGGGGCCCGTGAAGGCCCCCACCCCGGGACGGTCAGATGCCGAATCCCCCGGCCCCACCGGCTCCACCGGGCCCAGCGGGCCCGAAGATGCTGGAGCCACCGCCACCGGCGTTGCCGCCGTTGCCGCCGTTGCCGAAGAAGCTGTTGCCGCCTCCGCCGCCGTTGCCGCCGGCGCCACCGGGACCGAATACGCTGCCGCCACCGAATCCGCCGCCACCGCCGCTTCCGGCGTTGCCGAAGATGCTGCCGCCACCGGTGCCGCCGGCGCCGCCCCTGCCGCCGCTGCCGAAGACGCTGTCGCCGCCGCCACCGCCGCCACCGCCGCCGCCACCGGGGCCGAAGACGCTGCCGCCACCGGCACCACCGGCGCCGCCCCCACCGCCGTTGCCGAAGACGCTGCCGCCACCGGAACCACCGGAACCACCGGCACCACCGGGGCCGAAGACGCTGCTGCCGCCGGCCCCTCCGGCGCCGCCCTTTCCGCCGTCGGTGACCACGCTGGCCGTCGCCCTGGCGGTCTCCGGCGTCGCCGCCGAGGCCGGCAGCGCCACTACGCCGGTGATCACAGCAGCCGACGCGAACAGCGCCGCGAAACGAAAACCACGCCGCCGGGGACGAACCTCATCCTGGGTGTGAATGTTGCGGGTCATGGACTTTCTCCTTATGAGTCGAAAGGGGCGACCGGGGTGCCCCAGATGTATTCCGGTGTCGAAAGAGGGAATTTCCTCGGCGAGGAATCTCCGTCCTTCCCGCTGCCTCATTTCCTGCTCGGTGAGGCCCGCATCTCCAGTAGGCCCGAGTCGGCCGGGCCGGTCACGTTCCGAGGATTCGGGGCTTGACCGGCCGGAAGGAGTCGGGTAAAAGCCGCATAAGCCCCTGGTGGCACCGCTCGTCCCCGGCGGAACGGGACCCTTCCCGTACCGCCCGGCAGCCGAACCGCACCCCGCACTCCCCGCAGCCCGGAGGACGGGTGGTCCATGCTCAAGTGGCCTTCCGCGCGCAGCCGTCGGCGATGTCCGGAGCCCCCGCCGGCACGGCGCGCCGCGGACCGGCGGAATAGGCTCGCCGGCCCCGCGGGTTGCACGACGTGCCGGGGAGCGTGCATGAACTCCGCCGGCAGGCGAGGAGGGAATCAGCCTGTGAGCCGCGCTGAACTGGCCCGGTTCCTGCGCAGCCGCCGCGAGGCGCTGCAGCCGGAGGACGTGGGGCTGCCGCGCACCCGCCGCCGGCGCACCGGCGGACTGCGCCGCGAGGAGGTCGCCGTCCTCAGCAACATGTCGACCGACTACTACAGCCGGATCGAGCAGCAGCGCGGCCCCCGGCCCTCCGAGCGGATGCTCGCGGCGATCGCCGACGGTCTGCGGCTCTCACCGGACGAGCGCGACCACCTCCTGCGGCTCGCCGGCCACCCCGCCCCGCGACGCGGCGGACCGGCCGACGAGGTCAACCCCGGGATCCTTCGGATCCTCGGCCGCCTGGAGAACACACCCGCGCAGATCGTCAACCACCTGGGCGAGACCCTCGCGCAGAACCGCCCGGCGCGGCTGCTCGTCGGCGACCAGACCCGGTACACGGGCCTCGCGCGCTCACTGGCGTACCGCTGGTTCACCGACCCCGCGACCCGGCGGCCCCTCCCCGCGGAGGACCACGCCGGGCACAGCCGCACACTCACCGCGCAGCTCCTGGCGGCCCACACGAGCGGAGGCGGCGACGCCCGGGTCGCCGCCGTGGTCGACGCGCTGCTGGACACCAGCGCCGAGTTCTCCGGGTTGTGGGCCGAGCGGCCCGTGCTCGGGCCGTACTGCCCGCCCAAACGCATCGACCATCCCCGGGTCGGCACTCTCGAAGTGCGGGGGCAGAGCCTGCTCGACCTCGACCAGTCCCAGATCCTCACCGTCTTCATCGCGGAACCCGGCAGCGAGAGCGACACCAGGCTCCGGCAAGTCCTGCTGACGGACGAGCGGTTCATCTGACGGCGGGGGCCCGGCCGGCACGCCCCGAGTGTGGCCCGCGTCACGGGACCGACTGTCCCTGGTTACCACGTTCCGGCGTTGCTTCCCTGGGACCCATGAACGACAACACCCACCCCGCTTTCCCCGCCCCCGCCCACTGGATCGACGGCCGCCCGGTCCTCTCCGCGGGCCCCGTGCTCCAGGTGGTCAACCCCGCCACGGGAGCGGTCGTCGCGACCGTCCCGCAGGGCACACCCGAGGACGTCGACCGGGCGGTCGAGGCGGCCGCCGCGGCCTTCCCCGGCTGGGCCGCCACCACGCCGGGGGAGCGGATCGCCGTCGTACGCCGCGTGATCGCGGGCATGGCGGAGCGCACGGAGGAGATCGCGCGCGCCATCAGCCTCGAGATGGGCGCCCCGATCGCGTTCGCCAGGACGGCCCAGGCGGGCTTCCCCGTCCTCGCGGCCACCGCCGCGGTGGAGGCCGCGGAGAGCTTCCCGTGGACGGAGCGCATCGCGAACTCGCTGGTGGTCCGCGAACCCATCGGCGTCGTCGGCGCGATCACCCCCTGGAACTTCCCCCTCCAGCAGGTGGTGACGAAGGTCGTGCCCGCACTGCTGGCGGGCAACACCATGGTCCTCAAGCCCTCCGAGGCCGCGCCGCTGACGGCGCGCATCCTCGCGGAGATCGCCGCCGCGGCCGGGATGCCGGACGGCGTGCTCAACGTCGTCCACGGCACCGGGCCCGTGGTGGGGGAGGCCATCGCCGCGCATCCCGACATCGCGATGGTGTCCTTCACCGGGTCCACGGCCGCGGGCAAACGCGTCTCGGCCGTCGCCTCGGGGACGGTTAAGCGCGTGGCGCTGGAGCTCGGCGGCAAGGCCGCCCACGTCATTCTCCCCGACGCCGATCTGCCCGCGGCCGTGACCCGCGGCCTCGCGTACGCCTGGGGCAACGCCGGTCAGGCCTGCGGCGCCTGGACGCGCATGCTGGTTCCGGCGGAACTGCAGGACCGGGTCGTCGCGCTGCTGCGCGAGGCGGCCGGCGAGTACGCGGTCGGCGACCCGGCGGACGAGGGCACGCGGATGGGCCCCCTGGCCTCGGAGGTCCAGCGACGACGGGTGACCTCCTACATCGACAGGGGCATCGCCGACGGCGCCACCCTCGTGGTCGGCGGACCGGGCCGGCCGGAGGGCTTCGAGACCGGCGCCTACGTCCGGCCGACCGTCTTCGCCGACGTCGACCCGGCGTCCGTCATCGCCCAGGAGGAGATCTTCGGCCCGGTGCTGACGGTGATCCCGTACACCGGCGACGACCACGCCGTCGAGATCGCCAACGGCACGGTCTACGGCCTCAACGGCGCGGTCGCTGGCGAGACGGAGCACGCCATGGCCATCGCCCGCCGCCTGCGGGCCGGTCAGGTCGATGTCAACGGGGGACGGCTCAACTTCTTGGCTCCGTTCGGCGGTTACAAGCAGTCAGGAAACGGCCGCGAGATGGGGCGGGCCGGGCTGGAGGAGTTCCTGGAGACGAAGGCCATCACCAGCTGAGCCGCCCCGCCGGTCGCCCGCCGCCCGGCGGGCGACCGTGCGACGGACCCGTACGCCGCGCCGGTCTACCGGAACCGACCGCCGCGGGACCGAGGCGGTCAGTTCCGGCTGACCGCGGAGACCGGGGCGATCGACCTGCCGATCAACAACGCGGGCGCCATGACCGCGCGCCGACCGACTGCCCGCCCCGCCGGATGCTGCCGGTGCGTCAATTGATCTTCCCATGCGATGAGTTGGCGTGCCCCGACGCGTATGGCGGATCGCGCGGACGGGCGGGAATACCGCAGCGGCCGGGCCGGTTGGCGGCTCTAATATTCAATGCGCATGCACATACCTGCGGCGCTCCGGCGCTCCCGTACCCCCCTCAGGAGCTTTTGTGACCCTCACCGCTTCCGAATCCGCCTCCCGCGCGGCCCGGATCCTGTCCCGCCCCCTCACGCTGAACGGCACGACCGTTCCGAACCGGATCGTGATGGCGCCGATGACGCGCCAGTTCTCCCCGGGCGGCATCCCTGGTGAGGACGTGGCGTCGTACTACTCCCGCCGCGCCGCCGCGGGGGTGGGCCTGATCGTCACCGAGGGCACCTACGTCGGTCACCCCTCCGCCGGGCAGAGCGACCGCGTCCCGCGCTTCCACGGCGAGGAGCAGCTGGCGGGCTGGGCGAAGGTCGCCGAGGCCGTGCACGCGGCGGGCGGCACGATCGTGCCGCAGCTGTGGCACATCGGCATGGCCCGCAGGGAGGGCCAGCCGCCGTACCCGGACGCCCCCGCCGTCGGTCCCTCGGGGCTGCGCCTCGACGACGCCGTCGGCCCCGGCAGGGCGATGACCCCGCAGGACCTGGACGACGTCGTCGGCGCCTTCGCCCGGGCCGCCGCGGACGCCGAACGGATCGGCTTCGACGGAGTGGAACTGCACGGCGCCCACGGTTACCTGATCGACCAGTTCCTCTGGGCGGGCACCAACCACCGCACGGACGCCTACGGCGGCGACCCGGTGGCCCGCACCAGGTTCGCCGCGGAGGTCGTGGCCGCCGTCCGCCGGGCGGTCTCCCCGTCCTTCCCGGTGATCTTCCGCTACTCGCAGTGGAAGCTGAACGCGTACGACGCACGGCTCGCCGGGACGCCCGAGGAGCTCGAGGCGATCCTGACCCCGCTCGCGGCGGCCGGAGTGGACGCCTTCCACGCCTCCACGCGCCGCTACTGGCTCCCGGAGTTCGACGGCTCGGACCTGAACCTCGCGGGCTGGACGAAGAAGCTCACCGGCAAGCCCGTCATCACCGTCGGATCCGTCGGCCTCGACGGCGAGTTCATCAAGGTCCTGGAGAACGAGGGCGCGCGCGGCGCGAGGGTCGGCGCCGACCTCGCCCGCGTCGAGAGCATCGACAACCTCCTCGACCGCCTGGAGCGCGACGAGTTCGACCTGGTCGCCGTCGGCCGCGCGCTGCTCCAGGACCCCGAGTGGGCGGCGAAGGTGCTCGGCGGCCGGTTCGACGAGTTGGCCCCGTACGAGGCGGCGGCCCTCAGGACGCTCAGCTGAGGCACGCCCGTGTGCCACCGGGCGGCCCGAGCGTCGACGCGACCCGTCGCGAGGGCCAGGGCCGCGAAGGGGTCATCGCGCCGTGGGGTCTCCACCTCACGGCGCGAGGGGGGCCGCCGGCCTCGCCGCCCCGACACCGGCCGCCTCGCCCTCCCGGGTGAGGTGAACGGTCCCCTCACCCCCAGGAACAACGGGGCACTGCCGCCTGCGCCGGACGCCGCGCACAGTGGAGGACGTCCAGGGCCGACCTGGTCCGTCATCCACATCACGTCAACGCGCGACAGGTGCGACGCATGAGCCCCACCCCGGATGTGCCCGCCGGCGACCTGAGGCTCGCGGACGACCTCGGCATCAGCCGCATGGGCTACGGCGCCGTGCAACTGGCCGGCCCCGGGGTCTTCGGCCCGCCCGGGACGCGACCAGTCCCTCGCGGTGCTCCGTGAGGCGGTCGAGCCGGGCGTCACCCACATCGACACCAGCGACTTCTACGGCCCCGCCGTCGTCGACGAACTGATCAAGGAGGCCCTGCACCCCTACCCGGCCGGTCTCCGCATCGCCGCCAAGGTCGGCGCCCGGCGCGGCCAGGACGGCAGCTGGATCCCGTCCCCGGAGCCCGCGGACCTCAGGGTGCAGGTCCGAGAGAACCTGCGGCGCCTCGGCCTGGACGCCCTCGACGTGGTCCCTCTGCGTCCCGGCTCGGTGGAGGGCGCCAGCGACGACTCCCTGGCCGCGGAGTTCGGCACCCTGGCCGGGCTGCGAGCAGGGACTGATCCGCCACCTCGGGCTCAGCGGTGTCTCCGACGCCCAGCTCACCGAGGCGCGGACCATCGCCACCGTCGTGGCGGTGCAGAACCTGTGGTACCCCCGGGCGGCGCCGACCAACCGGGGTCACCCGCCCGCACCGCGACTGATCTGCGCTTGGTGTTCCCGCTGCGGCCGTCCGGCCCTCGGACGGGAACGAGGCGCGCGCGGAGGGCGCAGTAGCATGCGAGGCGCGGCCCCGCCGAACGCACAGCCCCCGATCCGGAGATACCGATACGCACATGGTGACCATCGCCTATCAGGGAGAACCCGGGTCCAACTCCGCCTCCGCCGCGTCGCGGCTGTATCCCGGCAGCCGGGAACTGCCCTGCACGACCTTCGAGCAGGCCCTGGAGGCGGTCGCGCTGGACACCGCGGATCTGGCGGTGATCCCCGTGGACAACTCCGCCGCCGGACGCGTCGCGGACGTCCACCACCTGCTGCCGGAGGCGGGCCTGTCGATCATCGCGGAGTACTTCCTGCCCATCCGCTTCGACCTGATGGGCGTGCCCGGTGCCTCCCTGGACGACGTCGAGTGCGTCCGCAGCCATGTGCACGCCCTGGGCCAGTGCCGGAAGGTCGTCCGTGAGGGCGGCTGGCAGACGCTGGTGAGCGACGACACCGCGGGCGCCGCCCGCGAGGTGGCGGAGCTCGGCGACCTCCGGCACGCGGCGCTCGCCCCGCCCGGCGCGGCGTCCCTGTACGGGCTGCAGGTGCTGCGCGGCGGCGTCGAGGACACCCCCGACAACACCACCCGTTTCGTCGTCCTGTCCCGGGACGCCGAGCTCCCGCCGGACGCGGGCACGCCGATGATGACCAGCCTGTTCTTCTCCGTACGGAACATCCCGAGCGCGCTCTACAAGGCGCTGGGCGGGTTCTCCAGCAACGCGGTGAACCTCACCAAGATCGAGAGCTACCAGGCCGGCGCCGGGCTGAAGGCCAGCCGCTTCTACATCGAGGTCGAGGGACACCCCGACGAGGGCAGCGTGGCGCTGGCCCTGGAGGAGCTGCGCTTCTTCTCCTCCGAGGTGCGGATCATGGGTGTGTACCCGGCGCACCCGCACCGCTTCCTGGACCACGGCTGACGCCGGAGGCCCCCCCACCCGTGCCGCGCCGCTTTCACCCCGACGGCCCACCTCCGTGACCCGGTCGGCGGACGCGGCCGGGCCTGTCGCCGCGGAGCCGTGAAGACTCACGTGCCGTAAGCCTCGAGGAAAGCGAGAACGGCATGGCGGCAACTCTGGTTCCCGGCTCCCGGCGTCGCATACGCCGAGCCCACGTCACTGCTGCCGGGTGCGCCCTGGCCCTGTGCGCCGCCCCGGCAGTCCCGGCTGCCGCGGACGGGGGCACTACCGGGACGAAACCCACGGTGGTCCTGATCCACGGGGCGTTCGCGGACGCCTCCAGCTGGAACGGGGTCATCGAACGCCTCGAGCGCCGTGGCTACACGGTCATGGCCCCGGCCAACCCGCTGCGCGGCCTGTACAGCGACTCCACCTACATCTCCTCCGTGCTGGACAGCATCAAGGGCCCCATCGTGCTGGCCGGCCACTCCTACGGCGGAGCCGTGATCAGCTCCGCGGCGGCCGGTCACCCCCAGGTGAAGTCGCTGGTGTACATCTCCGCGCTGATGCCCGACGTCGGCGAGAGCGGCATGTCCCTGGCCGCCCGGTTCCCCAGCGCCCTGGCCGGTGCCACCGACGCGGTGCCGTACCGGGCGGGCGGCGGCGTCAGCGGCACCGATCTGTACCTCAAGCGCGACAAGGTGCACCCGGTCTTCGCCGCGTGCCTGCCGAAGAGCCAGGCGAACCTGCTGGGGGTCACCCAGCGGCCCGCGGCCACCACCGCATTCTCGGAGACGGCCAAGGTCGCGGCCTGGAAGACCATCCCGTCCTGGGCTCTCGTCGGCCGCCAGGACATGACCATCAACCCCGAGCAGGAGCGCTTCGAGGCGAAGCGCGCCCACTCCCACACCGTGGAGATCGACTCCTGCCACGTGTCCCTGATCGCGCACCCCGACGCCGTCGCCGACCTGATCCTCCAGGCCGCCACCGCCGCCGGGTCCGGCCGCGCGACGCTGGCGGACACCGGTACCGGGGAGCGCCGGCCCGACATCACCGGCCTCGGCGGCATCGCCGGAGCCTCGCTGATCGCGGGTGCGGGAGCCGTCCTCGGCGCGCGCCGCCTGCGCCGCCGCTCGAACTGAGCCCGGCCCGCGCCCGGCCCCGCCCGCCGTCAGTGCCCGTGGCCGGTGCCCCCGCCGTCCTCCGCGTGCGCGTCGGCCGGTCCGGCCGTGACCGTGAAGGCGGCGGTGCGGACCCTGCCCTCGTGCTTGAAGTCGAGGAAGAGACGGTACGAGCCCTCGCTCGGTGCCGTGGCGGTGAAGGAGACGTCCGGCCCGGGCGCGGTGGCGCCGTCGCCGGGCGCGCTGTCGGGGTGGACGTGGAGATACGCCAGGTCGCCGGAGCGGAGGGCGACCAGGTGACCGCAGGCGCCGAGGTACGGCTGCAGGTCGGTGACCTCGCGGCCGCCCTTGGCCACCTTGAGCCGGAGCTCCTCCGGCGAGCCGGGCCGCAGTCCGCCGTGGAGGGTCACGGTGTAGCCGTCCACGGTCGCCGTCCGTGAGGGCTCGGCGGGGCGGCCCGGCCGGTACTCGCCGGCCACGGAGAGGTCCGCGCCGAGCGTGAGGTTCCCGCTGTCCTCTCCCGCGGGGGTGAAGTCGGCGAAGACCCGGTAGTCGCCGGCCTCGGGGAGGGTGACGGAGGTGCTCCACGTGCCGTCGGCCGCCCGGGCCGGATGCAGATGGCGGAACGTGGTCAGGTCGCGTGAGGCGAGGATCAGGTGCAGTTCCTTCTCGTGCGCGCGCCGGTACGGGGGATTTTCGTACTAGGCGGGGGTGAGGGCCTGCTCGGTCCAGATCGTCTTCCCGCGCGGGTGGTGGCGCGTGCCCCACTGGTGGGCGAGCTGGGCGACGAGGAGCAGACCGCGGCCGCCTTCGTCGTACGTCCGGGCGCGACGGAGGTGGGGGGTGGTGTTGCTGGTGTCGGTGACCTCGGTGATGAGGGCCGTGTTGTTGTGGATCAGGCGCAGCTGGATGGGGGGCTTGCCGTAGCGGATGGCGTTCGTGACGAGCTCGCTGACGAGGAGTTCGGTGGTGAACGAGGCGTCCTCCAGGCCCCACGACGTGAGCTGGGTGGTGGCGTGGTGGCGGGCCCGGGCGACGGTCGCGGGATCGTTCGGCAGCTGCCACGTGGCGATGTGGTCCGGCGGGAGCGTACGGGTGCGGGCGACCAGGAGGGCGATGTCGTCGGTCGGGCGGTGGGTGATGAGCGTGGTGAGCACCCGGTCGCAGACGGTGTCGAGCGACTGAGCCGGGTGCGCGAGGGCCGTGAACATCTTGTCCAGGGACTGGTCGATGTCGTGGTGGTGCGGATCCAGGAGCCCGTTGGTGTAGAGGGCGAGGACCGTGCCCTCGGGGAGGTTCGTGGTCATGGTCTCGAAGGGCAGTCCGCCCAGGCCGAGAGGGGGGCCGGCGGGGACGTCCAGGAAGTGGACGGCGTGGTCGGGCGTCACGACGGCGGGCGGAGGGTGTCCGGCGCGGGCGAGGCTGCACTGGCGGGTGGTGGGGTCGTACACGGCGTACAGGCACGTGGTGCCGATGCCGCCCGCGGTGTCCGTGTCCTGGCCGTCCTCGTCGTCCGCGCAGAGGTGGATGACGAGGTCGTCGAGATGGGTCAGGAGTTCGTCCGGGGGGAGGTCGACGTCGGCCAGCGTGCGCACCGCGGTGCGCAACCGGCCCATGGTGGCCGAGGCGCGGATGCCGTGCCCGACGACATCACCGACGACGAGCGCGACCCGGGTGCCGGACAGGGGGATCACGTCGAACCAGTCGCCGCCGACCCCGGCGTGGGTGGTGGCGGGGAGGTAGCGGGTGGCGATGTCCAGGGCGGCCTGCTGGGGGAGGGTGTGCGGGAGCAGGCTGCGCTGGAGGGCCATGGTGGTGGTGCGCTCGCGTGCGTAGCGGCGGGCGTTGTGGATCGCCGTGGCGGCGCGATGGGCGAGCTTCTCGCTCAGGGCGAGGTCGTCGGCGGTGAAGGGGACCGGGTTGCGGTGGCGGCTGAAGACGGCGAGGCCGAGGGTGTTGCCGCCGGCCGTGAGGGGGATGGCGATGACGGAATGGGTGCCCGCTTCACGGATCCAGGCGGCGCGGGGGTCCTGGGCGGCCCAGCGGGCGAGGGTGGCGTCGGTGATGTCGTAGAGCGCGGCCTTCCCGGTCTCCAGGGTCTGCGCGGGGGGTGAGCCAGGGGGGTAGGTCGCGGTGTCGCCGAGGGCGATGAGCGCTTCGGGGGTGCCGGGCAGGATGGAGGTGGCGGCGGTCCTGGTCACGGTGACCGGTCCCCCCGCCGCCTGGGCCGCGGGGGAGGAGTCGATCAGGTCGACGGCGGCGAAGTCGGCGAGCTCGGGGACCGCGATGTCGGTGAGCTCCTGGGCGGTGCGCGTGGTGTCCAGCGTCGTGCCGATGCGGGTGGCGGCGTCGTGGAGGAGCTGCGTGCGGCGCTGGACCTGCGGGTCCTCGGCGGCCGGGTGGGTGGTCAGCACCACCCCGCGCACGCCGCCGGTGGCGTCCGCGAGAGGGGTGAGCGTCGCCTGCAGGTCCCGGTCGGTGTCGGCGCGCTTCCAGGTCCCGGTCTCGCCGGCGGCCCGGCCGGTGCCGTGGGGTCCGGTGTCCGGGGTGCCGCTGTGCCCGACCGGGGTGTCGGCCGCCCCGGGAGGCTTCACGGCGGTGGCGGGGGAGCCGTTGGCGGTGAAGGGGGCCGGTACGTGCTGCGGGCGGCCGCTCTTCATGACGTTCCGCATGTGGGTCTCGGTCTGCCGGGCGGTGTCACCGGGAGCGAGGTCGGGCAGCCGGAGGCCGCGCATCTGGGCCTCGCCGAGGCCCAGGGTGTCCTCGAAGGCCGCGTTGGCACGTGTCAGGCGCAGGCCGCTGTCGAAGACCGCCTGGGGGCAGGGGGACTGGGCGAACGCCCAGGCGCGGACGGCGTCGTGCGGCGGTGGATCGCCGGCGGACGCCGGGACGGCCGCGACCACGAGCCAGCCGCCGTTGCCGCGGGCGTCGCCGCCGTCTGCGCCGTCGTGGCCGGCCCCCGTGGCGTCGGCGGAACGGTGGTGGGCGAGGAGGCGCAGGTGGAGCGTGTGCCCGTCCCGGTGCCGGAGCGCGAGCGTACCGGCCCAGCGCCGCGTCGTGGGGGAGGGCGTGTCGGGCGGCGGCTCGGCGAGAAGCAGTGTGGCCGGATGCCCGATGATCTCGGCGGGCGTGTGGCCGAGCAGATGATGGGCCTGAGCGCTCCAACCGGTGACGATCCCGTGATCGTCGAGCGTGGCGGTGGCGGTGTAGGCGGTGGCGCCGTCGGTGCCGCGGGGGTCCGGCTGGTCACCGGCGGCGGTGGGAAGTGGCTCCATGGCTGTCATCACGCCCTCGCTAGGTTCTTTCCCCCGCTGGGGCGGAGGAACCGAGTTCGGCCAGGGCATCCACTGACCAGCATCATCCCTGTGACGGGCGAGCACCAACGCAAGGCGCCGCTGTGCCGGCAGGGGCGCCGCCTCCGGGGCGGGACAGGGGCACTGAGCAGCGGAGGTAAAAGAATCATCAGAAAGTGTGGAACGGTGTGGAACCGGACATACCTCGCCCGACGTGAAGAAGGGCAACCAAGGCGATCCGGCAATGGTTCCCTGCTTTCGAGGGCGTGGGCAGGGGCGGCCGGACCGAACCGACGCGATCCGATCCGCCGGAGGAAGTCCCCATGAACCACGCCCCCGAGCCGCACGCCGAGACCCCAGACGCCGCCCGGGCCCTCGCCCCGCGGGAGCGGGAGACCCTGCGGCACATCGCCGCCGGGCAGACGTATCTGCAGACGGCCCGCCACATGGGACTGTCGAAGCACACGGTCGACGCCTACCTGCGCCGTATCCGCGCCAAGCTGGGCATCACCAGCACCGCCGAGCTGACCCGGCTCGCCGTGTCCCTGGGGCTGTGACTCCCGGGCCGCCGCCGGGGACGCCCCGGCGTGAGAGCATCGCGGGCATGTTCCTGGAGACCTCCCGGCTGCGTGTGCGCCGTTTCCGTCCGGACGACGCGCCGGCGCTGGCCGCCTACCGTTCCGACCCGGCCGTGGCTCGCTATCAGAGCTGGAGCGAACCGGTGCCGCCGGAGGCCGCCGAGGAACTGGTGGCGGAATTCGCCGCCGGAGATCCGGCCGACCCGGGCTGGTTCCAGTACGCGGTGGAGCTCGCCGCCACCGGTGAGCTGATCGGTGACATCGGGGTGTGCCTGCACGACAACCGGATGCAGGCCGATCTCGGCTTCACCGTCGCGCGCGAGCACCAGGGCCGCGGTTACGCCACCGAGGCCGTCGGTGCGCTGCTGGAGCGGCTGTTCACCGTGGGCGGGCTGCACCGCGTCTCCGCCGAGTGCGATGCCCGCAACGGCGCCTCGGCCCGGCTGCTGGAGCGCGTGGGGTTCCGGGCGGAGGGCCGCCGCCCGGCCCACACCTGGATCAAGGGCGAGTGGACCGACGACCTGCTGTTCGGCCTGCTCGCCGCCGACTGGAGGCGGCGGCACCCCGACGCCGGACGGGGCGGGGAATGACCGCGTCCGGTTGACGGTTGCATCAGGCGCGGGAGACCTGCGGTGGGACTCCACGGCGGCCGGAGAGCGGTCCGGCCCCCACGGAGCCCCGCGGAGCAGGAGAACGGCCCCGCTCCGATCCGGCGCCGGCCTGGCCCCCCTTCCCGGCCGGCGCCGATCGTGTCACCGCGGACCGGTGGCATGTTGGCGTCAAGGACGCCGCCGGGTGACACGGCCGGCCGCAGCGCTCCGCGGTCCTGCCGACGCCGCGTCATGCCGTCCTGTCCCGTGACGACTTGAGTGCTCCGAGTGCGCCCCGACGGCTCGGCGGAGCCCGGGTGGATCAGTCCGGCTCGCCGGAACGCGCCGGCGGGTGTGTGATGTGGTCAGCGGGCTCGGGGCCCCGGAGTGGCCCCCGGCGATCGGCCCCGAGCCGCTCCTGTCCTGTGTCCGTACTCCGGTCGGCGGTGGTGGGGGGGACGCGATGGCCGCAGGCGCGGCGGCGGGTCAGCGAGCAGCCCCCGGCGCCGTGACCGAAGGCGCGCCGGCTGAGGACAGCGGAGCCGCGGCGAAGGCGTAGGTGAAGCGGCGGCACCGGATCACCACGGCGTGGAAGCGGTCGAGCCGGAGGTCGCCGGGGATGCCGTAGGTCTGGTTGCCCAGGTTGCCCCTGAGGGCCCCGAGATCGGCGAGGTCGTGCCCGAAGTCGTCGTTGGGCGCGCGGGGACCGGCGGCGGTCAGCCGGACGCGCAGGTCCGGGCCGTTCTCCACCCGCAGGTCCTCCAGCCGCAGGACGCGCGAACCGTCCGGAAGGCGCAGCACACGGGCGGTTCCGGAGCCCGGGTGACCACGGCTGATCGGTTATCCGGCGGACAGGACGGCGACGCTCCCGCCGGGACCCGGACGTTCCGTCGCCGTCCCCGCGTCGGTGGGCGGCGGGTCGTCGACCGTCTCGTTGATGAAGAGCTTGTGCGGCTGGAAGTAGACCGGCGCGAAGGCGCCCAGTGCCACCACGACGACGCACGCGGCGATCGACGGCCGCAGGTGCCGCCGCAGAAAGGCGAAGAACCGGGCCATGGGGCCACCTCCCAGACGAAGCCGAAGCCGCAGCCGTCGCCGTTCCCGTTCACCGTGACGCACGCCGGCGCCGCCGGTCACGCGGCGACGGGCTGCCGGGCCTCGCTGATCGCCCAGGCGGCGTTGACCAGGCCGATGTGGCTGAACGCCTGCGGGAAGTTGCCCAGCAGCTCGCCGGTGGCCGGGTCGACCTCCTCCGCGAGGAGCCCCACGTCGTTCACGTAGCCGGCGGCGCGGGCGAAGACGTCACTGGCGCGTTCGGCCTGGCCCGCCAGGGCCATCGCCTGGGCCAGCCAGAAGGTGCACAGCAGGAAGGTGCCCTCCTCGCCGGCGAGCCCGTCGACGCCGCCCTCGGTGCGGTACCGGTACACCAATCCCGCGTCGTCGGTGAGCTTCCGCTCGGTGGCGTCGATGGTGGCCAGCATCCGCGGATCGCGGGCGGGAAGGAACCCGACGATCGGCATCATCAGGTTCGAGGCGTCGAGGGCGGTGGAGCCGAAGAACTGGGTGAAGGCGTTTGCCTCGTCGCTCCAGCCCTCGCGCAGCACGGTCTCATGGATCGTGTCGCGGGTCCGCCGCCATCCGGCGACCTTGTCCCGGTCCGCACCGAGGCGTTCGGCGAGCAGCACGGCTCGGTCCAGCGCCGTCCAGCACATCACCTTGGAGTACAGGAAGTGGCGGGGCTCGCCGCGGACCTCCCAGATGCCCTGGTCCTTCTCGGTCCACCGCTCCGCCGCGGCGTCGGCGCAGGCGATGAGGAAGCGCCGGGTGTCGTCGTCGATCCTGTCCAGCTGGTCTTCGAGCCGGTAGGCGGCGTCGAGGAGCTCGCCGTAGACGTCGATCTGCTGCTGGGACCACGCGCCGTTGCCGACCCGCACGGGCCGGCTGTCCCGCCAGCCGCGCAGATGGGGGAGCGTGCGTTCGGTCAGGTCGTGCTCGCCGCCGACGCCGAACATGATCTGCAGCGTTCTGTCCTTGCTCAGCGACGGCGCGGCGGTCGCCAGGAAGGCGAAGAAGTCGTGGGCCTCGTCGGGGCAGGCCGCGACCCACAGTGCCTCCATGGTGAGGCAGGCGTCCCTGACCCATGTGTAGCGGTAGTCCCAGTTGCGCTCGCCGCCCACGCCCTCGGGCAGCGAGGTGGTCGCGGCGGCGACGATGGCACCGCTGGGCTGGAACGACAGCGCCTGCAGCACCCGGCCGCTGTGGTGCACCAGGTCCCGCCAGGGGCCGTCGTAGGCCTGGTGCAGGTCCGACCACGACTGCCACGCCGCGATGGTGGAGTCCAGACGGGCGGCCAGCTCCTCCTGCGGCCAGACACGGGCCGGGGTCTCCTCCAGGGTGGAACGGTGCAGGCCGAAGCAGACGGACTCGCCGGCCCGCAGGGTCAGCGAGCCACGGGCCGTGGCGTCGGTGAAGGTCATGCGGTCCGGGGTGCTGAGGACCAGCCACTCGGCGCCACCCCGCGACGTGACCCCGCCCGTCGTCTCGGAGAGGATCGGCGCGATGAGTCCGTACTCCGGGCGCGGACGGTACTCCGTCTCGACCGGCACCTCTCCCTCGGTGCAGGTGAGCCTGCGGGCCAGCAGACGAGGCGCGCCCGCACCGAGGCGGTGTCCGTTGTTGTCGGCGCCGACGAGCAGGGCATCGGTGAGCGTGACCGTCCCCGATGCGGTGCGGAAGGTGGTCTCCAGCACCATGGAGCGATCCACATAGCGGCGCGAGGCCTCGTACGGGACCGACGGGCGGACCGACCAGTGACCGGCCTGCCCGTCCAGCAGCCGCGCGAAGACCGATGGGCTGTCGAACCGGGGGAAGCACAGCCAGTCGACCGAGCCGTCCCTGCTGACCAGCGCGGCGGAATGGCGGTCGGAGATCAGTGCGTAGTCGGCGATCGCGATCGAACTCATGGCTGCTCCCACGAAGGGTGGCGGACACCGTGCAGTCCCTCCCGCACCCACTGACGTTACGCGGACCCGGCGATTCCGGAGAATCGGGCGGCCGGGGCGGGGCGGGGTCGGGTGTTTGATTCGCCGCTTGGTGGGTGTGGGGGGATGCTGGTGTATATGAGTACGCGCTTCTCGGCGGATTCTGTGCCTCGGACCGACCTGCCCGGGTGGTCGCCGATGCTGGCGGTGGCCGGCCCGTTGCCGGGGCCGGGGGTGGAGGCGGAGTA
>NZ_JBSFLB010000025.1:0-159537 GCF_053598835.1 Streptomyces sp. NPDC001070
GGGGACGGCCGGACCCTGCCCGAGGGCACCGAGCTGATCGTCACCTCGCCGGGCTGGAAGCCCACCAGCCCGCTCTTCACGGCCGCCGAGGCCGCGGGTGTGCCCGTGTGGGGCGATGTGGAGCTGGCGTGGCGGCTGCGCGGTCCCGGGGCGGCGCCCTGGCTCGCGGTCACCGGCACCAACGGCAAGACGACCACCGTTCAGATGCTCGCCTCGATCCTGGGCGCGGCGGGCCTGCGCACCGCGGCGGTCGGCAACATCGGCACGCCGATCCTGGACGTCGTCCTGTCCGGGCAGGAGTACGACGTCCTCGCCGTCGAGCTGTCCAGCTACCAGCTGCACTGGGCGCCCTCGGTGCGCCCGCACTCGGCCGCGGTCCTCAACCTGGCCCCGGACCACCTCGACTGGCACGGCTCCATGGCCGCCTACGCCGCCGACAAGGGCCGCATCTACGAGGGCAACAAGGTCGCGTGCGTCTACAACCTCGCCGACCCGGCCACCGAGGCCCTGGTGCGCGAGGCCGACGTCGAGGAGGGCTGCCGCGCGATCGGCTTCGGCCTCGGCAGCCCCCGGCCCTCGGAGCTCGGGGTCGTCGACGGCATCCTCGTCGACCGTGCCTTCGCGCCCGAGCGGCACAGCCACGCGCAGGAGCTGGCCGAGGTCTCCGACGTGAACCCGCCGGCCCCGCACAACATCGCCAACGCGCTGGCGGCGGCGGCCCTCGCCCGCGCCTTCGGCGTCGAGCCGGCCGCCGTCCGCGACGGCCTGCGCGCCTTCCGGCCGGACGCCCACCGGATCGCGCACGTGGACCGGATCGACGACGTGGACTACGTCGACGACTCCAAGGCCACCAACACCCACGCCGCCGAGGCCTCCCTCGCCGCGTACGAGCACATCGTCTGGATCGGAGGCGGCCTCGCCAAGGGCGCCACCTTCGACGAGCTGGTCGAGGCCGCCGCCAAGCGGCTGCGCGGCGCGGTCCTGATGGGCGCCGACCGCGCCCTCATCCGTGAAGCGCTCGCGCGACACGCCCCCGAGGTCCCGGTCGTCGACCTCGACCGCACCGACACTGGGGCGATGGCGGCGGCCGTCCGCGCCGCGCGGAATCTCGCCCACCCGGGCGACACGGTGCTCCTGGCACCGGCCTGTGCCTCGATGGACATGTTCGCGGACTACAAGGCTCGCGGAAACGCCTTCGCGGCGGCCGTACGGGATCTGCGGGCGTCCGGCGCCGGGCAGTAGCCGGAGCCGCTCCGGCACGCACCGCGACCAAGGAGGGGACATGACGGCAGCCGACCACGGTGACGCCTCCGGCTCTCGTTCCCGCAACGCGCTGACGGCGCCGGCCCGCCCCGCGCGGGCGGCGCTGCCCCGGCCCGAGGCCGCCGCGTCCGGGACGCGCCCGCCGGGCGGGAAACCGCCGCGGGGCAGCGCGCTGCGGGGCGCGAAGGTCGTCCTCGACCGTGCCATGCGGACCTGGGACCGCCCGCTGACCGCCTACTACGTGGTCCTCGGCAGCAGCCTGCTGATCACCGTGCTCGGTCTGGTGATGGTGTTCTCCGCCTCGCAGATCAAGGCGCTGGAGTACGGGCTGCCCTCCACGTACTACTTCCGCAAGCAGCTGTTCGCCGCCGTGCTCGGCACCGGCCTGCTCGTGGCCGCCTCGCGCGTCCCGGTGCGCCTCCACCGCGCACTGTCCTACCCGCTGCTCGTCGGCTCGGTCTTCCTGATGGCCCTGGTCCAGGTCCCCGGGATAGGGCAGTCCGTCAACGGCAACCAGAACTGGCTCTACCTCGGCGGCCCGTTCCAGCTGCAGCCCAGTGAGTTCGGCAAGCTCGCGCTCGTCCTGTGGGGCGCCGACCTGCTGGCCCGCAAGGAGGACAAGAAGCTCCTGGTCCAGTGGAAGCACCTGCTGATCCCGCTGGTGCCGGTGGCCTTTCTGCTGCTCGGCCTGATCATGCTCGGCGGTGACATGGGCACCGCGATCATCCTCACCGCGATCCTCTTCGGCCTGCTGTGGATCGCCGGCGCCCCCACCCGGCTGTTCGCGGGCGTCCTGGGGGTCGCCGGCGTCATCGGCTTCCTGCTGATCAAGACCAGCGGGAACCGCATGGACCGGCTGGCCTGCATCGGGGCCACCGATGTCACTCCCGGTGGCGGCTGCTGGCAGGCCGTACACGGGATCTACGCCCTGGCCTCGGGCGGATGGTTCGGTTCCGGACTCGGGGCGAGCGTGGAAAAATGGGGCCAACTGCCCGAACCGCACACCGACTTCATCTTCGCCGTGACCGGGGAGGAACTGGGGCTGACGGGGACGCTGTCGGTGCTCGTTCTCTTCGCGGCTCTAGGCTATGCGGGTATCCGCGTGGCCGGTCGTACGGAGGACCCCTTCGTCAGGTTTGCCGCGGGAGGCGTGACGACGTGGATCACGGCGCAGTTCGTGGTCAACATCGGTGCGGTGCTCGGTCTGCTGCCGATCGCCGGAGTCCCGCTCCCGCTGTTCTCCTACGGGGGCTCGGCCCTCCTGCCGACCATGTTCGCGATCGGGCTGCTGATCTCCTTCGCGAGGAACGAGCCCGCCGCGCGAACGGCACTCAACGCGCGGGGGCCCGGCTACTGGCCGGGGGCAATGACACGGACGATGAGGCGGTTCGTCAAGCGGCGGCCGTCCGGAGAGCGGTGAATTTCGGTGCATGTCGTACTCGCCGGTGGGGGGACCGCCGGCCACATCGAGCCCGCGCTCGCGCTCGCCGACGCCCTGCGCAGGCTGGACCCGACCGTGGGGATCACGGCTCTCGGCACCGAGCGGGGTCTGGAGACCCGTCTGGTGCCGGAACGCGGCTACGATCTGGCGCTGATCCCCGCCGTCCCGCTGCCGCGCAAGCCCACCCCCGAGCTGATCACCGTCCCCGGGCGGCTGCGCGGCACGATCAAGGCCGCGGAGCAGATCCTGGAGCGCACGAAGGCCGACGCGCTCGTCGGCTTCGGCGGCTACGTCGCGCTGCCCGGCTACCTGGCCGCCAAGCGGCTCGGTGTGCCGATCGTGGTGCACGAGGCCAACGCCCGTCCGGGCCTCGCCAACAAGATCGGCTCCCGCTACACCGACTACGTCGCGGTGAGTACCCCGGACAGCAAGCTCCGGCACTCGCGCTACGTCGGCATCCCGCTGCGCCGGTCCATCGCGACCCTCGACCGCGCCGCGGTCCGTGCCGAGGCGCGCGCCGCGTTCGGGCTCGACCAGACCCTGCCGACGCTGCTGGTCTCCGGCGGCTCCCAGGGCGCCCGGCGGCTCAACGAGGTGATCGCCTCGGTCGCCCCGCGCCTGCAGCAGTCCGGCGTCCAGATCCTGCACGCGGTCGGCCCGAAGAACGAGCTCCCGCACGCCGACAACATGCCCGGCATGCCGCAGTACATCCCGGTTCCCTACCTCGACCGGATGGATCTGGCCTACGCCGCCGCCGACATGATGCTCTGCCGCGCCGGCGCCATGACCGTCGCCGAGCTCTCCGCCGTGGGCCTCCCCGCGGCCTACGTCCCGCTGCCGATCGGCAACGGCGAACAGCGGCTCAACGCGCAGCCGGTGGTCAAGGCGGGCGGCGGTGTGATCGTCGACGACGCGGACCTCACCGCGGACTGGGTGCTGGGCAATGTGCTGCCGGTCCTGACCGATCCGCACCGACTGTATGAAATGTCGCGCGCCGCGGCCGAGTTCGGCCGCCCGCACGCCGACGAACTGCTCGTCGGCATGGTCCACGAGGCGATCGCCGCCCGCCGCGGCTGAACTCCCTTGCGGCCGCGCCCCTCCGTCACGCCGGGCGAACGAGGCGAATGACGGGGTGCCCCCGCGCCTTCCGGGCGCAGGGGGCGCCCCCGTACTCCGAAGGGGTACGGGGGAGGGTGGGCCCGGACCGCCCGGCGGCGCGCGGCCGCCGGCACGACCCGCACGACGACTAGCCTGCCCGGAAAGCGGAAGGCAGTTCCGACGACCCCGGAGGCGAACGTGGCCGTACCGACGACCGTCGAACCGGCCGGCGACCAGGAGGGCGAGACCGTGCGCCCGCCCCGGCGCCGCCGGCGCGTCATCGTGCTGACGGCGCTCGTCGCCGCCACCGTGCTCGGCGGCACGGGCACCTGGTTGCTGTACGGCTCAGCCTGGCTGCGCGCGACCCAGGTCCGCGTGACCGGCACCGACGTGCTCTACCCCGACGAGGTGCGCGACGCCGCCGAGGTCCCGCTCAACGGACCGCTGGTGTCCGTGGACACGGCCGCGATCGCCCGCCGGCTGAAGGCACGGCTGCCGCGCATCTCCGCTGTGGAAGTGGAACGTTCATGGCCGCACACGATCACCCTGAAAGTGACCGAGCGAACTCCCGCCGCGCTTGTCAAAGATGACGGTAACTTCATCGAAGTGGACGCGGACGGTGTCCGCTTCGACGAACGGGACACTCCCCTCAAGGGTGTGCCCATCATCGATTTGAGGCCCGACCGCTCGTCCGCGAGCTATCGCTATTTCGGGACAAAACGCCTATTGGTCGCGGCGGTTCAGGTCGCGGCGGACCTGCCGAAGGTGGCATACCGGGATGCACGCCTCATCCGGGTGCGCTCATATGACGACATTACGGTCGAACTGACCGGCGGGCGTGCGGTGGTGTGGGGGAGCGCGGAACAAGGGGCGGAGAAAGCGGTCGCGCTCACGGCGTTGATGAAAGTCGAGAGCGATGCCGAGTTCTACGATGTGAGTGCCCCAACATCCCCTTCTACGTCGGACGGTTGACGTCTCAGCCTCCTGTTCGACACCCTGGTTGGTCCGGCTCTGACGTGATCACATAGGGTCAAAAGAAAAACGGGAGGTTCGGCGTGTTCGTTGTACGCGAACCGCTTGTCGATTTAGTGTCCTGTCCCAAAGACAGTGCGGGACAGACATACTGGTAACCCTAAACCTGAGGGTTAGGGTTCGGATCGGCGGGCCTTCCCGACCGTCCCCACAGGTATACGTAACTCGAGGCGAGAGGCCTTCGACGTGGCAGCACCGCAGAACTACCTCGCAGTCATCAAGGTCGTCGGCATCGGCGGCGGTGGCGTGAACGCCATCAACAGGATGATCGAGGTCGGTCTCAAGGGCGTCGAGTTCATCGCGATCAACACCGATGCACAGGCCCTGCTGATGAGCGATGCCGACGTCAAGCTCGACGTCGGCCGTGAGCTCACTCGTGGACTCGGCGCCGGAGCCAACCCCGATGTCGGCCGCAAGGCCGCCGAGGACCACCGCGAGGAGATCGAAGAGGTGCTCAAGGGCGCCGACATGGTCTTCGTCACCGCGGGTGAGGGCGGCGGCACCGGCACCGGCGGCGCGCCCGTCGTGGCCAACATCGCCCGCTCGCTGGGCGCCCTCACCATCGGTGTGGTCACCCGCCCGTTCACCTTCGAGGGACGCCGCCGGGCCAACCAGGCCGAGGACGGCATCGCGCAGCTGCGCGACGAGGTCGACACCCTCATCGTGATCCCCAACGACCGGCTGCTGTCCATCTCGGACCGCCAGGTGAGCGTGCTGGACGCCTTCCGCTCCGCGGACCAGGTGCTGCTCTCCGGTGTCCAGGGCATCACCGACCTGATCACCACCCCCGGCCTGATCAACCTCGACTTCGCCGACGTGAAGTCCGTGATGTCCGAGGCGGGTTCGGCCCTCATGGGCATCGGCTCGGCCCGCGGCGACGACCGCGCGGTCGCCGCCGCGGAGATGGCCATCTCCTCGCCGCTGCTGGAGGCGTCCATCGACGGCGCCCGCGGTGTACTGCTCTCCATCTCCGGCGGATCCGACCTCGGCCTTTTCGAGATCAACGAGTCCGCCCAGCTGGTCAGCGAGGCGGCCCACCCCGAGGCCAACATCATCTTCGGTGCGGTCATCGACGACGCCCTGGGCGACGAGGTCCGGGTCACCGTCATCGCGGCCGGGTTCGACGGCGGGCAGCCGCCGACCCGCAACCGGGACAAGGTGCTCGGCTCGTACGGCTCCCGCGAGGAGAGCACGTCCGCGTCGCCGGCCCGTCCGGCCACCCCGCCCGCCGAGCCCGTACGTCCGGCCTTCAGCGGTCTGGGCAGCGTGACCCAGCGCGAGGAGGAGTCCAGGCCCGAGCCGGTCGCCGAAGTGCCGGCCCAGCCGATCGCCCCGCAGGTGCCCCCGGCGCGTCCCTACCAGGACACCGCCGCCGAGGAGCTCGACGTACCCGACTTCCTGAAGTAAGCACAGCCTCACGTGATAACGCTCAACCACGCACGTCCGGGCGGCGCCCACTTCGCCTTCACCGACAGGTGGGGCGGGGTGAGCGCCGCTCCGTACGACAGCCTCAACCTCGGTGGCGCGGTCGGCGACGACCCGGCCGCCGTCCTTTCCAACCGCGACCTCGCCGCGCGCGAGCTGGGCCTCGACCCGGCCCGCGTGGTGTGGATGAACCAGGTGCACGGCAACGATGTCGCCGTCGTCGCCGCTCCCTGGGCCGACGGCCGGATCCCGGAGGTGGACGCCATCGTCACCACCCGGCCCGGACTCGCCCTGGCGGTGCTGACCGCCGACTGCGTGCCGGTGCTGCTGGCCGACACGGAGGCCGGGGTCGTCGCCGCGGCCCACGCCGGCCGCCCGGGTCTGCTGGCCGGGGTCGTCCCGGCGGCGGTCGAGGCCATGGTCGGCCTCGGCGCCCGCGCGGAGCGGATCACCGCCGTCACCGGACCGTCGGTCTGCGGCGCCTGCTACGAGGTGCCCGAGGCGATGCGCGAGGAGGTCGCCCTCGTCGTCCCCGAGGCCCGCGCCACCACCGGCTGGGGCACCCCCTCCCTCGACATCGCCACGGGCGTGCATTCCCAACTCGCCCGGCTCGGCGTCCCGATGGGTGAGAAATCCCATATTTGTACGATGGAGTCCGGAGACCACTTCTCGTACCGCCGCGAGCGGACCACCGGGCGACTCGCGGGATATGTCTGGCTGGACGGGCCGAGTGACTGACCGCACACAAGAGCGAAGGGCCGAACTGGCCGGGAACCTGGCCGCGGTCGAGCAGCGCATCGCCGCGGCCTGCGCGGCGGCCGGCCGGGCACGGGACGAGGTGACCCTGATCGTGGTCACCAAGACCTATCCGGCGAGCGATGTCCGGATCCTGTCGGAGCTCGGTGTCCGCGAGGTGGCCGAGAACCGCGACCAGGACGCCGCACCGAAGGCGGCCGCCTGCGCCGATCTACCGCTGACCTGGCATTTCGTCGGCCAACTGCAGACGAACAAGGTGCGTTCCGTGGTCGGCTACGCGGATCTCGTGCACTCGGTCGACCGCCCGCGGCTGGTCGACGCGCTCTCCGCCGCCGTCATGAAGTCCGAGCGGGCCGACCGCGAGCTGGGCTGCCTGGTCCAGGTCGCGCTGGACGCCGAGTCGGGGACGCAGGGCGCGCGCGGCGGAATCGCACCCGATGCCGTCGAAGGGATCGCCGAAGCGGTCGCGGCCGCCCCGGGACTCCGTCTCGACGGCCTCATGACGGTCGCACCGCTGGCGGGATCGTACGCGGGTCAACCCCGCGCCGCCTTCGATCGGCTGGCGGAAATCGCATCCTGCCTGCGCGCGGCCCATCCGGCTGCAAACATGGTCTCGGCAGGGATGAGCGCGGACCTCGAAGAGGCCATCGCCGCCGGTGCGACACACGTACGCATCGGTAGCGCGGTACTCGGAGTCCGGACCGGGCTCGGGTAACGTCACCAAGCAAGTCGGACCACACAAAAAATATGGTCTTTCCCCGCTGAGAGGACGCAGAGCATGGCCGGCGCGATGCGCAAGATGGCGGTCTACCTCGGCCTCGTGGAGGACGACGGGTACGACGGCCCCGGATTCGACCCCGACGACGAGTTCGAACCCGAGCCCGAGCCGGAGCGCTCCCGCCGACCGCACCAGTCCCACCAGCCACCGCACCAGACACAATCGGAAGAACCGGCGCGAATCGTGCACGCTCCGGTTCCCCGGGAACCGCGGATCGCCCCAGTGGCATCCATCACACCAGAACGCCATAGCCTGGAGAAGAACGCGCCGGTGATCATGCCTAAGGTCGTGTCGGAACGAGAGCCGTACCGGATCACGACACTCCACCCCCGGACGTACAACGAAGCCCGTACGATCGGGGAACACTTCCGTGAGGGCACGCCGGTGATCATGAATCTGACGGAGATGGACGACACGGACGCAAAGCGACTTGTCGACTTCGCCGCCGGACTGGTCTTCGGGCTTCACGGCAGCATCGAGCGGGTGACGCAGAAGGTGTTTCTTCTGTCGCCTGCTAACGTCGATGTCACGGCGGAGGACAAGGCCCGCATCGCCGAAGGCGGGTTCTTCAATCAGAGCTGAGATACGCAACCGTACGAAACCGGCCGCGAGGCCCATGACCGAGCAGAGGAGATGGACGCGCGATGGACATCGCACTCCAGGTGCTGTGGATCGCGCTGATGTGCTTCCTGCTTGTCCTGATCTTCCGGTTGGTGATGGACTATGTTTTCCAGTTCGCTCGATCGTGGCAGCCCGGGAAGCCCATGGTGGTCGTCCTGGAGGCCACCTACACTGTCACCGATCCGCCACTCAAGCTTTTGCGGCGGTTCATCCCGCCGCTGCGTCTCGGGGGCGTGGCGCTCGACCTGTCCTTCTTCGTATTGATGATCATCGTGTACATCCTGCTCACCGTCGTAGGGGGCTTGCGAGGATGACCGATGCGGGCTCCCGATATGTCGACGATCACGTTGAGGTGAAGAGATGCCACTGACCCCCGAGGACGTGCGGAACAAGCAGTTCACGACCGTCCGCCTCCGAGAAGGCTATGACGAGGACGAGGTGGACGCCTTCCTCGACGAGGTCGAGGCGGAACTGACCCGACTGCTCCGCGAGAACGAGGACCTGCGGGCCAAGCTGGCCGCGGCCACCCGAGCCGCCGCCCAGAACCAGCAGCAGGGCATGCGCAAGCCCGAGCCGCAGGACGGCCGCGGTCCCGGGGCTCCCGTGCCCGCCGCCATATCCGGACCGCAGCCGGTGCCGCCCCAGCAGATGGGCGGCCCCCAGGGACCCGGCAGTGGCCTCGCCCTGCCCGCCGGGCCCAGCGCTCAGCAGGGCCCCGGCCCGATGCAGGGCGGCCCCATGCAGGGCGGCCCGATGCAGGGCGGCCCCATGGGACAGGGCCCGATGGGCCCCGGTCCGATGCAGGGCGGTCCCATGGGCCCCGGCCCGATGGGCCAGCACCCCATGGGTGGACCCGGTCACCCGATGCAGCAGCAGGGCCCCGGTGGCGACAGCGCCGCCCGTGTGCTCTCGCTCGCCCAGCAGACGGCCGACCAGGCGATCGCCGAGGCGCGCGCCGAGGCGAACAAGATCGTCGGCGAGGCCCGCAGCCGCGCCGAGGGTCTGGAGCGCGACGCCCGCGCCAAGGCAGACGCCCTTGAGCGGGACGCGCAGGAGAAGCACCGCGTGGCCATGGGCTCCCTGGAGTCCGCGCGCGCCACGCTGGAGCGCAAGGTCGAGGACCTCCGCGGCTTCGAGCGCGAGTACCGCACGCGCCTGAAGTCGTACCTGGAGAGCCAGCTGCGCCAGCTGGAGAACCAGGCCGACGACTCGCTCGCCCCGCCGCGCACCCCCGCGGCCGCGTCCCTCTCCTCCGGTTCCGGGGGTATGGGCGGCGGCATGAGTGGCGGCACCATGGGCGGCGGCATGGCCACGGCCGGTGCCGGCACCATGGGTGGCGGCCAGAGCTACGGCGGCCAGGGCATGGGCGTCGGCGGTCCGAACCCGACGTACGGCGGCCAGCAGCAGATGTCGCCTGCCATGACGCAGCCGATGGCACCGGTACGGCCGCAGGGGCCGGCACCGCTGCAGCAGGCGCCGACGCCGATGCGCGGGTTCTTGATCGACGAGGACGACAACTAGTCGCTTGTGCGACGGGCACCACATAGGGCCGGGCCCCCAGGGAGACGCTTCGCTTCCCTCGGGGGCCCGGCCCTTTTGCGTGCGCCCGTGTCATGTGTGTGCGGCGCCGTTGCGGTGGGGGTGGGGGTCGCCCGGCGCGGTCAGTGGCCGCCTCGCTGCGTACGGGGTGGGTCGGTGCCGCGCCGGGGTCCTCCCTCGGCCTTCGGCCGGGGTGCCCCATCTCGGGGCTCGCGGCGCTGCCTCACATCATTGGGCGCCGGGTTCGCTGCTCGTCTCCCGCAGCTACCGCTGGGGGGCACCCCGCCACACCCCCTCCGGTGGTCTGTGCGCCTGACGGCCGGTGGGGAGTCAGTGAGGCACTTGCGGCAACCCCGGACGGCCTTCTCACCCCCACCCACCGGCGGTCAGCCGCCGACGAGAGGGAGGGGCGGGGGAGTTGGGGCGCCCCCGGCCGAAGGCTGGGGGAGGGTGGGCGTTCTGGACGCTGACGCATATGTGTGTGCGGCATCCGGGACAGATTGAGGTCGTGCCCGCAGGCACGTGAATATGCGGTCCAGAATGGGCCCCAAGGGCCCCGACCCCGGCCCACCACCAACAGCGCGCAAGACGGCGATTGACCGCGCCGGAACACCCCCACCCCAACAGAAACCACGACGCACCCGCGGACGACGACGCCCCCCGCCCACACGAAACGTGGGGCGGGGGGCGGCGCGTGGGGTGCGGCCCCGTGGGGGTTACCGCTTGCGGAGGTGGAACGTGAGCCCGAGCGCCTCGTCCGTGAAGGCGGGGCCGTAACCCTCCTCCGGGCCGCCGGAGGCGAAGTCCGTCGCGAGGACCTCGTCCGCGACGAGCCCCGCGTGCTCCGCGAGTGCCTCCGCCAGTTCCGCGTCCGTCGCGGCCCAGCGCAGCGCGATGCGGTCCGCGACGTCCAGGCCGCTGTTCTTGCGGGCCTCCTGCACGAGCCGGATGACGTCACGGGCCAGGCCCGCCCGCCGCAGTTCCGGGGTGACCTCCAGGTCGAGCGCGACGGTCGCGCCGGAGTCGGAGGCGACGGACCAGCCCTCGCGCGGGGTCTCCGTGATGATCACTTCCTCCGCCGACAGCGGGACCGGCTCGCCGTCCACGACCACCGACGCGTTGCCCTCGCGCAGCGCGAGCGACAGTGCCGCGGCGTCGCACTCGGCGACGGCCTTGGCGACCGCCTGGACGCCCTTGCCGAAACGCTTGCCGAGCGCGCGGAAGTTGGCCTTGGCCGTGGTGTCGACCAGGGAGCCGCCGACCGAGCTGAGGGACGCCAGGGAGGCGACGTTGAGCTCCTCGGCGATCTGCGCCCGCAGTTCGCCGCCCAGCGCGTCGAAGCCCGAGGCGGCCACCAGCGCCCGCGAGAGCGGCTGGCGGGTCTTGACCCCGGACTCCGCACGTGTGGCGCGGCCGAGCTCCACCAGGCGCCGTACGAGGGCCATCTGCTCGGACAGGGCGGGGTCGACGAGCGCCTCGTCCACCGCCGGCCAGGTCGCCAGGTGCACGGACTCCGGGGCGCCCGGGGTGACGGGGACGATCAGGTCCTGCCAGACGCGCTCGGTGATGAAGGGCACCAGGGGAGCCATCAGCCGGGTCACGGTCTCGACGACGTCGTGCAGAGTGCGCAGCGCCGCCTTGTCGCCCTGCCAGAAGCGGCGCCGCGAGCGGCGCACGTACCAGTTGGACAGGTCGTCGACGAAGGAGGAGAGCAGCTTGCCCGCGCGCTGGGTGTCGTAGGACTCCAGCGCGTCCGTCACGTCCCGCACCAGGGCGCCCAGCTCGCCGAGCAGCCAGCGGTCCAGCAGCGGGCGTTCGGCCGGCGCCGGGTCGGCGTCGCCCGGCGCCCAGCCGGAGGTGCGGGCGTACAGCGCCTGGAAGGCGACCGTGTTCCAGTACGTCAGGAGGGTCTTGCGGACGACCTCCTGGATCGTGCCGTGGCCGACCCGCCGGGCGGCCCAGGGCGAGCCGCCGGCCGCCATGAACCAGCGCACCGCGTCGGCGCCGTGCTGGTCCATGAGCGGGATGGGCTGGAGGATGTTGCCCAGGTGCTTGGACATCTTCCGGCCGTCCTCGGCGAGGATGTGGCCCAGGCAGACCACGTTCTCGTACGCGTTCCGGTCGAAGACCAGCGTGCCGACCGCCATCAGCGTGTAGAACCAGCCGCGGGTCTGGTCGATCGCCTCGGAGATGAACTGCGCGGGGTACGTGCGCTCGAAGACCTCCTTGTTGCGGTACGGGTAGCCCCACTGCGCGAACGGCATGGAACCCGAGTCGTACCAGGCGTCGATGACCTCGGGCACGCGCACGGACTCACCGGAGCACTGCGGGCAGGCGAACGTGACGTCGTCGATGAAGGGGCGGTGCGGCTCGAGGCCCGTCTGGTCGGTGCCGGTCAGCTCCGACAGTTCGGACAGGGAGCCGACGCAGGTGAGGTGGCCCTCCCCGCAGCGCCAGATGGGCAGCGGGGTGCCCCAGTAGCGGTTCCGGGAGAGCGCCCAGTCGATGTTGTTGTTGAGCCAGTCGCCGAAGCGGCCGTGCTTGACCGCCTCCGGGTACCAGTTGGTGCGCTCGTTCTCGCGGAGCAGGGCGTCCTTGACCGCGGTCGTGCGGATGTACCAGGACGGCTGCGCGTAGTAGAGCAGGGCGGTGTGGCAGCGCCAGCAGTGCGGGTAGCTGTGCTCGTACGGCAGGTGCCTGAAGAGCAGTCCGCGCGCCTGGAGGTCGTCGACGAGGGCCTCGTCGGCCTTCTTGAAGAACTGGCCGCCGACGAGCTCCAGCCCCTCCTCGAAGGTGCCGTCGGGACGCACCGGGTTGACCACCGGCAGGTCGTAGGCGCGGCAGGTCCTGAGGTCGTCCTCACCGAAGGCCGGCGACTGGTGGACCAGGCCCGTACCGTCCTCGGTGGTCACGTACTCGGCGTTGACGACGAAGTGCGCGTTCTCGATCTCCACGAAGCCGAAGGGCCGGTCGTAGGTCCAGCGCTCCATCTCCCGGCCCGTGAAGCTCTGGCCGGTGGCCTCCCAGCCCTCGCCGAGTGCCTTGCCGAGCAGCGGCTCGGCGACGACCAGCTTCTCCTCGCCGTCGGTCGCGACGACGTAAGTGACGTCGGGGTGTGCGGCGACCGCGGTGTTGGAGACCAGGGTCCAGGGCGTGGTCGTCCACACCAGGAGCGCGGCCTCGCCGGCGAGAGGGCCGGAGGTGAGCGGGAAGCGGACGTAGACCGAGGGATCCACCACGGTCTCGTAGCCCTGCGCCAGCTCGTGGTCGGACAGGCCGGTACCGCAGCGCGGGCACCAGGGGGCGACGCGGTGGTCCTGGACCAGCAGGCCCTTGTCGAAGATCTGCTTCAGCGACCACCAGACGGACTCGATGTACTCAGGGTCCATCGTCCGGTAGGCGTCGTCGAGGTCCACCCAGTAACCCATTCGGGTGGTCAACTCGGCGAAGGCGTCGGTGTGCCGGGTCACGGACTCGCGGCACTTGGCGTTGAACTCGGCGATGCCGTACGCCTCGATGTCCTTCTTGCCGGAGAAGCCGAGCTCCTTCTCGACGGCGAGCTCGACGGGGAGGCCGTGGCAGTCCCAGCCGGCCTTGCGGGTCACGTGGTGGCCCTGCATGGTCTTGAAGCGCGGGAAGACGTCCTTGAAGACGCGGGCCTCGATGTGGTGTGCGCCGGGCATGCCGTTGGCGGTCGGCGGCCCCTCGTAGAAGACCCACTCCGGCTTGCCCTCGGTCTGCTCCAGCGAGCGGGCGAAGATTTTGTTCTCCTGCCAGAACGCGAGCACCTCGTGCTCCAGCGCGGGCAGGTCGACCTGGGCGGGGACCTGGCGGTACTGCGTCATCGGATCTGCCTCCGGCGGACACGTTCGCGTGCGTATTCCGTCGGAGGGACGAGAGCGCGTGTCGTGCGTGCTCCCGCGGTACCACCCTCCTTGGCTGCGGCCGGGCCCGTGAGGGCTCGCTCCGCAACCCCCTCATTGGGGTCGCGCTGCCGGGTCTAGTCGCCCTCGCGGGCTTTCTTCCGGCGGCTCCGGGGTGATCTTCACGTCGCGCACACCCCCGGGCTTCCACCGTCCCCGGGTCGCTATGGGCTGCGTACGGCGCTACTCGTCCCCTTCCACGCCTTTCGCTCCGCCCAGTGTAAGGGCCTGCGGGGTGCCGTGTCGGCCGGGTTTCCGCGGGCGGCGGGTGTGACCCGAATGGCCCGGTCCGCACCCTGTTACCGGTTGGTACCGGAATACCTCGCGGAGAGCTGGGCACAACGGATGCAGACCTGCCTCCCGACCGGGCACGGCGGGCGAATCAGGCGGCTGCCCCGTTGCCGCGCGTCCCGAGTCGATTTATCGTTCCGGCACGATTCGCGAGCAAGATCACAATATGTGAAGGGGCCGCGGCCATGGTGGGGAAGAAGACCACCGTCACGAAGAAGACGACGGCGAAGAAGACGGCACCGAGGGCCGCTTCCACGGCCCGCGCGAACGCCGCGTCCACCGTGAGGAAGACGGCGGCCAAGCGCCCCGCCAAGCCCGCGTCCCCCGCCCGCAGGACCGCCGCAACGGCCGACGAGGGAGCGGCCGCCGGAAAGGCGGCCGTCCCGCGGAAGCCCGCGCCGCGCAAGAAGGCGGCGCCCGCACCGAAGACCACCGCGGCGCCCGCCGCGAAGAAGGCCGCGGCCGGAAAGAAGGCGCCCGCGAAGAAAGCTGTCGTACGCAAGGCGGCACCTGCCGCGAAGAAGGCCGCGGCGCCCGCCGCGGGGAAGACCGCGGCCAAGGCCGCAGGAAAGAAGGCGGCCGTGGCGGAGGAGACGACGACGAAGGCGGCGTCCACGCGGAAGACCACGGGACGTACGGCGAGGAAGAGCGCGCCCCCCGCCAGGAAGACGGCGACCTCGGCGGAGAAGCCCGCGAAGGCCCCGGCCGCGGCCAAGAAGACCGCGCCGGCAGGGAAGGCCGCGAAGGCCGCGGGGACGGCGGCGACCGCGAAGGCGGCGAAGGCGTCCACGAGCGCGAGGACGGCGCCGGCGGGTAAGCCCGCGAAGGCGTCCACGACGGCGAAGGCCGCGAAGACCGACAGGGCTGCCCAGGCAGCGAAGAGCACGAAGGCCGTGAAGGCCACCAAGGTCACGAAGACGGGAGCCAAGAAGGTGGTAGCGAAGAAGACGGCGGCCGGTACGGCCGCGGCAGGGGCGTCGGCCTCCGCGGTCCCCACGGCCCGCATCGCCGAGGCGACGGGTGTCGTCGCCGGCGACCTGGCCGTACGGCCCGACGAGGAGCCGTGGTCCGAGGAGGAGGTGGACGCGGCGCGCGCAGAGCTGCTGGCCGAGATGGACCGGCTCCGCGCCGAGATCTCGACCTCGGAGGACGCCATCACCGGGCTGCTGCGCGACTCGGGCGACGGTGCCGGCGACGACCAGGCCGACACCGGCACCAAGAACATCACACGCGAGCACGAGATGGCGCTGACCGCCAACGCCCGCGAGATGCTCGCCCAGACCGAGCACGCGCTGGAGCGGCTCGACTCCGGCACGTACGGGCTGTGCGAGTCCTGCGGCAAGCCCATCGGCAAGGCGCGGATGCAGGCCTTCCCGCGGGCGACTCTCTGTGTGGACTGCAAGCAGCGGCAGGAGCGCCACTGACCGCGGCACGACCACCGGCACGCGGAATCGCGGGGCCCGCACCCCCGTAGCCCCGCTGTTCGGACGTATGTGCCGTAACCTCGTCTGCGTCAGGATCCGGCCTGGCGGAGATCAGGGCTGAAGGACTCACATGGCGAAGGCACAGGAGACCGCGGCGGACACGGCGGACCAGCCGACCGGCGCTACGGACGAGGTCACCGGCAAGGGACCGCGGCGCATCGCCGTGCTCCTCGGGGTGGCTGCGCTGGCGTACGTTCTCGACCTCCTCTCCAAGATCTGGGTGGTGACCAGCCTCGAGGGGCATGAGCCCATCGACGTGATCGGTCACTACCTGCGCCTGGAGGCGGTGCGCAACGCCGGCGCGGCCTTCGGCTTCGGCCAGGGCATGACCATCATCTTCACGGTGATCGCGGTCACCGTGATCGTCGTGATCGCCCGGATCGCCCGCAAGCTGCACAGTGTGCCGTGGGCGATCGCGCTGGGGCTGCTGCTCGGGGGCGCCTTCGGCAACCTCACCGACCGGGTGTTCCGCGCACCCGGCTTCCTGCAGGGGCATGTGGTCGACTTCGTCGCTCCGGCCCACTTCGCGGTCTTCAACCTGGCCGACTCGGCGATCGTCTGCGGCGGTGTCCTGATCGTTCTGCTGTCCTTCCGCGGCCTCGACCCGGACGGAACCGTGCACAAGGACTGACCGGCGAAGGACCGCCCGCGGATCCGGCATACTCGATCAGGTGAGTATGTCTGCCGAAGTTCGATCCCTCCCTGTCCCCGACGGCCTCGAGGGCGAGCGTGTCGACGCCGCCATCGCCCGTATGTTCGGTTTCTCGCGGACCAAGGCGGCCGAGCTGGCCGCCGCCGGGAAGGTGACGATCGACGGCAACGAGGCCGGCAAGTCCGACCGGGTCTCGGGCGGTGCCTGGCTCGAGGTCGAGATGCCCGCGCCGCCGCGCCCGGTGGAGATCGTCGCCGAGCCCGTGCCGGGCATGCGGATCGTGTACGACGACGACCACGTGGTCGTGATCGACAAGCCCGTCGGCGTGGCCGCCCACCCCAGCCCCGGCTGGACCGGCACCACCGTCATCGGGGGCCTGGCCGCCGCCGGCTACCGGATCTCCACATCCGGCGCCGCAGAGCGCCAGGGCATCGTGCACCGGCTCGACGTCGGCACCTCCGGTCTGATGGCCGTCGCCAAGTCGGAGATCGCCTACAGCGACCTCAAGCAGCAGTTCCGCGAGCGCACCGTCGACAAGCGTTACCACGCGCTCGTCCAGGGCCATCCGGACCCGCTCAGCGGCACCATCGACGCGCCGATCGGCCGCCACCCGAACCACGACTACAAGTGGGCCGTGACCGCCGACGGCAAACCCAGCGTCACGCACTACGACCTCGTCGAGGCGTTCCGGGCGGCCTCCCTGCTCGACATCAAGCTGGAGACCGGCCGCACCCACCAGATCCGGGTCCACATGGCCGCCCACCGCCACCCCTGCGTCGGCGACCTGACCTACGGAGCGGACCCCACCCTCGCCAAGCGGCTGAAGATCACCCGCCAGTGGCTGCACGCCGTGCGCCTGGGCTTCTCCCACCCCGAGGACGGCCGCTGGGTGGAGTTCGAGAGCCCGTACCCGGACGACCTCCAGAACGCCCTCGACACCGTGCGAGCCGACAGTGCCTGAGACGTACGAGGTGCGGGTCGCCACCGACCCCGACGACCTGAAGGCGTACTACGCGATACGGCACGAGGTCTTCGTCGAGGAGCAGAAGGTCCCCGCCGAGCTGGAGTACGACGCCCACGACGCCGTCGCCGTGCACGTCCTGGCCACCGGCCCGGACAGGGCGCTGGGCGCCGGGCGGCTGCTCCCCGGCACCGACGGCACCGGCATCCTCGGCCGGCTGGCGGTCACCGGCGCCGCCCGCGGGCTGGGCATCGGCGTGGCCCTGGTGCGCGCCATCGAGGACGAGGCCCGCCGCCTCGGCCTCGACGCCGTCGAACTGCACGCCCAGACGCACGCGGTCGGTTTCTACGAGCGCCTCGGCTACACGTCCTTGGGTGAGGAGTACGAGGAGGCGGGCATCCCGCACCTTTCGATGAGGCGCGTGCTCTGAGCGGGGCGGGGACGGCGGCCATGCCACGCTAGGGGTGTGGATCAACTCGCGCTGTTCTTCGCCCTGATGCTCGCGGCCATCGTGATGGTGCCGCTGGGCGACCGGATGGGGCTGCCGTCACCCGTGCTGATGACGCTGCTCGGGGTCGTACTGGCCCTTCTGCCGTTCGTGCCGAACGTCGAGATCAACCCCGAGCTCATCCTGCCGCTCGTCCTGCCGCCGCTGCTCTACGCGTCCGTGCAGCGCACCTCCTGGCGGCAGTTCGCCGCCAACAAGAAGGCCATCTTCCTGCTGGCCGTCGCCCTGGTGCTGATCACCACCGCCGCGGTGGGCGCCATCGCCCACTCCGTCGTCCCCGGCATCTCGCTGGCCGCGGCCGTCGCGCTCGGCGCGCTGGTCGCCCCACCCGACCCGGTCGCCGCGACCGCCGTGGCCGGGCGCCTCGGACTGCCGCGCCGCATGGTGTCGACCCTGGAGGGCGAGGGGCTGTTCAACGACGTCACCGCCATCGTCGTCTACAACGTGGCGGTCGCCGCGGCCGTGACGGGCTCCTTCTCCTGGCCGGAGGCGCTCGGCGAGCTGCTGCTGTCGGCGGTCGTCGCGGTCGCCGTCGGTGTCGTCCTGGGCTGGACGGCCTCCAAGCTGATGGGGGTCGTGGGCGATCCGACCCTGCAGATCGGGCTCTCCCTGCTCGTCCCCTTCGCCTCGTACGCGATCGCCGACGAGGCGCACGGCTCCGGCGTCCTCGCCGTGCTCACCACCGCGCTGTTCCTCGCCGAACACGCCCGCGACGCCGACGACGTGACCGGGCGGCTGGTCGGCGCCACCTTCTGGGAGGTCGTCGACACCCTCGTCACCGGCGTCGCCTTCGGCCTGATCGGCCTGGAGCTGCACAACGTCTTCGGCGTGGGCTCCGGCCGCTGGGGCGCGATGGTCGGCCACGCGGCGATCGTCGTCGGCGCCGTCATCCTGGTACGGCTCGCCTACCTGATGCCCGCCGCCGCGGTGACCAGGCGGCTCCACAAGCGGCGCGACCTCGACGAGGACATCCCGATGTCCTGGCGCGAGACCGTCGTCATGTGGTGGTCCGGCATGCGCGGCGTGGCGTCCGTCGCCCTGGCGCTGGCCATTCCGCACACCACGGAGACGGGCGAGCCCTTCCCGGCGCGCGACGAGATCCTCTTCATCGCCTTCTCCGTCGTCCTCACCACCCTCGTCCTGCAGGGGCTCACCCTTCCGTGGGTCGTCAAACGGCTCGGGGTGAGCAGCGACACCCAGGTGGAGCACGACATGGAGATGCTGCTCGCGCTGCGTGCCATGGCGGCCGCCAAGCAGCGGCTGAGGGAGGTCGAGGAGACCGAGAGCTTCCCCGAGGAGGTCTCCGAACTCCTGCACCGCCGCGCCTTCGACGTAGGGGCCCGGATCTGCCCGGACATCGTCGACGACGAGAAGCGCGAGCGGCACACCGCGCGCGTGCGCCGCATCAGGACCGTCGAACGCGTCCAGCGGGACATGCTCTCCGCCGCCCGGCACGAGGTGCTCGCCGCCCGCAGCGAGCCCGGCTACGACCCGGAGATCGTCGACCGCGTGCTGCGTCAGCTCGACGTGCGCAGCCTGCGTGTGTCCCGGTAGGCCCCGGCGTCGGCCGGCTGACCGGCCGCCCGCCGACGGCGTACCGGCGCCTACCGCGCCCCGGGGCCGGGGCCGATGTCCTTGGCCCCGGGTGTGGCCTGCTCCCGGTCCGGGGCCTCGGCCAGGCCGGGAGCGGTGGCGGTGTTGATGCGCGGCAGCGCGTACGGGTGCTCGCGGCGCAGCCAGTCGATCATCTGCTCGCGCACCACGCAGCGGACCGTCCAGATGTCGTCCGCGTCCTTCGCCGTGGCCAGGGCCCGGACCTCGATCGTGGACGGGGTGGTGTCGGTCACCACCAGGCCCCAGGCCCGGCCGTCCCACTGCTCGCACTCCTTGAGGACGTCGTGGAGACGTTCGCGCATCAGGTCGACGGGGGTGGTGTGGTCCAGGTGGAAGTAGACGGTGCCGGTCATCCGGGCGTTGCCGCGGGACCAGTTCTCGAAGGGCTTGCTGGTGAAGTAGGAGACCGGCATGGTGATCCGCCGCTCGTCCCAGGTGCGGACCACCAGATAGGTGAGGGTGATCTCCTCCACCGTCCCCCACTCGCCCTCCACGACCACGGCGTCGCCGATCCGGACCATGTCCCCGAAGGCGATCTGCAGCCCCGCGAAGAGGTTCCCCAGCGTCGACTGGGCGGCGATACCGGCGACGATGCCGATCACACCGGCCGAGGCCAGCATCGAGGCGCCGAAGCCGCGCATCGCCGGGAAGGTCAGCAGCATGGCCGCGACCGCCACGACGCCGACGACCGCCGAGACCACCCGCTGGATCAGCGTCACCTGGGTCCGCACCCGCCGCACCCGCGCCGCGTCCTGGGCGCCGGAGGCGTAACGCGAGTACGACGCCTCGACGATGGCGGCCGCGACCCGGACGACCAGCCAGGCGCAGGCCCCGATGAGCACCAGGGTCAGCACCTG
This sequence comes from Streptomyces sp. NPDC001070, assembly GCF_053598835.1. Taxonomy (NCBI): domain Bacteria; kingdom Bacillati; phylum Actinomycetota; class Actinomycetes; order Kitasatosporales; family Streptomycetaceae; genus Streptomyces; species Streptomyces sp. NPDC001070. The sequence continues at coordinate 20,244 of NZ_JBSFLB010000025.1, forward strand.
CCCGATCGCACGGGTGTGGCCGCGGGCCAGATGCGCCTGCTCGTACGAACCGCGCAGCAGCGAACTGCAGATCACCAGTTGTAGCGGCAGCCGGGCGCGGCGCAGCAGATTCCACAGCGGGGTCTCCGGGTGCCGGGCGTCGGCCCTGCGCAGCGCGTGGTCGACGGCCCAGCCCACGGCGAACGTCACGACGAGAGAGCCGCCCACCACGCCGAGCGGCCGTACGACGGAATCCATGTCTTCGACGGTAACGGGCATGATGGAGCCCGTACCCGACCGTGCGCCGTTCATGGGAAGTGAAATTGTGACCTCCGGCATGACCATCGTGCTGTTCCACTCGGCCTACGGACTCCGTCCGGCCGTGCACGCCGCCGCCGACCGGCTGCGCGCTGCCGGTCACGAGGTGCTCGTACCGGACCTCTACGAGGGCCGCACCGCGGACACCGTCGAGGAGGGCATGGCCATCAAGGACGAGATCGGCCGCGACGAACTGCTGATGCGCGCCGTCACCGTCTCCGGCCCGCTCTCCGGCCGCGGCCTGGTCTACGCCGGGTTCTCGCTGGGCGGTTCCATCGCGCAGAACCTCGCCCTCGCCGACGACAAGGCCCGCGGCCTCCTGCTGCTGCACGGCACCTCCGACATCGCGGACGACGCCGCCACCGACATCCCCGTCCAGCTGCACGTCGCCGAGCCCGACCCCTTCGAGCCGGACGACTGGCTGAACGCCTGGTACCTGCGCATGCGCAAGGCGGGCGCCGACGTGGAGATCCACCGCTACCGCGGCGCCGGCCACCTCTTCACCGACCCGGAGCTCGACGACTACGACGCGGAGGCGGCCGAGCGCGCCTGGGCCGTCGCACTGGACTTCCTGGCGGACATCGCGGCGGACGCCGGGGAGGCGGGGGACGCGAGCGCGGAGTAGCGGGCAACGGCGCTGCGGGCGGGGGCCGTTGTCGGTGCCGGCTGAGATCATCCGGGGCATGGGTGTTCTCTACGGGTACTACTCCGCCGCCGACGACAGGGACGCCGCCCGCGCCGTGGCCCGGGAGTTCGGCATGGCCGCCGGGCACGGCCACGACCAGCACGTGACCAAGGGCATCGACCCGGTGGTGGAGTTGCTGCCCGCGGAGGTGCTCATCACCGGCCGCGCCCCCGAGGACGTGCGTTCCGACCCGCGCCGCGGGGCGCTGGTGGGTGTGGCCGGCGAGGGCCGGGTGGTCGCCGTGTCCCTCACCGACACCTTCCGCGACGCGCTCGCCGCCTTCGACGAGGAGCTGCTTGACGACGTCGCCGTGGGCTGGGCCCGCAGCCCCGGCGGCCTCCACGGTGTGCAGGATCCGCGCGATCTCAGGCTGTTCCTCAAGGAGCTCGCCGGGCTGGCCGGGCGCGCGACCGCGCACGGCCGGCGTCTCTACTGCTGGATCCGCCCCTGAGCGACGGGCGTGTGAGCGGCGGACCCCTGAGCGGCGCCGAGGGCGGTCGCCGGTGAGGGCCCCGCGTACACCGACCAGCACCAGATCGCGGTGCCGGCCGCGACCCCCGCGAGCACCAGCACCCCGGCCCAGCCCAGCAGCCGCGCGGTGCCCGGCCTCCGACGGGGGCCGGTGGCCGCGGCGAGGAGCAGGAGCGCGGCCGAGGGGAGGAAGACGAACATCGCCAGCACGGCGCCCAGTACGGACCAGGTGATCAGCGCGAGCGCGACGATCACGCAGGCCTGGGCGAAGACGCGCGGGAACCGCCCCAGAAGCAGAGGAAGCAGCAGCGGCAGCACCGTCAGGGCGAAGAATCCGCCGTAGTAGCTGTCCAGCCCGAACAGCAGCCCGGGCACCGCCGCGGCCACCGCCCCCACCGCGAGCCCCAACTGCCGCCGTTCGACCCGCGCATGCGCATCCGGCGCCACCCCCATGGCCGCCCCTTCCCCCTGGCGAACACCGCTTTGAACGTGTTCAACCTAGCGGATGGCGGTCCCGGTCAGTACCACCAGCCGAACGCGGCGGCGCCGAGGCCGCGCCCGGCGGCGTGACGGAGCACGCGCGGCGTCGCCATCGCGCACCCAGGTGGTGACGCGGGAGATGGCCTCGTCCCTCCGGGGTCCGGATGCGTCGAGGGCACGTGCGGCCCGGGGGAGTGCCGCCGCCACCTCGGCACCGACCAGCAGGAAGTCGTCGAACCATCCCGGCAGCAAGGCCGAGTTCCGCGCGCCGAGGCCGTGGAAGAGCGCCGCGGCAGGGATCGCCTTGCGGGCGGCGGCGACGAACACACCGGCGTCCTGGGCCTGCGGCATGAGGTCCACGGCCGCGTCCTGCAGGGCCTCCGCGGGCTGCCGGCGGCGGCCCCCGCCATGAGGTGGGCAGCGCCCGGGCAGCGCCCGGGCCTCGTCGTCGGAGACCGTACCGACCACCCAGACACCCAAAAGTGCTTAATCTCACAGATCGCCCTTCAGGTGTCATAGACGCGCAGGCTCACCGGTCCTGGTGGGTATGGGTCGACGCCGAGCCGCCGTGCCGGACGATCGTCGACCTCCGGCTCCCAGAGGGAGTCAGCAAACCCGCTGCCAGGAGGAGAACCTTCATGTCCAAGCCCGTCGTCGCGATCGCCTACCACTCCGGCTACGGCCACACGACCGTCCTCGCCGAGGCCGTACGTGACGGTGCCGTGCAGGCCGGCGCCGACGTCCACCTGATCAAGGTCGACGAGATCACGGACGAGCAGTGGGCGCTGCTCGACGCCTCCGACGCGATCGTCTTCGGCTCGCCGACCTACATGGGCACCGCCTCCGGCGCGTTCCACCAGTTCGCCGAGACGACCTCCAAGCGCTGGTTCGTCCACTCGTGGAAGGACAAGCTCGCGGCCGGATTCAGCAACTCCGGCGCCAAGAGCGGCGACAAGCTCCACACGCTCCAGTACTTCGCCGTCCTGGCGGCCCAGCACGGCATGAACTGGGTCAACCTCGGCCTGCACCCGGGCTGGAACAGCTCCACCGCCTCCGAGGACGACCTCAACCGCCTCGGCATCTACCTCGGCGCGGGCGCCCAGACCCCCACCGACCTGGGCCCCGAGGAAGTCCACAAGGCCGACATCGCCACCGCGGAGCACCTCGGCCGCCGCGTCGCCGAGCAGGCCCGCATCTACGTCGCCGGACGCGCGGCCCTCGGCGTCTGAGCCCGCGCACACCCCCGCCCGCGCCGTCGCGGCGCCGCCGCGGAACCCGCCCCGTCGGCCGCGGTGACGCCGGCACGGTGCACGGGCCGGGAAGTCACACAGCCGGTACACCCTCGGGTGTGCCGGCTGCCGTGCTGTGCACCCCCCAGCAGCCGCGCTCCTCCGACAACGAGAAGCGCGATCCCCGACTCGGCCGGTCCGCGCGCGTGCCCCTCTTCCTGATCTGCCGCACAGCCTTCGCAGGTGAGGGACGCCCGGTCGAGGCCGGCGGGGTTGTCGAGGATGTCTTCTGCCTCCATCAGGGCAGAGTGGTCATGGCGACGGTCCGGATCGAGTGCGGGCGGGTCTGCACGGGCGGTGCGGTGGAGACGGTCGGCTTCCACGGCGGCGCGATCTCCCGCGTCGCCGGTGTCGATGCCTGCAGGCTGCGTGTCGACGAGGCAAGCGCGGGCATGAACGTAGGACTGCTGCTGCCGGGTGCCGCGGGGGGGAGCAGTGGAGCGAGGGCAGGTGCTTGCCGCGCCGGGTTCGATCGGCGCACACGTCGCCTTCGCTGCGCGGATCTCGCACTGCTGTCAGAGGAACAGGGCGGTGCGGAAGCGCGCACGGGTGAGAGTTCACTTCTACGTCCGCGCTGGTGGGGTGGCGGGCGTCGTAACGCTTCCCCCACGGCCTGGACACTCGCTTTCCGTCATCACGGTCGCGCCGCCGGTTCAGGGACACTGACCCGCCTTCCGCGCTGAGCCTTCATGAGCGGGCCCACATTCGGATCGCTGCGACGGTTGAGAACTGATCGAGGTGATCCTGCGGAGGCTGCTCCCGTCTAGCGGAGCTCGATGCTGAGCTGGGCACCCAGTTCCTGGAACCCCAAAGCGGCCGCAACCCGGCGAGACGCGAGTGGCCGGGCGCGCCATTGCGGCAGGAGTCCGGCGGCGAACGCGTGCGCCACGGTTGCCGAGGCCGTCACCCGGGCGAGACCTCGTCCACGCCAGGCAGGATCGGTCAGCACGCCGATGTGAGCGGTCCCACCCGGCCAGGATCGGTATCCGGCAGCGGCAACCACCCGTCCAGCCGCGCGAACCACGAAGGCCGGCGAGGTGATTTCCCCGAGAGCGGCCTCCCCGGCGCTCTCCTCACCCGCGACCTCCTCCAGGCTTCGTAGTTCAGGGTCGTGACAGCGAAGTCGCTGCACAGCCAAGGCACCTGGCAAGGCCGAGCGGAATGCGTCCGGGGACAGGTAGGACAACGCCGCGGGGCCGATCATCCGGGCTACCGGCAGGACCTCACGGACGGCGTCGGCGTCGGCGACCGCCGCCACGGGCAGCGCCGCCAACCCATCACGAACCAGGGCCGCCGAGCGCTCAGTGGGGGCGGTTACGACTGCCGCATCGCCAAGGGACACGACACCGACCCAGCCGGCAGGACAGAGGCTCGACTCAGGCGAGGTGACAACGCTGATGCCTCCCCTCAGTGCGAACGATACGGGTGCTGCCGCCAGGCCCTCCCAGAGTGCACGGGCTCTGGCCAGCAAGGGGTCAATCGGCATAGTCGGATCCTGCCAGTTCCGCACGAGGCTGTCCCGGCTGCCTCCGGGCCGTGAGGGGTAAGCGGGTGCCATCAACGTTGACAACCAGGGAGGGCGTCAACGCCGGCCGGTGAGCCATCGGGGTGCTGTGCCCCAGCTCGGCGAAGCGGCGGCTCAGTAGACCGATATGTGCACATGGTCGAAGTGGTTCTGCGTGATGGACCCGCGGTCCTCCATGAGCTTCCACCCCTGCTGCGGAAGTCGGCTGGACCATATGTGCTGTTCGTAGATGACGTACCAAATGCCGTATTCGTCCGCATGCTCCCGCACCCACGCCACGATGGCCTCACCCAGGGCGTCGGCCTTGGGGGTGGCCTTCTTGCCGGCGGGCATGAGCATGAAGTCGCAGGCGCGGCCCAGGGGGTGTTCGCCGCCGCCGGCGATGCCGCCGTCCTCGCGGTAGCAGCCGGGGGCGCCTTCGAGGCCGCGGGGGCCGAACTCCTTGACGACGGCGTCGCGTACGGCCGCCATGCGGGGAGTTATGTGGTGCGGCCCGGTGGGCTGTTCCTTCGGCCAGTTGGCCGCGCGGACCTGCGCGGAGAGTGTGGGCCACCCGATGGCGGCCAGTACGAGGCCGCCGATCAGCAGCAGCCCGAACAAGGTGCGCCGCCGGCCGCGGCGCGCGGTGTCCCGCCCCCTGGTTGTGTTCATCGGAAGCCAGAACGCGCGACGGTGACCGGAAGTGCCCGGTTGAACGCGTGGCGGCCTTGACGCGAATATCACGTCCCTCCCGGGGCCGCCGCCGGGCACACGAGCGTACGCTCCTGCGTTGACCCGGCAGACACGGACCAGCCCAGGAGGCGCACCACCGATGGCCACAGGCATGACGACGGACGAAGAGCGCGGCGAGCGGATTCTCGAGGTCTTCGGGACCGCGTTCGGGGAGCTGCTGGCCGCCGATCCGGCCGCGTTCCGGGTCAAGTTCCGCAAGATGGCGGCCTCGGCGTTCGCCTTCTACCGGGGCACCGCGTGCCTCTACTACGCCGACCTGGCCGACGCCAAGGACGACAGCCCGTTCCTGGACGAGCGCACCTCCCGGGTGTGGATCCACGGCGACCTGCACGCCGAGAACTTCGGCACCTACCTGGACGCCAACGGCCGGCTGATCTTCAACGTCAACGACTTCGACGAGGCCTACGTCGGCCCCTTCACCTGGGACCTGCAGCGCTTCGCCGCCTCCATCGCGCTCATCGGCTACAGCAAGGCCCTGGCCGACGACGTGATATCCGGCCTGGTGCGCACCTACGCCGCCGCCTACCGCGAGCGGATCCGCGCCCTCGCCCAGGACGAGGCCGTGCCCTCGCTCACCCTGGACACCGCCGAGGGCCCGCTGCTGGACGCGCTGCGCCACGCCCGCTCCGAGACCCGGGTCGGGCTGCTGGACTCGATGACCGAGATCCGCGCCTGGGACCGCCGCTTCACCCAGGGCGGCGGCGCCGTGGAGCTGGACGAGGCCACCCGCCAGAAGGTGCTGCGGGCCTTCGAGGCGTACCTGGACACGCTGCCGGAGACCAGTCGCATCAACCCGGAGAGCCACCGGGTCAAGGACGTGGTCGGCCGCCGCGGCGTCGGCATCGGCAGCGCCGGCCTGCCCTCGTACAACATCCTCCTCGAGGGGCACACCGACGCCCTGGAGAACGATGTCGTGATCTACATGAAGCAGGGGCAGACCCCGGCGGTCTCCCGGCACATCACCGACCCGGCGGTGCGCGGCTACTTCCGCCACGAGGGCCACCGCACCGTGATCTCGCAGCGCGCGCTGCAGGCGCACGCCGACCCGTACCTGGGCTGGACCGAGCTGGACGGGGTCGGGCAGCTGGTCGCCGAGGTGTCGCCGTACGCGGTGGACCTGGACTGGTCGGACATCGACGACCAGGAGCAGATCGAGGCCGTCGTCGCGGACCTCGGCCGGGCCACGGCCGGCATGCACGCGGCCGCGGACGACGAGAGCGGGCACTCGCTGGTGCCCTTCTCCACGGAGGACGCCATCGACGCGGCCATCGCGCGGGACGAGGAGGGCTTCGCCGAGACGCTGGTGGAGTTCGCCCACTCCTACGGGGCCAGGGCCCGCGCCGACCACCAGATCTTCGTCGACCTGTTCCGCAACGGCCGCTTCCCGGGGCTCTGACCCGGGCATCGGTCCGGCGGTTGTTCCGGGGTTTAGGCATTGCTTACACACCGGCATGGCACACTCTGCGCCATGGAAGGGACCGGACCCCGGCTGAGGGCACTGCGCGCGGGATGCTTCGCCGCGCTGTGCGTGACGCTGTCCGCGACCGCCCACATCATGCTCTCGCAGGAGCCCCTGCCGCTGACGATCACGGCGGGGGCCTTCGCGGCCGTCTTCGCGCTCGCGTACACGCTCGGCCGCCGCGAGCGCGGCTACTGGCCGATCGCCGGACTGCTGGTCCCGCTGGAACTGGCCGTCGACACGCTGTACACCGCCGGCCAGCACACCTGCTACGGGCCTGGCGGCGGGCCCGTCACCGGCTCGTGGCGCTCGATCAACGAGGCGCTGGCCTGTCACGGCGGCGAGGTCGGCGGATCGCTCGCCACGGCGTCCGGGATGCCGGGCCCCACCACCTCACCGTGGCTGCTCCTCCTCACGCACGTCGCCGTCGGCCTGGTCGCCGCCGGGTGGCTGCGGTCCGGTGAGGACGCCCTGCACCGCCTGCTGCGCGCGGCCTTCCGGCCGCTGCTCATCGCGGTGGCCGCCTTCCGGTCCGCCGAGCCGCGCGGCGCCGTCCGCCGCGCGACGTCCGGCCCCGGGGCCGTCGCCCCGGCGCTGCCCCTGCTCCTGCACTCCGTCGTACGGCGAGGGCCGCCCGCCCCCCTCGGCTTCCGCTGAGCACGGCGCCCGCCCCTCACCCCACGTACGCACGAGTCGGAGAAGACACCACCATGAGCAAGCGAAACAGCCAGTCCGCCAAGAACGCCGCCCGTGAGCGGCTGCGCGCCGAGCGCGAGCGCCAGGCCAAGCGGGACAAGGTGCGGCGGCAGCTCGTCGTCGCCGGCAGCGTGCTCGGCGTGCTGGCGATCGGCGCCGGCATAGCCGTGGCCGTCGTCAAGATGAACGCGCCCACCTACTGGGAGAAGGCCGCGGACAAGCCGCTGGTGAAGCCGGCCAACTCCTCCGGCAAGAACGGCACGTCGATCGTCATCGGCGACGAGAACGCCAAGCACACCCTGAAGGTGTACGAGGACCTGCGCTGCCCGGTGTGCGCGCAGTTCGAGCAGACCTCCGGCGAGACGGTCCAGAAGGACGCCAAGGACGGCAAGTACAACATCTCGTACACCATGGGCGCCTTCCTCGACGAGCGCCTCGGCCAGGGCCAGGGCTCGAAGAAGGCGCTGAGCGCCCTCGGTGCCGCGCTGAACGTCAGCAAGGACGCGTTCGTCCAGTACCACACGCTGCTGTACAGCAAGGACGTCCACCCGGAGGAGACCAAGGACGACTTCGGCAGCGCCGACAAGCTGATCGAGCTGGCGCAGAAGGTCGACGCGCTCAAGGGCAACAAGACCTTCGAGAACGCGGTCCGCAACGGCACCTACGACAAGTGGGCGCTGACCATGGACAAGCAGTTCACCGCCGACGGCATCACGGGCACGCCGACCGTGAAGCTCGACGGCAAGACCATCGACAGCGTGCAGGCGATGACCGCCGACCAGTACACGGCCGCGGTCGACCAGATCATCGGCAAGGGCTAGCACCGGCCCGCGGCTGCGACTTCGCCCTCCGGTCCCCGGCGTCCCGCCGGGGACCGGAGGGCGAAGTCCTTCCGAACTCTTGTGCATTCGGCCCCGGAAAGGGGTTACTGACGCGTAATCTGACCGCCCGTGACCGAGACCTCTGCACCCTCACAGACCTCATCCAGAACACCGAGCCGCCGCTCGGTCGTCAAGGCCGGCGCCGTCGTGACCGGCGCCGCGCTGATACCGCTGGCCGCCACCGCCGCCCCGGCGTCCGCCGCCGCGGCCCCCGCCTTCCTGCACGGCGTGGCCTCCGGTGACCCGCTGCCCGACGGCGTCCTGCTGTGGACGCGGGTGACGCCCGTCCCCGAGGCCGTCCCCGGCTCCGGGCTCGGCCCGGACACCGAGGTGAGCTGGACCGTCGCCAAGGACAAGGCGTTCAACTCCGTCGTGGCGACCGGTACGGCGACCACGGGCGCCGCCTCCGACCACACCGTCAAGGCCGACGTGCGCGGCCTGCAGCCCGCCACGGACTACTGGTACCGCTTCACCTCCGGCGGCGTGACCTCGCCGGCCGGCCGCACCCGCACCGCGCCCGCCGACAGCGCCACCGCCGCCCGGCTGCGCTTCGGCGTGGTCTCCTGCGCCAACTGGGAGGCCGGGTACTTCTCCTCGTACCGGCACCTGGCCTCGCGCGGCGACCTGGACGCCTGGCTGCACCTGGGCGACTACATCTACGAGTACGCCACCGGCGGCTACGCCGCCCGCGGCACCGTCGTCCGCCCGCACGCGCCCGCCAACGAGATCGTGACGCTGGCCGACTACCGCACCCGCCACGGCCGCTACAAGACCGACGCCGACCTGCAGGCGCTGCACGCCACGGCCCCGGTCGTGGCGATCTGGGACGACCACGAGTTCGCCAACGACGCCTGGTCCGGCGGCGCCGAGAACCACACCGAGGGCGCCGAGGGCGCCTGGACGGCCCGCGTGGCCGCCGCCAAGCAGGCCTACTTCGAGTGGATGCCGGTGCGCCCCTCGGTCGCCGGCACGACCTACCGCCGCCTGCGCTTCGGCAAGCTCGCCGACCTGTCCCTGCTCGACCTGCGCTCCTTCCGCTCCCAGCAGGCCACGATCGGCAGCGGTTCGGTGGACGACCCGGACCGTACGATCACCGGCCGGGCCCAGCTCGACTGGCTGAAAGCCGGCCTGAAGGCCTCGGACACCACCTGGCGGCTGATCGGCAACTCGGTGATGATCTCGCCGGTCGCCTTCGGCGCGCTGCCGGACTACCTGCTGGCGCCGCTGGCGAAGCTGCTCGGCCTGCCCGCCGAGGGGCTGGCGATCAACGTCGACCAGTGGGACGGCTACACCGACGACCGCCGCGAACTCCTGGCCCACCTGCGGGACAACGGAATCCAGAACACCGTCTTCCTGACCGGCGACATCCACATGGCGTGGGCGAACGACGTCCCGGTGAAGGCGGCGACCTACCCGCTGTCGCCCTCCGCCGCGACCGAGTTCGTGGTCACCTCGGTCACCTCCGACAACCTGGACGACATCCTGAAGGTCGCGCCGGACACCGTCTCCGCGGTCGCCGAGACCGCGGTGAAGGCCGCCAACCGCCATGTGAAGTGGCTGGACATGGACTCCCACGGCTACGGCGTACTGGACATCACCGGCGAGCGCGCGCAGATGGACTACTACGCGCTCTCCGACCGGACCGACCCGAACGCCACCTCCACCTGGGAGCGTTCGTACCGCACCCTGTCCGGCACGCAGAAGGTCGAACGGGTCTACTCGCCGGTACGCTGAGCGTCCCGATCGTCGGTTTTCGGCCAACGCCCCGTCAGGTGCCGGAAACACCCGGCGCGGGGTGGGCGGTGGAGAGCCCCGAGTCCGAATCCGGACACACCGCCCGCCCCGCGTGTCGGGGATGTTGCGCCGGGGCGCCCGACCCTCAAGGGCCTTTCGTTGTCAAGGGATTACCCTCTGTTTGTCAACGGGCCGGAAGAGACCTGCACCGGTCCTGGCATGGACACATAACCTCCGGGCGGCGAGGAGGAAATTCCTCCCGTACGTCCCACGAGGAGTGCCCCCACATGTCACGCACCCCCCGTTCCCGCCGTCTCGTCGGTCTCGCCGCCGTGGCCGGAACCCTGGCCCTGCTCCCGCTCTCCGGCCCGACGGCCACCGTGAGCAGTGCCGCCGCGCACGCGAGAACCCCCGCCGAGGAGTGCGCCGCCGGCGGCGACGCCACGGCCCGCAAGATGAAGGGCTCGACGGCCCACGAGCCCAACGCAGTCAGCGACGCCGCCGCCAAGGCGATGGACGCGGACCTGAAGAAGCGCGTCGCCAGGATCAGGGCCGAGGGCAAGGGCTCCCGGCTCGCCGCCGCCGCGGCCACGACCATCCCGGTCTACTGGCACGTCATCCACAGCGGCAGCACCGGCAAGCTCAGCGCGGCGACCATCGCCGGCCAGATAGCCGTCCTGAACGCGGCCTACAGCGGCCAGGGCACCGGCAACAACGACTCCGGCTTCCAGTTCTCGCTGATCGCGACGGACTACACGGACAAGGCCGCCTGGTACAACCTGACCGAGGGCTCCTCGGCCGAGACCTCGATGAAGACCGCCCTCCGCAAGGGCGGCGCGAGCGCGCTGAACATCTACTCGGCCAACCTCCAGGACAGCCTCCTCGGCTGGGCCACCTTCCCGAGCTGGTACGCGGGCAACCCCGAGGACGACGGCGTCGTCATCCTCGACGCCTCCGTCCCCGGCGGCTCCGCCGCCAACTACAACCAGGGCGACACCGCCACCCACGAGGTCGGCCACTGGATGGGCCTGTACCACACCTTCCAGGGCGGCTGCGGAGCCAACGGCGACTACGTCTCCGACACGCCCGCCGAGAAGACCGCCGCCAGCGCCTGCCCGACCGGCCGCGACACCTGCGCCGCCGGCGGCGTGGACCCGATCCACAACTTCATGGACTACACCTACGACGCCTGCATGTACCAGTTCACCGCGGGCCAGGTGAGCCGCATGAAGAGCTCGTGGGCCGCCTACCGGGCGAGCTGACGCTCACCGTCCGCGACCGGCCGGACACGGGGCCGGCCGGCCGCGGGCGGGCGCGTGGGAATGGCCTCGGCTGTCGTACCCCCGGCGTAGGATTCCAACGCCGCCAGATGACGACCGATGCCGGAGGTGTCGCTTCCCGTGACCACGCCGTTCACCCACCTTCATGTCCACACCCAGTACTCCCTGCTGGACGGAGCGGCGCGGCTCAAGGACATGTTCAAGGCCTGCGGTGAGATGGGCATGACGCACATCGCCATGACCGACCACGGCAACCTGCACGGTGCGTACGACTTCTTCCACCAGGCCAAGGGCGCCGGGATCACGCCGATCATCGGAATCGAGGCGTACGTCGCCCCCGAGTCCCGGCGGAACAAGCGCAAGATCACCTGGGGCCAGCCGCACCAGAAGCGGGACGACGTCTCGGCCTCCGGCTCGTATCTGCACAAGACGATCTGGGCGGCGAACAAGACCGGTCTGCACAACCTCTTCCGGCTCTCCTCCGACGCCTACGCGGAGGGCTGGCTGACCAAGTACCCCCGCATGGACAAGGAGACCATCGCCCAGTGGTCGGAGGGCCTGATGGCCTCCACCGGCTGCCCCTCGGGCGAGGTGCAGACCAGGCTCCGCCTCGGCCAGTTCGACGAGGCGGTGAAGGCCGCCGCCGAGTACCAGGACATCTTCGGCAAGGAGCGGTACTTCCTGGAGCTGATGGACCACGGCATCGAGATCGAGCGCCGGGTCCGCGACGGGCTGCTGGAGATCGGCAAGAAGCTCGGCATCCCCCCGGTCGTCACCAACGACTCGCACTACACCTACGCGCACGAGGCCGAGGCCCACGACGCGCTGCTGTGCATCCAGACCGGCAAGAACATCTCCGACCCGGACCGCTTCCGCTTCGACGGCTCCGGCTACTACCTGAAGTCGACCGACGAGATGCTCGCCGTCGACTCCTCCGACGCCTGGCAGGAGGGCTGCCGCAACACCACGCTGCTGGTCGCGGAGCAGGTGGACACCGACGGCTGGTTCACCGAGAAGAACCTGATGCCGCGCTTCGACGTGCCCGACGGGTACACCGAGGTCACCTGGTTCCGCGAGGAGACCATGCGCGGCATGCACCGCCGGTACCCGAACGGGATCCCCGACGACCGACTGAAGCAGGCCGAGTACGAAATGGACACCATCATCCAGATGGGGTTCCCCGGCTACTTCCTCGTCGTCGCCGACTTCATCATGTGGGCCAAGAACAACGGCATCGCCGTCGGCCCCGGCCGAGGCTCCGCGGCGGGCTCGATCGTCGCCTACGCGATGGGCATCACCGACCTCGACCCGATCGAGCACGGCCTGATCTTCGAGCGCTTCCTCAACCCCGAGCGCGTCTCCATGCCCGATGTCGACATCGACTTCGACGAGCGCCGGCGCGCCGAGGTGATCCGGTACGTGACCGAGAAGTACGGCGCCGACAAGGTGGCCATGATCGGCACCTACGGCACCATCAAGGCCAAGAACGCGATCAAGGACTCGGCCCGCGTCCTGGGCTACCCGTACGCGGTGGGCGACCGCCTCACCAAGGCGATGCCCGCCGACGTCCTCGGCAAGGGCATCCCGCTCTCCGGCATCACCGACAGCTCCCACCCGCGCTACAGCGAGGCCGGCGAGATCCGCGGGATGTACGAGAACGAGCCCGACGCCAAGAAGGTCATCGACCTCGCCCGCGGTGTCGAGGGCCTGGTCCGGCAGATGGGCGTGCACGCCGCCGGCGTGATTATGTCCAGCGAGACGATCACCGACCACGTGCCCGTCTGGGTCCGGCACAGCGACGGCGTCACCATCACCCAGTGGGACTACCCGAGCTGCGAGTCGCTCGGCCTGCTGAAGATGGACTTCCTCGGCCTGCGCAACCTCACGATCATGGACGACGCCGTCAAGCTCGTGAAGGCCAACAAGGGCATCGACATCGAGCTGCTGGCGCTGCCGCTCGACGACCCGAAGACCTTCGAACTGCTCGGCCGCGGTGACACCCTCGGCGTCTTCCAGTTCGACGGCGGACCCATGCGCTCCCTGCTGCGCATGATGAAGCCCGACAACTTCGAGGACATCTCCGCCGTCTCGGCCCTCTACCGGCCGGGCCCGATGGGCATGAACTCGCACATCAACTACGCCCTGCGCAAGAACGGCCAGCAGGAGATCACCCCGATCCACCCGGAGCTGGAGGAGCCTCTCAAGGAGGTCCTCGACATCACCTACGGCCTGATCGTGTACCAGGAGCAGGTGCAGAAGGCCGCCCAGGTGCTCGCCGGTTACTCACTCGGTCAGGCCGACCTGCTGCGCCGGGCGATGGGCAAGAAGAAGAAGGAGGTCCTCGACAAGGAGTTCATCCCCTTCCAGAAGGGCGCGCGCGAGCGCGGCTACTCCGACGAGGCCATCCAGGCGGTGTGGGACGTGCTGGTCCCCTTCGCCGGCTACGCCTTCAACAAGGCGCACTCCTCCGCGTACGGCCTGGTCTCCTACTGGACCGCCTATCTCAAGGCGAACTACCCGGCCGAGTACATGGCGGCGCTGCTCACCTCGGTGCGCGACGACAAGGACAAGTCGGCGATCTACCTCAACGAGTGCCGCCGCATGGGCATCAAGGTGCTCCCGCCGAACGTGAACGAGTCGGACGCGAACTTCACCGCCCAGGGCGACGACGTCATCCTCTTCGGCCTCACCGCCGTCCGCAACGTCGGCCAGAACGTGGTGGACTCGATCATCCGCTGCCGCAAGTCCAAGGGGAAGTACACCTCCTTCCCCGACTTCCTGGACAAGGTCGAGGCGGTGGTCTGCAACAAGCGCACCGTCGAATCGCTGATCAAGGCGGGCGCCTACGACGAGATGGGCCACACCCGCAAGGGCCTCACCGAGCACTACGAGCCGATGATCGACAACGTGGTCGCGGTCAAGCGCAAGGAGGCCGAGGGGCAGTTCGACCTCTTCGGCGGGATGGGCGACGACGACGCCGGCGACGAGCCGGGCTTCGGCCTCGACGTCACCTTCTCCGACGTCGAGTGGGACAAGACGTATCTCCTCGCGCAGGAGCGCGAGATGCTCGGCCTGTACGTCTCCGACCATCCGCTCTTCGGTATCGAGCACGTCCTCAACGACAAGGCGGACGCGTCCATCGCGGCCCTCGCCGGCGACTACTCCGACGGCTCGATCGTCACGATCGGCGGCATCATCTCCGGTCTGCAGCGCAAGATGACCAAGCAGGGCAACGCCTGGGCCATCGCCACCGTGGAGGACCTCGGCGGCTCCATCGACTGCATGTTCTTCCCCGCCACCTACCAGCTGATCTCGACCCAGCTCATCGAGGACGCCGTCGTCTTCGTCAAGGGCCGGCTCGACAAGCGCGAGGACGTCCCGCGTCTGGTGGCGATGGAGCTGATGGTCCCCGATCTCACGGACGCCGGGACGAACGCCCCGGTGACCATCTCCATCCCGACGGTGAAGGTCACCCCGCCGCTGGTCGCCCGCCTCGGCGAGGTCCTCGCCAGCCACAAGGGGAGCACCGAGGTCCGGGTGCGGCTCCAAGGCGCCCGCTCGACGACGGTGCTGCGGCTGGACCGGCACCGCGTCACTCCCGACCCGGCGCTCTTCGGTGACCTCAAGGCCCTCCTGGGCCCCGCCTGTCTCGCGTCCACCGCGTCCGGTCAGCAGCAGGCGGGCTGATCACCCTCCGTATCGAGGGGAGATGGACCTCGAGGGTGGCACCCCCGTGCGGGGTGCCACCCTCGATCATGAGCGACCGGCGCCTGCGCGCTAGTTGTGGCCGAACTTCTTCTGCCGCTTCTGCGACACGTGCGGTTCGGCGCCCGGGGCCGTCATCGCCATCTGCTCGCGTCCGGCAGCGCTCTTCGCGTGCTCTTCGGTGGTCGCGGCGCTGCGGTCATGGTGCTGGCCGGTACGTTCGCCCCGGTTCTTGTTCTTGCCCACGATTCCTCCTTGGGGGAAATCTCGGATGATGGGCCGCACTCAGGCTTGCACGGGAGTACGAAGGTCGCATTTCGGGCAGTTGCAGAGTGTGGCGCGCCGGTGATCGCGTAACCGGTCACAACGCCCCGGTGTTCGGGCAGACTCGGGGCAACAGTGTTACCGGGGGGACGGACGGCAGGACTTTCGGAGAAGAGGGTGAGACCGATGGACCGCTGCGTCGTCCTCGTGGACGCCGGTTACCTGCTCGGCGCCGCCGCGAGCCTCCTCGCCGGAGAGCCCTCCCGATCCCGGATCACGGTCGACCACGCCGAGATCGTCGCCGGTCTGCGGGAACGCGCGGAGAAGGAGACGGGACAGCCGCTGCTGCGGATCTACTGGTTCGACGGAGCCCCCGACCGCGTCCCCCAACCGGAGCACCGCAGGCTGCGGGTGATGCCCCGGGTCACGGTCCGCCTGGGCGCGCTGACCCGGACCGACGGCCGCTGGGCGCAGAAGGGCGTCGACGCGGCCATGCACGCCGAGCTGTCCGAGCTGGCCCGCAACCGCGCCTGTTCCGACGTCGTCCTGGTCACCGGCGACGGCGATCTCCTGCCCGGCATGATGTCGGCGAAGGAGCACGGCGTCGCCGTCCACCTGTGGGCCGTGCAGGCCGCCGACGGCGACTTCAACCAGTCCGAGGACCTGGTCGCCGAGGCCGACGAACGGCGCGTCCTGGACCGGGAGTGGATCACCAGGGCCATTCAGGTGCGCGAGCCCGCCGGGGTCTGCGCGCCGCTCACCCCGCGGCCCGAGATCGCGGCCATCCTCTCCGCGCCCCTGCCCGAACCCGCCCAGCCGGCGAAGCCGCAGCCGGTCGCCGACCAGCCCGCTGAGCCCTCCGCCACGCCCTCGGTCGTCACCGCGGCCCAGAACGGCGCCGGCCCGATCACCGAGACCCCCGCGGCGGTCGGCAAAGGGGTGGTGCCCACCCCCAAGGACGTCGCCGGAATCGTCCACCGCGGCCACTCCGCCCCGCACCCCTCGTCCCCGTCCGCCACCGGGGCCACCCTGCGCTGGTCCTCCGACCGCGGACTGGTCGGCGGCACCGACGCCGCGGACGCCGGCCTGCCCACGCTGGCCCAGCTCACCAGCCCCGAACAGCGCTGGGCGGACCGCGAGGAGGACATCACCGCCGTCAGCGGCGACCCCTACGAGGTCGGCCAGGTCTTCGCCCGCCGCTGGATCGGCCGGCTCCCCGACGCGTCCCATCTTCAGGTGCTCTCCGCCGAGTACCCGCGCGTCCCGCACCGCATCGACGGCGAGCTGCTGCGTTACGCCGCCCGGTTCGGCCTGCTGGCCCACAAGGACGACCAGATCGACGAGCACGACCGCTACGCCATCCGGGCGGGCTTCTGGCGCGAGATCGACGCCCGCGCCGTCGTCGCGCGGGCCTCCGCGGGGGAGTGAGCACGCCCGGACCGGACCCTGAGGCACGTCCTGGCCGGGATGCAGCGTAGTCTCGATGCTCGTGAGTACGGGCACGGAACAGGGCACCACCGCGCGGACGGCGGTGGTGGTGACCGTGCGCGGGCTCGTGAAGAGCTATCCGGCCGGGCGGGGGCGGCGCGCCGCCGAGAGCCCGCCGGTGCGGGCCAACGACGGCATCGACCTCGACGTCCGGGGCGGTGAGATCTTCGGACTGCTCGGCCCCAACGGCGCCGGGAAGACCACCCTCGTACGCCAGTTGACGGGGCTGCTGCGCCCCGACGCGGGCACCGTCGAACTGCTCGGGCACGACCTCGTACGTCACCCGGAGCGCGCGGCGCGGCTGATCGGCTACCTCGGGCAGGAGTCGAGCGCGCTGGACGAGCTGACCGTCGCCCTCGCCGCCGAGACCACCGGACGGCTGCGCGGTCTGGACGCCAGGGCTGCGCGCGCCGAGCGGGACGCCGTCCTGGAGGAGCTGGGACTGACCGCGCTCGCCTCGCGGCCGCTGAAGAAGCTGTCGGGCGGGGAGCGGCGGCTGGCCTGCTTCGCCGCCGCCCTGGTGGGGGAGCGCCCGGTGCTCGTACTGGACGAGCCGACCACCGCCATGGACCCGGTCGCCCGGCGCGCGGTGTGGGCGGCGGTCGACCGGCGGCGCGCCGAACGGGGCACCACGGTGCTGCTGGTCACCCACAACGTGATCGAGGCGGAGACCGTGCTGGACCGGGTCGCGGTCATCGACGACGGCAGGGTCATCGCCTGCGACACCCCGGCCGGGCTCAAGGCGCTCGTCGCCGACGAGGTACGGCTGGACCTGGTGTGGCGGGACGAGCCGCCGCTGGCGCTGCCGGGTGTGGCCGCCCTGCGCGACACCGCCCGGGTCACCGGACGCCGCTGGACGCTCCGGCTGCCGCATCAGCGGGCCCGCGCCGTGGTCGCGGAGCTCACCGGCGGGCCGGCCTTCGCCGCGCTCGACGATTTCACCCTGACGACGCCGAGCCTGGAGGATGTCTACCTGGCGCTCGGCGGCCGGAAGGGACTGGTCAAGGCATGAGCGGCGGCAACGGCGAGGACCTGACCCTGGACGTGGACCGGAACGTGAACCTGGACGTGGCGCGCGGCACCGCGCAGCGGGGCGGCGCGCGGTGACGATCGTCTCCGCGGGAGCGGACACCCGAACGGCGGCACCGGCCGCGCCCCTCGCCGGCCTCGGCGAGGCCGCGGCGCCGCTCGCGCCGCGCGCCCGGCTGCTGCCCGCGATGGCCGCGGTGTACCGGGCACAGCTGTCCCGGGCGAAGGTCGCCCGGATCCCGCTGCTGTTCGTGGCGACCTTCCAGTCGGTCGGCATCATGATCATGATGCGCGGGGTCGTCGACGGCGGCCCGGCCGCGCGCGCGGTGGTCGCCGGATCCAGCGTGCTGGTCGTGGCCTTCGTCGCGCTCAATCTGCTCGCCCAGTACTTCGGGCAGCTGCGGGCCTCCGGCGGCCTGGACCACTACGCGACCCTGCCGGTGCCCCCGGCCGCCGTGGTGCTCGGCGTCGCGGGCGCGTACGCCTCCTTCACCGTGCCCGGGACGCTCGTGACGGCGGGGATCGGCTGCGCGCTGTTCCAGCTGCCGTTCACCCATTTGTGGATCCTGGCCGCGGTCATCCCGCTGGCGGGGGCCGCGCTGTCCGGACTGGGCGCGGCGCTCGGGCTGCTCGCGCCGCGCCAGGAGCTGGCCACCCTCGCCGGTCAGCTCGGCATGTCGGCGGCGCTGCTGCTGGGCGTGCTGCCGGCCGGCAACCTCCCCGCGCCGATCGGCTACGTACGGGATCTGCTGCCGTCCACCTACGGGGTCGAGGCCTTCATCCGCAGCTTCGACGCCCACCCGGACTGGCTGGCGGTCACCGCCGACCTCTCGGTGTGCGCGGCCGTGGGCCTGGTGTCGCTGGCGGTGGCCACCTGGGCGTACCGCCGGGCGGCCAGCCGGTGACCCGGGGTGTGGCACCGGTGAGGTGCCGGTGACGCGTGTCATGGACGGACCTGGCACGATGGCAGGGTGACCGCACCCCTGACGCCCCACGATCACTGGCCGCCCGCACCGCTGCCGCCGTTCCCGGAGCAGGAGACCCGTATGGATCCCGTCCGGGAGCTGAAGAGCGGTGCGCTGACCGCACTGCTCGTGGCCGTGACGGGTGTGGCGCTCGGCCTGCTGTGGTTGTGGCTCGCCCCGCGGATCCCGCTGGTCTCCGACGGCAAGGCGGTCTACCTCAAGGACACCGAGGGCGAGCAGGCCATCGGTGCCGACGGGACCTTCGTCCTGCTCGGGCTCGGCATCGGGCTGCTGACCGGTGCCCTGGTCTTCTGGCGGCACCGGCGCGGTGGCGTCGGCGTCGTCCTGGGCATGGCGGTGGGCGCGGTGCTGGGCTCCGTCCTGGCCTGGCGGCTGGGCGTGTGGCTCGGCCCCACCAGCGACCTGATCGCGCATGCCAGGGCCGCCGGCGTGAAGAAGGTCTTCGACGGCCCCATCGAACTGCAGGCCAAGGGCGCGCTCCTGGCCTGGCCCATAGGGGCCGTTCTCACCCATCTCCTGCTGACCACGGCCTTCGGCCCGCGCGACGAGCAGCCCGCCCCGCACTGGGACGTACCGCCACCGCCCCCGGGCGCCTGACCCGGGGCCGGGGCCGCCCGGAGGTCAGGCCGGGCGCCTGCCGTGGTTGGCGTTGCGCTTCTTGATCCGCCACTTGCGCTTGCGGGTGCGTTTGGACATCGGGCCTCCCCTGCGCCGGGTGTGCTTCCGGGCAGAGTGCGCCCGTACGGCCCGGCCGTCCAGGGGTCAGGCACGTCCGATCGGCGCGACGACGGCGTCCGTGAGCCCGACCAGGTCCCGCGGCGCGAGTTCGACCTCCAGTCCGCGCTTGCCCGCCGAGACGAAGACGGTGGGGTGCTCCAGCGCGGAGGCGTCCACGACGGTGCGCAGCCGCTTGCGCTGCCCCAGCGGCGAGATGCCGCCCCGCACATAGCCGGTGGTCCGCTCGGCGGCGGCCGGGTCCGCCATCCCGGCGCGTTTGCCGCCGGCCGCGGCGGCGAGCGCCTTCAGATCCAGCGAGCCGGCCACGGGGACCACGGCGACGGTCAGCGCCCCGTCCACCTCGGCGACGAGGGTCTTGAAGACCCGGTCGGGGGACGTGCCCAGCGCCTGCGCGGCCTCCTCCCCGTAGCCGAGCTCCGAGGCGGGGTCATGTGCGTAGGCGTGCACGGTGAAGGCGGCTCCCGCCTTCTCCAGGGCGACGGTGGCGGGCGTACCGCCGGACGACGACTGCTTCTTCTTGGCCATGGCGCTGTGAGGATACGTCAGTTCGGGTTGGGGACCTGACGGGTCAGGTCCACGGCGGGCAGGGTGTGGAGCTTGTCGATGACCGCGGCCTCGCGGCGCAGCAGCCGCAGCTCCTGCTCCAGCCGGGCCGCCGTGTCCGGGGCCTCCAGCAGTTGCTGCTTGGCCCCGGTGTCCGCGACGGTCGCGGCGGCCACCAGGTACGACAGCACGGTCGGGTCGTCCGGCAGCTCCTGGCTCCCGGCCAGGCTCCGCTCCCGCGCCCCGGCCAGCCGCTTCTGGTAGGTGCGGAACGCCCGCGCGACCCCGGCCGCCAGCGCCCCGGACCCGTTGCCGGGCTCCTCCGGGACCTCCTCGACCTCGCCCACCAGGTACGGCCCCGAGGCGTCCACCGACAGCAGCCGGAACCGCGTCGTGCCGGTCGCCACGACGTCGAAGCCGCCGTCCTCGCGCTCCCCGATCGTCGCCGCGTCCGCCGTGCAGCCCAGCGTGTACAGCGCGTCCGACAGATCCGGCGCGAAGCCGGCCGTCGCCTCCTCCGCGCCGGCGGGAGCCACCTCGTGACCGTCCCGGATCGCCACCACGCCGAACAGACGCGGCGCGTCCTCGGGAAGGGCCAGCAGGTCGCGGAAGAGCGCGCGGTAGCGCTCCTCGAAGACGTTCAGCGGCAGCACGAGCCCCGGGAAGAGCACCGAGCCGAGCGGGAAGAGCGGAAGACGAGCGGTCACGGTCAGCAAGCCTAGGGCCTGCGGCGCTCGCCCATCGTCGGCCTCGTCCCCGCACCGCCGGCGTTTCCCTCGGTGCCGCCTCCGTGCAGCTCCGTGCCGCCCCCGTGCCACGGCCCGGCACCCGCCGTGCGGGGACGGGGGTGTCAGCCGCGGCGGAGGAGACGGGAGGCGCCGGCGGCGACCGTCGTGGCGAGGATCCAGCCCAGCATGGTGAGGACCGCGGCGGCCCATTGGGCGCTGCCGTTCAGGCGCCACGCGTTGTCCTGGCCGAGGTTGATGACCGGGAGCAGCAGGTCGAGGGCGAAGAGGGACGGGCTCCATTCCGGGAACGCCCCGCCGTCGACGGGAGCGGGCCTGCCGTGCGCGGCGAAGAAGATCGCGCCGCACGCCCACAGCAGGGCCATCCAGATCGCCGCCCGCCCCGGGCGGTAGCCGTAGCCGACGGTCACGTCCTGCAGGTAGCCCCAGAGCTTTCCCGCCACCGGGAGCGTCTCGCGCCGTCGGCGCTGCTTGGCCAGCAGCACCTCGCGGGCGTCGGCGTCCTCGCCGCTCGCGCGCAGGGCGGCCGACAGGTGCTCGTACGGCTCCGGGCTGTACTCCGGGGTGGCCGCCGCCAGCCAGGCGATGCGGGCGCGCAGCGGGAAGGGGCCCTCGGGGCTGAGGGATCCGTAGGCGAAGCCCGTCAGGTCCAGGCCGCCCGCGTCCGGCCAGCAGGTCCGGCTGTCGGTGAGATTGCCCACGCGCGCTCCGGCCAGCGAGATCGTGCCGGTCGGCGGCTGGTCGAGGGTGATGCGCAGCTCGGGTGTCTGGATCCGGCGCAGCGACAGCTGCTGGCCGCCGGTGAGCCGGAACCGCGCCTGGTGGATGATCACCGCGTTGCCGAACCGTCCGTCGTCCAGCCGTACTCCGCCGTCCGAGCTGAAGCGCCGGGTGCGCACGCCCAGCGGCGGGGTGCCGCCGCCGGAGCCGCCGGTGCCGACGTAGCCCGCGCTCAGGTAGAGGGTGTGCTCGACGGTGACCCGGGCCGCGTTGAGCGCGTAGCGCCCGTACGGGTTGTGCAGCCGGCTGCCGCGCAGGCTGAGGCGGCCGCCGATGCGGGCGCTGCGCAGGCTGATCTCGCCGGTCGCCTCGATCAGCTCGGCCTCGACGTCCTGGGCGACGCTCAGCCCGTCGGCGGCGAGCGCCCGGCCGTGCCGGTCCTTGCGCAGGGTGATCTGGTTGAGCAGCAGGTCCGTGCCGATGTGGGCGTCGGTGAGCCGTATCCCGCCCTCGATCGTGCACTGCGGAAGGTGCAGGTCACCGGAGGTGTGCAGGCGTGCCGCCTCCAGCCGCGGTATGGCGCAGCGCACCATGCGCAGGGTCGTGAAGTTGCACTCGGCGAGCAGCACCTGCTGCTCGAAGCGGCAGTCGTGCAGCTCCACGTACGGCACGACGGTGCCGCCCGAGAGGTTGAGCTGCCCGCTGATCTGCGCCCCGGACAGCTTCACGCACGACACGCGCCCGGAGGCGGCCTGCGGTCCGTCGAGCAGCAGCTTGGCGATCACCTCGGCCCGCACCGTCCGGTCCGGGCCCCAGAAGCGGTCGGCGGCCGGGTCGTCCCGCTCGGGTATCCCCGTCCGCAGGTCGTACAGCTCACCCAGGCGGAAGGCCTCCCACAGGCCCTGTTCCACAGCGGTCCAGTCGTTCGGTGGCGCGACGTCCGACGGCTCGGTCACCGGTTCCCCTCCCGTGGCTCTCCGTGGCTGGCGACGACGGAAACGCTAACCAAGAAGATCACCGTGCGGGTGCCGTACGCGTATCACGGACTGATACTCGACGGAGCCGCCGTGGGCGGTTCTCTACACTTGGGAGGGTGATCTCCCGAATCGATCTGCGCGGTGACGCCTTCCCCGAGGACGGCATCGACCGCGATCTGCTGCCCCGTGCCGAGCTCGACGTCGAGGCCGCCCTGGAGAAGGTGCGCCCGATCTGCGACGACGTGAAGCATCGTGGCACCGCGGCACTGATCGACTACGCGGAGAAGTTCGACGGCGTCACCATCGACCGGGTGCGCGTTCCGGCCGAGGCGCTGACCCGGGCCCTGGAGGAGCTGGACCCGAGGGTGCGGGCCGCGCTGGAGGAGTCGATCCGCCGCGCCCGGCTCGTGCACGGCGGGCAGCGCCGCACGGATCACACCACGCAGGTCGTGCCGGGCGGCACGGTGACCGAGCGCTGGGTGCCGGTCGAGCGCGTGGGCCTCTACGTCCCCGGCGGCCGCTCGGTCTACCCGTCGTCCGTGGTGATGAACGTGGTGCCCGCGCAGGAGGCCAAGGTCGGCTCGATGGCCGTCGCCTCGCCGCCGCAGAAGGAGTTCGGCGGGCTCCCGCACCCCACCATCCTGGCCGCGTGCGCCCTGCTCGGCGTGGACGAGGTGTACGCCGCCGGCGGCGCCCAGGCCGTCGCGATGTTCGCGTACGGCACCGAGGAGTGCCGTCCGGTGAACATGGTCACCGGGCCCGGCAACATCTGGGTCGCCGCCGCCAAGCGCCTGCTCAAGGGCCGCATCGGCATCGACGCGGAGGCCGGCCCCACCGAGATCGCGATCCTCGCCGACGCGACCGCCGACCCGGTGCACGTCGCCGCCGACCTGATCAGCCAGGCCGAGCACGACCCCCTGGCCGCGGCCGTCCTGGTCACCGACTCCGCCGACCTCGCCGATGCGGTGGAGAAGGAGCTGGCCACGCAGGTCGCCGCCACCAAGCACGTCGAGGACCGGATCGCCCCCGCGCTGTCCGGCCGCCAGTCCGGCATCGTCCTGGTCGACGGGATCGAGCAGGGCCTGCGGGTCGTGGACGCCTACGCGGCCGAGCACCTGGAGATCCAGACCGAGGACGCAGCCGCCGTCGCCGCCCGGGTGCGCAACGCGGGTGCGATCTTCGTCGGCGCCTACGCCCCGGTCTCGCTCGGCGACTACGCGGCCGGCTCCAACCACGTGCTGCCCACCGGCGGCTGCGCCTGCCACTCCTCGGGCCTGTCCGTGCAGTCCTTCCTGCGCGGCATCCACGTCGTGGACTACACGCGCGAGGCGCTGGCGGAGATCGCCGGCCACGTGGTGACCCTCGCCGACGCCGAGGACCTGCCCGCGCACGGCGCGGCGGTGCGGGCGCGATTCGATTGGACGGTACCGGGTTCGTGACCGGCATTGACGACCTGCCCATCCGGGACGAGCTGCGCGGCCAGTCCCCCTACGGCGCCCCGCAACTCGACGTCCCCGTACGCCTGAACACCAACGAGAACCCGTACCCGCTGCCCCAGCCGCTGGTCGAGCGGATCACCGAGCGCGTCCGCGAGGCCGCCCGCGGCCTCAACCGCTACCCCGACCGGGACGCGGTGGAGCTGCGCACCGAACTGGCCAAGTACCTGACCCGCACGGCGGGCCACGAGGTGGGCCTCGCCAACGTGTGGGCCGCCAACGGCTCCAACGAGGTCATCCAGCAACTGCTGCAGACTTTCGGCGGCCCCGGGCGCACCGCGATCGGCTTCGAGCCCTCGTACTCGATGCACGGCCTGATCTCCCGCGGTACCGGTACCGGCTGGATCTCCGGCCCGCGCCGCGAGGACTTCACCATCGACGTGGCCGCCGCCGCGCGGGTCATCGCCGAGCAGCGGCCGAACGTGGTCTTCGTCACCTCGCCCAACAATCCCACCGGCACCGCCGTCGCCGCCGACACCGTCGTCGCGCTCTACGAGGCCGCCCAGGCCGCCCGGCCCTCGCTGGTGGTGGTCGACGAGGCGTACGGCGAGTTCAGCCACAGCCCCTCCCTGCTGCCGCTGATCCAGGGCCGTCCCAACATGGTGATCAGCCGCACCATGTCCAAGGCCTTCGGCGCCGCCGGCCTGCGCTTGGGCTACCTCGCCGCCGACCCGGCGGTCGTGGACGCCGTCCAGCTGGTCCGCCTGCCGTACCACCTGTCCGCCGTCACCCAGGCCACCGCGCTCGCCGCCTTGGAGCACACCGATACGCTGCTGGCGTATGTCGAGCAGCTGAAGGCCGAGCGGGACCGCCTGGTCGACGAGCTGCGCGCGATCGGCTACGAGGTCACCGACTCCGACGCCAACTTCGTGCAGTTCGGCCGCTTCGAGGACAGCCACCGCGCGTGGCAGGCCATCCTCGACCGCGGCGTGCTCGTCCGCGACAACGGCGTACCGGGCTGGCTGCGGGTCACCGCGGGCACCCCGGCCGAGAACGACGCGTTCCTCGAAGCGGTACGCGAGCTGAAGAAGGAGCAGTAACCACATGACCCGCGTCGGCCGCGTGGAGCGCACGACCAAGGAGACGTCCGTCGTCGTCGAGCTCGACCTCGACGGCACCGGCAGGACCGAGATCTCCACCGGAGTCGGCTTCTACGACCACATGCTCGATCAGCTCGGCCGCCACGGCCTCTTCGACCTCACGGTCAAGACCGAGGGCGACCTGCACATCGACACCCACCACACCATCGAGGACACCGCCCTCGCGCTCGGCGCCGCCTTCAAGCAGGCGCTCGGCGACAAGGTGGGCATCTACCGCTTCGGCAACTGCACGGTGCCTTTGGACGAGTCCCTCGCCCAGGTCACCGTCGACCTCTCCGGCCGCCCGTACCTGGTGCACACCGAGCCGGAGAACATGGCGCCGATGATCGGCAGCTACGACACGACGATGACCCGGCACATCCTGGAGTCCTTCGTCGCCCAGGCGCAGATCGCGCTGCACGTCCACGTCCCGTACGGGCGCAACGCCCACCACATCGTGGAGTGCCAGTTCAAGGCGCTGGCCCGGGCCCTGCGCTACGCCTCCGAGCGCGACCCGCGCGCCGCGGGCATCCTCCCGTCGACGAAGGGCGCCCTCTGATGAGCAAGCCGGCCGTTCTCTTCATCCTCCTCGGCCTCTTCCTGGCCGGCGGGGTCTACTCGTTCTGGAAGCAGAAGATGCCCAAGAGCGTCGTCGTGCTGCTCGGTGTCGGCTCCGCCATGTCGCTGGCGGCCGGCCTGCTGCGGCTGTAGGGGGGTCCGCGCATGAGCAAGGCCGCAAAGAAGGTCGTGGTCCTCGACTACGGCTTCGGCAACGTCCGTTCCGCCGAGCGCGCGCTCGCCCGGGCCGGCGCGGACGTGGAGATCACCGCCGACTTCGACAAGGCCATGAACGCCGACGGGCTGCTCGTCCCCGGTGTCGGCGCCTTCGCCGCCTGCATGGCCGGGCTGAAGTCGGTGCGCGGTGAGTGGATCATCGGCCGCCGGCTGGCCGGGGGCCGCCCGGTGATGGGCATCTGCGTCGGCATGCAGATCCTCTTCGCGCAGGGCGTCGAGCACGGTGTCACCACCGAGGGCTGCGACGAGTGGCCCGGCACCGTCGAGCCGCTGCGCGCGCCGATCGTGCCGCACATGGGCTGGAACACCGTCAAGGCGCCCGAGGACTCGCAGCTGTTCGCGGGTCTGGACGCCGACGCCCGCTTCTACTTCGTGCACTCGTACGCGGTGCGCACCTGGGAGCTGGAGACCGCCAACCCCACCATCCGGGCCCCGAAGGTCACCTGGGCGACGCACGGCGAGCCCTTCGTCGCCGCGGTGGAGAACGGCCCGCTGTGGGCCACCCAGTTCCACCCCGAGAAGTCCGGCGACGCCGGCGCCCAGCTGCTGACCAACTGGCTCGACACCTTCAAGGACTAGGACGTACGCCGCCATGAGCACGACGCACCGCCTCGAACTCCTCCCCGCCGTCGACGTCCGCGACGGCCAGGCCGTCCGCCTCGTCCACGGCGAGTCCGGCTCGGAGACGTCGTACGGCGACCCGATGGCCGCCGCCCTGGCCTGGCAGCAGGCCGGCGCCGAATGGCTGCACCTGGTCGACCTGGACGCCGCCTTCGGCACCGGGGACAACCGCGAGCAGATCGCCGGGGTCGCCCGCTCCATGGACATCAAGGTCGAGCTGTCCGGCGGCATCCGCGACGACGAGACCCTGGCCGCGGCGCTCGCCACCGGCTGCACCCGGGTCAACCTCGGCACCGCCGCCCTGGAGGCACCCGAGTGGGTCGCCAAGGTCATCGCCGAGCACGGCGACAAGATCGCGGTGGGCCTCGACGTCCGCGGCACCACGCTGCGCGGCCGCGGCTGGACCCGCGACGGCGGCGACCTCTACGAGACGCTGGCCCGCCTCGACTCCGAGGGGTGCGCCCGCTACGTCGTCACCGACATCAACAAGGACGGCACCCTGCAGGGCCCCAACCTGGACCTGCTGAAGAGCGTCTGCGCGGCCACCGACCGTCCGGTCGTCGCCTCCGGCGGCGTCTCCTCCCTCGACGACCTGCGCGCCATCGCCGGGCTGGTTCCCGTGGGCGTCGAAGGCGCGATCGTGGGTAAGGCCCTCTACGCCAAGGCATTCACCTTGGAAGAGGCTTTGGAGGCTGTGTCCCGATGACCCAAACCCCGGCCGTGCAGCGTGTGCAGAGCAGCAGCCCCTGGGAGGAGCAGTTCGGCTTCGCACGCGGTGTCGCGGCGGGGGACCGGGTCCACGTCGCGGGCACGATGCCGTTCGTCGGCACCGTGCTGTACGGCGAGGGCGACCCGTACGAGCAGGCCAAGGTGGCCTTCGCCAACGCCCTCGCCGTCCTTGAGGAGTTCGGCCTGGGGGCCGAGTCCGTCGTCCGTACCCGCATGTACCTCACCCACACCCGCGACGTGGATGCGGTGGGCCGGGCCCACAAGGAGCTCTTCGACGCCGTACGCCCGGCCGCCACGGTGGTCGTGGTCTCCGGTTTCGTGGACTCCCGGGTACTGGTCGAAGTCGAACTGGAAGCATTCCGAGGAGCCTGAGCGCAATGACCCTGGCGGTCCGAGTCATCCCCTGCCTGGACGTGGACAACGGCCGGGTCGTCAAGGGCGTCAACTTCAAGAACCTGCGGGACGCCGGCGACCCCGTCGAGATGGCCAAGCTGTACGACGCCGAGGGCGCCGACGAGCTGACCTTCCTCGACATCACCGCCTCCTCCGGCAACCGCGAGACGACCTACGACGTGGTGCGGCGCACCGCCGAGCAGGTCTTCATCCCGCTCACCGTCGGCGGCGGCGTGCGGTCCGCCGACGACGTCGACAAGCTGCTGCGGGCCGGGGCCGACAAGGTCGGCGTCAACACCGCCGCGATCGCCCGGCCCGAACTGCTCCGCGAGATCGCCGAGCGGTTCGGCCGCCAGGTGCTGGTGCTCTCGGTGGACGCCCGCCGCACCGATGCCGGTACCCCGTCCGGCTTCGAGGTCACCACGCACGGCGGCCGCCAGGGCACGGGCATCGACGCAGTGGAGTGGGCGCACCGCGCGGCCGAACTGGGCGCCGGCGAGATCCTGCTCAACTCGATGGACGCCGACGGGACGAAGGACGGCTACGACACGGAGATGATCGCCGCCGTGCGCAGGCACGTCACCGTCCCCGTCATCGCCTCCGGCGGCGCGGGCCGCCTCGCCGACTTCCCGCCGGCGATCGCCGCCGGCGCCGACGCCGTCCTGGCCGCCTCCGTCTTCCACTTCGGCGACCTGCGCATCGGCGAGGTCAAGCAGGCGCTGCGCACGGCCGGCCACCCGGTGCGTTAGCGCCGCGACCCCGAGCGCCGGGGCAGGGGCACCGTGCCCTGCGGAACGCCCCGGCGGTGTCCGGAGGGGTGTGAACTCCCGTGCGGCGCGCGGACTCCGACCGCCGCAACCCGCCGGCCGGCGTCTGGCCGGCGATCCCGAGCGACAGGACGCGGGCGGCCCGCAACTCCCTTGTGCGGTCGGGCCGTCAGGCGGCGTACGGCACCGGCGCGGCGCGAGCCGCCTGCGGCGCCCGGGGTGCCGGCGTACCGGCTCCTGGTCGGTGCCCCTCGGCGGCGGGGCACGGGCTTCGCGCCCCGCCGGGCGACTCCAGGCCTCAGGCCTCAGGCCGCCGGGACGCGATGGGGTGTCGTGGCCGCGGCCGCCGCGCGGTTGAGGAAGGGGCGGGCGGCGAGGAGGACCAGCGCGGCGACGGTGACACCGGTGGCGCCGCTGAGAGCCGCGGCGCGCAGCGGGCTCGTGGCGAGGATCAGCCCGGCGACGGCGGAGCCGCCGGCGATGCCGGTCGTGACGAGGGTGACCAGCCAGGCGAAGGCCTCCGTGACGGTGCCCGCGGGCGCCAGTTCGCCGGTGAGCGCGAACACCACGGTCAGCAGCGGTGCGAAGAACACCCCGGTGAGCAGGGCGAAGAACACCATCGCGAGCTGCCCCGGGACGAGAGCCACCGGCCAGTACGTCGCCGCCATCCCGGTCGCCGTCAGTGCCGCCTTGGTGGACGCCGGCGCCCGCCACCGCGCCCCGGCGAGCACGACCGCCCCGCAGAGGGCGCCGACGGAGGACAGCGCCAGCAAGGTGCCCGCGCCGCCGGGCAGCGGGTGGCGCTCGGCGTAGGCCACCGCGAAGACGTTGAAGGTGCCCAGGGCCCAGCCGCAGCCGCCCAGCGCGCACAGGAGCAGCGCGAGCCCGCGGCTGCGCAGCGCGCCCAGCCAGTGCGGGGAGCGGGCGGCGGAGACCCAGGCCCGCGAGGGGCCCGAGCCGGCGACGACCAGCGCGCCGAGCAGTCCCAGCGCGGCCGCCGCCCACAGCGCGAGCGGGGCCGGTCCCGCCACGGCGAGCCCGCCGACCAGCAGCGGCCCCGCGATGAAGACCAGTTCCTGCGCGCCCGCGTCCACCGCGTACGCCGCCTCCAGTTCGCCGGGCCGTACGAGGTCGGGCCACAGCGCCCGCAGACACGGCTCCAGCGGCGGCGCCGCCCCTCCCGCCACCGCGGAGCCCACCAGGACCGCGGCGGTGTTTCCCGGAGCGACCGCCGGCAGGGCGAACCCGGCCCCCGACACCACCGCCGAGGCGATGAGCACCCGCGGCTGCCCCAGCCGGTCCACGAGCCGCCCGAGCACCGGCCCGCCCGCCGCCCCGGACAGCGCGTACACACCGGTGGCCACGCCGACCAGGCGATAGCCCGTACCGGCCTCGCGCAGCGCCAGCGCGATCGCCAGGGCCGCCATGGCGGTCGGCAGCCGGCCGAGCAGCGAACCGGACAGAAGCCGGCCCACATGGGGCCGGCGGAGCAGCTTCACATACGGCACACGTCACCCACGGAGGTCGAGCGCTGCGGCGATCACGTCGTGCACCAGGGTCTCACCGGGTGCCCGGTTCTCCTTCAGCCGTCCGAGCTCCTCCGGGCCGGACCAGCCGTGCGCCGTGTGCCTGCCCCACTCCAGGCGCGGGCGAGCGAGGTCCCCCTCGACCCGGCCACGAAGTCCGCCTCGTGGCGCAGTCCCTGGCCGTCGTCGCCCTCCCGGGGGACACCCCGATCAGCCGCCGCACCGCGCGCAGCCGCCGGCCGGTCTCTGCCCTGGCCTTCGGCATGGGGAACCCCACCTCCACGTCGCGGGCGAGAGCCCCGAGCAGGGTCTCGCCGGGTTCCACACGTCCACCGACGATGTCCCGGCAGTCGGGAGGAGCCTGCGGCCGGGGGAGCGGCGCTGGGCGAAGGCCCTGCCCTCCGCGCCGCCGCCCTCCGCGTCGAGGATCACCGTGCCGGCGGTCCAGGTCCCGCCCGGGCGGGGGACCGGCATCCCGATCCCCGCGGCCTCGATCCCCGCCGTCCCGCTCGCTCCGTGCCATGGCCGCAGAGCGCGGCGAAGATGTGCACGAGAAGTTGCGCAATTTTTCTTGCGCAAATTTCCTTTCCTGTCTAGCCTCCTGGGTATGTCCGAGGAAGAGCCCCCAGCAGACCTCCGCAGGATCACCGACCTCGAGGCGCTCAAGGTCTTCACCCACCCGCTGCGCATCGAGCTCTACCGTGCGCTGTTCACCGCCCGCACGGCGACCGCCTCCCAACTGGCCGACCAGGTCGACGAGGCGGTCTCGCTGGTCAGCTACCACCTGCGCAAGCTCGCCGCGCACGGCTTCATCACCGAGGCCCCCGGCCAGAGCGCGGACGGCCGCGAGCGCTGGTGGAGGGTCAGCTCCGAGCGCGGATTCTCCTTCCGCACCTCGGACTTCGCCGACCGCCCCGAGGACGCCGCCGTCATGAGCGAGGTCACCCGGCAGCTCGTGGCCACCCGGTACGCGCGTTACGCCGCCTACCTCGACCAGCAGCACACCTGGGGCAAGGAGTGGACGGACGCCGGCTTCAGCTCCGAGTACATGCCCCGGCTCACCCCCGAGGAGGCACGCCAACTGAGCGACGAGCTCGGCGAGCTGATGATGCGCTGGGTCGACCGCGGACGCGCCGCCGAGGAGGCGGGCGACACCGAGGGCCGCGAGCACCTCGCGGTGCACCTGTACGGATTCCCCTACCGGCCGTGAACCACGAGGGACATGAAGGAGGCGACCGCATGTCGGCGCCCGCTGCCACCGCCCCGCCCGTCGCGCTGCCCGGAACCCCCGCCCACCGGGACGCCAACGTCCTGCGCTGGCTGGCCGCGTTCACGGCCTCGCTCGTCGGTGACGCCGTGTGGTTCCTCGCCCTGTCCTGGGCCGCCACCCGTGCCGGGGACCCGGGGCGGGCCGGCCTGGTGCTCGCCGTAGGCGCCGTGCCGCGCGCGGTGCTGATGCTCGGCGGGGGAGTGCTGGCCGACCGGTTCGGCCCGCGCCGCATCGTCATCGGCAGTGATCTGACACGCTGCGCCGTGATGTTCGCCGCGGCCGCGCTGCTCGCCCTGACCACGCCGGGGCTGTGGGCGCTCGCCGTGATCGCGCTGCTCTTCGGCGCCGTGGACGCGGTGTTCCTCCCGGCGGTCGGCGCCCTGCCGCCCCGGATCACCGGCCCGGACCAACTCGGCCGCCTGCACGGGATGAAGGGCATCGCGATGCGCGTCGGCAACGTGGCCGGTGCCTCACTGGGCGGTACGGCGGTCGCGACCGGCGGCCCCTCCATCGCGTTCGCCCTGGCGGGCGTGCTGTTCGCGGTCTCGCTCGCGCTGCTGCTCGCCGTCCGCGTCGCCCCGCTGCCCCCCGACGACCGGGCCGCGGGGGCGGCCGGCACACCGTGGCGGGATCTGGTGGAGGGCCTGCGCTACATACGCGGACGGGGCGCGCTCACCGCGCTGATGGTCGTCATCGCGGTCGGCGAGCTCGGCTTCGCCGGGCCGTTCAACATCGGCCTCGCGCTGACCGCCGCCGACCGGGGCTGGGGCGCCGCCGGGCTGGGCTGGATCGTCAGCGGCTTCGGCGCCGGCGCGGGTGCCGCCTCGCTGCTGCTGACGGTGCGCGGCCGGCTGCCTCGCGCCGGGCTGGCCCAGGCCTGCTGCCTGGGGCTCGGGGCGGTCGCGGTGGCCGGGTTCGCCTTCGTTCCGGCGCTGCCGGGGGCGGTCGCCGTCGCGGTCGTCGTCGGTCTCGTCGCAGGGCTCAGCGGCGCGCTGTGCGGAGCCCTGCTGCAGACCCTCACCGACGCGGCCTACCTGGGCCGGGTCAGCTCGGTGGCCGCGCTGTTCTCGCTCGGAGTCGCCCCGCTGAGCTACCCGGTCACCGGTGCCGCCATCGGCGCCTGGGGCCCGCAGCCGGTGTTCGTCGCGAGCGCGGCGGTCGCGGCCGCCGGCGCCGTCGTGGGACTCGCCGCGCCGGCGCTGCGGCGGGCCGAACTGGCCCGCCGCCCGCGGTAGGGGCGCGACGACAGGACCCGGCGGGACTCAGGCGGTGATGCCGAGCCTCGCGTCGTACAGCCGGGCCACCGCATCCTTGTCGCCCTCCGTCTCCACCCGGGCCGAGTCCTGCCGGCCGAAGGCGAACAGCAGCAGCTCGCCGGGCTCCCCGGTGACCGTGACGACCGGCGTCCCGCGGTGCGCCACCGCGGTCCGGCCGTCCGGGCGGCGCAGCACGATGCCGACCGGGGCCTTGCGGCCCAGCAGGCGGGCGGAGCGCTCCAGGCGGGACCACAGCAGATCGGCGAAGACCGGGTCCAGTTCACGTGGCGCCCAGTCGGGCTGGGCCCGGCGCACGTCCTCGGAATGGACGTAGAACTCGACGGTGTTGGCGGCCTCGTCGATCTGCTTGACGGCGAACGGCGACAGCCGCGGCGGCCCGGTGCGGATGAGCCGGATCAGCTCCTGGTAGGGCTTGTCCGCGTACTCCTTGCGGACCCGTTCCGACCGGTCCGCGAGCAGCGGGATGACCAGGCCGGCCGAGGCGTCACCGCGCCGCTCGCGCACGACGACGTGGGCGGCGAGATCGCGGGTGGTCCAGCCCTCGCAGAGGGTGGGTGCCTCGGGTCCGGCACTCTCCAGCAGGTCGGCGAGGAGCAGACGTTCACGCTGGGCATGAGTCGACATACCGTCAGCCTACGTCCGGCCCCCGCCGGTGGGCAGCAGCTACGGCAGCGGTTTGGTCAGCTTCTTGCCGTCCAGCCGGTTGCTGAGGGTCAGGGAGCAGGAAACGGTGTCCTTGCCCTGCAACTGGTAGCCCGTGAGCTTCGGGTACAGCGCGTAGTAGAAGTACCCCGGATTGTCCTTGACGTCCTTCAGGCGCTTGGCGGCGTCCGCCTCGCACAGCTTCAGCACCTTGGTCTTGAGCGCCGCCTCGGTGGCGAAGGTGCCGGTGATGG
The DNA here is from genome assembly GCF_053598835.1 of Streptomyces sp. NPDC001070. Taxonomy (NCBI): domain Bacteria; kingdom Bacillati; phylum Actinomycetota; class Actinomycetes; order Kitasatosporales; family Streptomycetaceae; genus Streptomyces; species Streptomyces sp. NPDC001070. The sequence continues at coordinate 53,818 of NZ_JBSFLB010000025.1, forward strand.
TCTCGTTGGCGATGACCTCGGCGTCGTGCGGGCCGTTGCAGGAGACCGTGGTGACCTCGGTGACGCCGCTGTCCAGGCCGGGATCGTTGAAGCACTGGCCCGGGCTGAGCACCACGTACTTGCGGAAGGTCTCCGAGGGGTCCGGCTCCGTGGAGGCGGCCGTCGTGTCCTCGGTGGCCGGTGCGGAGGTCGTGGGGCTGCTGCTGGTGGACCCGCCGGCGCTCTTGTCGTCATCGCCGCCGCTCAGCGCGACCGCCAGGCCGCCGACGAGCAGTGCGATCAGGACGACCGCGCCGATGACTATCGCGGCCACCTTCGCACCGCCACCGCCGCGCGGCGGCTGCGGCGGGGGCGGGTAGCCGTAACCGCCGCCCTGCCGAGGGGGGCCCGGGAACTGCGGCTGGTTCTGGTACGGGGGCATCGGCTGCGGCTGCCCCTGGGGCTGGTACTGCGGCGGGCCGAAACCCCCCGGCGGCGGCCCAAATCCGCCGCCCTGTCCGGAGTGCGGGTCGTTGGGCGGCGGCGACGGCGGAAAACTCATGGACGAAGCATGCCCCATACGGGTGAGCGGGGTGAGGTCAGGAGCCGAAGTCGCACCGCCCGGACCGGGCAGAATGGAGGACATGGAATCCCCGCTCGACCCAGCCGTCGCCGCCCGCCTCAAGCGCACCGCCGACGGGCTCGTCCCCGCCGTCGCGCAGCAGTACGACACCGGCGAAGTCCTCATGCTCGGATGGATGGACGACGAGGCGCTGCACCGCACCCTCACCACCGGCCGCTGCACCTACTGGAGCCGCAGCCGCCGGGAGTACTGGGTCAAGGGCGACACCTCCGGGCACGTCCAGCACGTGAAGTCGGTGGCCCTGGACTGCGACGGCGACACGATCCTCGTCAAGGTCGACCAGGTCGGCGCGGCCTGCCACACCGGCGACCGCACCTGCTTCGACGCCGGCACCCTGCCGCTGGCCTGAGCGGGCCGCCCCCGGGCACTAGGCTGCGGGCATGACCACGGGCACCGTCACCCCCGACCTCGACACCTTCCGCAAGCTGGCGCAGGACCGCCGTGTCATCCCGGTCAGCAGGAAGCTGCTGGCCGACGGGGACACCCCGGTCGGGCTGTACCGGAAGCTCGCCGCCGAACGCCCCGGCACCTTCCTGCTGGAGTCCGCGGAGAACGGCCGCTCGTGGTCCCGTTACTCCTTCGTCGGCGTGCGCAGCGCCGCCACCCTGACCGAGCGCGACGGCGAGGCCCGCTGGCTCGGCGCGCCCCCGGTCGGCGTGCCGGCCGGGGGCGACCCGCTGGAGGCGCTGCGGGCCACGATCGACGCCCTGCACACCCCGCGCGACCTGCACGACGACGCGGGGCTGCCGCCGTTCACCGGCGGCATGGTCGGCTACCTCGGATACGACGTCGTACGCCGCCTGGAGCGCATCGGCGACCACGCCCGCGACGACCTGGGGCTTCCCGAGCTCACGATGCTGCTCACCTCCGACCTGGCGGTGCTCGACCACTGGGACGGCTCGGTGCTGCTGATCGCGAACGCGATCAACCACAACGACCTCGACACGGGCGTCGACGAGGCGTACGCCGAGGCCGTGCGCCGGCTCGACGCCATGTCGGCCGACCTGGCCCGCCCCGTCGACTCCGCCCCCGCCGAGCTGCCGCCCTCCCGCCTCCCGGAGGAGATCACCGCCCGCTTCGGCGGCGCCGCGTACCAGGCTGCGGTGGAGCGGACCAAGGAGTACATCCGGGCCGGAGACGCCTTCCAGGTCGTGCCCTCGCAGCGGTTCGAGACGCCGTGCCCGGCGAGCGCGCTCGACGTCTACCGCGTGCTGCGCGCGACCAACCCCTCCCCCTACATGTACCTCCTGCGCTTCGACGGCTTCGACGTCGTCGGCTCCAGCCCCGAGGCGCTGGTGAAGGTGGAGGACGGCCGGGCCATGGTGCACCCCATCGCGGGCACCCGGCCCCGCGGCGGCACCCCGCAGGAGGACCAGGCCCTCGCCGAGGAGCTGCTGGCCGACCCCAAGGAGCGCGCCGAGCACCTGATGCTCGTCGACCTCGGCCGCAACGACCTCGGACGGGTCTGCGAGCCCGGCAGCGTCGAGGTCGTCGACTTCATGTCGATCGAGCGCTACAGCCACGTCATGCACATCGTCTCCACCGTCACCGGCAGTCTCGGTGCCGGCCGCACGGCCTTCGACGTGCTCACCGCCTGCTTCCCCGCCGGCACCCTGTCGGGGGCGCCCAAGCCGCGCGCGATGCAGATCATCGACGAGCTGGAGCCCACCCGGCGCGGCCTGTACGGAGGCGCCGTGGGCTACCTGGACTTCGCCGGCGACTCCGACACCGCCATCGCCATCCGCACCGCCGTGCTGCGCGAAGGGACCGCGTACGTGCAGGCGGGCGCGGGCATCGTCGCCGACTCCGACCCGGTCTCCGAGGACACCGAGTGCCGCAACAAGGCGGCCGCGGTCCTCCGCGCCGTCGCCACGGCCAACCGGATGCGCGAGCCCCGCGGCGAGTGAACGAGGGGCCGGAAGGCGCCCCGGAGGCGAACGAGCCAGGCGCGGGGTGGATAGTGGTGGGGTGAGTAGCGCCGTACCCCAGTCCCGGACCGCAGCCGAACCCGCGGAGGAGACCTCCGCCCGCCCCACGGGCGGCCGCCGCAGCCTCGTCGCCGCCCTGTCGAGCGGTGTGCTCGGCGCCGCCGTCGTGCTGCTCGCCGCGGGCAGGACCTGGCAGAAGGGCACCGCCCCGTTCGCCGGCGGCGGGCCGGTCGGCGTCTCCGGCAACCAGGTCACCGGGGTGCCGGGCGCGCTCGCGCTGGTGGGGCTCGCCGCCCTGGTGGCGGTCTTCGCCGTACGCGGCGCGTCCCGGCTGGTCGTCGGCGTGCTGCTGGCGCTGTGCGGGGCCGGGGCCCTGGCGGCGGCGCTGACGGCGCTCGGCGACACCACGGCCCTGGACGCCGCCGCGGCGGCCGCCAGCGGCCTGAAGCACACCACCGTCACGGCGGTCTCCACCAGCGCCTGGCCGCTGGTCTCGGCGGCCGGCGGCGCGCTGATCCTGCTCGCCGGCGTCGTCGCCGTCCTGCGCGCGCGGACCTGGCCGGGCATGTCGAGCCGGTACGACCGCGACACCCCCAGGGCGGCGCGCCCCGGCTCCGCCCCCCGCGTCACGGCGGAGGAGCGCCCCGAGGAGCTGTGGAAGGCGCTGGACCGCGGGGAGGACCCCACCGAGGCGCTCTGACGCGCCGGGCCACCCCCCGCGCGCGGAGCGTGAGCGCAACGGGGGAGAATGGCGCGTGACGCGCGCCATCGCGCGGGCGAACGACCTAACGAACCTTTTGTAGAACGACTTGGGAGCACTCATGGCGGGCAACAGCCACGGACACACCCCTGCCGCCTGGACCGGCGTGATCATCGCCTTCATCGGCTTCTGCGTCGCGGCTGCCTTCGTCGTCCTGGCGGAGCCGATCGGTATGTTCGCCGGCCTGGCCGTCGCCGCCCTGGGCGGTCTGGTCGGTCTCGGCATGCGCGCCGCGGGCCTGGGCAAGCCGATGCCGGAGAAGCAGCGCGCCTGACGCCTGCACGCAACGGGCCCCGGAGCCGCCCCGGCACACGCGCCGGCGGCGGCTCCGCCTTTTCCGCCCACCCCGGCTGTCCCCCGCGGGCGCGGCGCGGGACAATCACCCCGTGACCGAGACCGCCACCAGGCCGAAGCCGAGTGCTCTCGCCGCCCCGCTGGGCGTACTCGGCGGTGTCGCCGCCGCGTTCGCGTACGTGGGCACCTTCGACCCGAACCAGGCCGGGCACTACCCGGTCTGCCCCCTGCTGCACTACACGGGCCTGTACTGCCCGGGCTGCGGCGGGCTGCGGAGCGCGTACGCGGTCGTGCACGGCGACTTCGGCGCGGCGCTCGGGCTGAACGCGCTGGCCGTCGTGGGCTATGTGCTCTTCGCCGTGCTGTGGACCCTCTGGCTCACGCGGGCGCTGCGCGGCAGGCCCTTCGCGCTGCAGTTGCGGGCCGTCCACTGGTGGGCGATCGCGGGCGTCGTCCTGCTCTTCACCGTTGTCCGGAACCTTCCGTTCGGGGCCGCGCTGGCGCCCTGACCGGCACCGGGAGGGTGCCCGGAGTGTCCATCTGGTGAGCGTACGTTCCGCCGGATGCGGGTCCTCCGGCCCCCGGCGGTTACCATCGCAGTGCTGGTGGAACATCTCACTGGCTTGATCGTTTCGCTTTGGGAAGGGGTCCTCTCGCGTGAGTGTGCTCGACGAGATCATCGACGGAGTCCGCGAGGACCTCGCCGAGCGGCAGGCCCGGGTCTCCCTCGACGAGCTCAAGGAGCGGGCTGCGAAGGCGCGCGACGCCAAGGACGGCGTGGCCGCCCTCCGGGGGGACAGCGTCAAGGTCATCTGCGAGGTCAAGCGGTCCAGCCCTTCCAAGGGCGCCCTCGCCGCCATCGCGGACCCCGCGGGCCTGGCCGCGGACTACGAGGCGGGCGGCGCCGCCGTCATCTCGGTCCTGACCGAGCAGCGCCGCTTCGGCGGATCGCTCGCCGACCTGGAGGCCGTCCGGGCCAAGGTCGACATCCCCGTGCTGCGCAAGGACTTCATCGTCACCGCCTACCAGCTCTGGGAGGCCCGCGCCTACGGCGCCGACCTGGCGCTGCTGATCGTCGCGGCGCTGGAGCAGGACGCGCTGGTCTCCCTCATCGAGCGGGCCGAGTCCATCGGGCTGACCCCGCTGGTCGAGGTGCACGACGAGGAGGAGGCGGCCCGGGCCGTCGACGCGGGCGCCCGGATCATCGGCGTCAACGCGCGCAACCTCAAGACCCTCGAGGTCGACCGGGGCAACTTCGCGCGCGTCGCCCCGGAGATCCCGGACCACATCGTCAAGATCGCCGAGTCCGGTGTCCGCGGCCCGCACGACCTCATCGCCTACGCCAACGACGGTGCCGACGCGGTCCTCGTCGGCGAGTCCCTGGTGACCGGCCGCGACCCCAAGGCCGCCGTGGCCGACCTCGTCGCCGCCGGCGCGCACCCCGCGCTGCGGCACGGACGGGGCTGACCGGCGCCATGACCACGTACGCGCGACTGGCCCGGGGCTGCCGTCCCCGTGGCTGCCGCGCGCCCGCGCGGCGCGTTCTCGGGCGCCGCGTGCGGTACCACATCGGCTGCGAGCCGGGTCAGATCAACGGGCGCCGATGGCGCCGGGCGCCTGCCGTCGCATAGCCGCTCCCGGCCTCCGGCCGGAGGTGACCGCACGGTGTCGTCGAATCGTCCGAGCAGTCGCTCACCGGCGTCACTCGCCGATTCGCCGACTCGCCACGCAGTCGTGCACCGCATCCGGAGGCCCCGCGCGACCCGCACCGCGGGTGGTGGGGGAGTACGTGACGACAGGGACCCGGCCGCGCCGTCCGCATGACCGGGGCGCGGGTGCGCCCACCGGCGTCCCGCCGGTGACCCCACCGCGCCCCATCCCGGTCGCTGACGCGCGCGCCTGCAGCGGGCGGCGCCGAGCGCGTCGCCGGCGCCGTAACGTGACCATTGGTACGCGAGATTCTGGGGGCCGCCGACGCGCCCCCGAAGGAGCCGAGAACGTCATGTCCGAAGACTTCTTCATTCCCGATCCCGAGGGCCGGGTGCCCAGCGCCGAGGGCTACTTCGGCCGGTTCGGCGGCAAGTTCATCCCGGAGGCGCTGGTCGCCGCCGTGGACGAGGTCGCCGTGGAGTACGACAAGGCGAAGTCCGATCCCGCCTTCGCCGCCGAGCTGAACGACCTGCTGGTGCACTACACCGGCCGTCCGAGCCCGCTCACCGAGGTGCCGCGGTTCGCGGAGCACGCCGGCGGGGCACGGGTCTTCCTCAAGCGCGAGGACCTCAACCACACCGGCTCGCACAAGATCAACAACGTGCTGGGCCAGGCGCTGCTCACCAAGCGCATGGGCAAGACCCGGGTCATCGCCGAGACCGGTGCCGGCCAGCACGGGGTGGCCACGGCCACCGCCTGCGCCCTGTTCGGCCTGGAGTGCACCATCTACATGGGCGAGATCGACACCGAGCGCCAGGCGCTCAACGTCGCCCGCATGCGCATCCTCGGTGCCGAGGTCATCCCCGTGAAGTCCGGCAGCCGCACCCTGAAGGACGCGATCAACGAGGCGTTCCGCGACTGGGTCGCCAACGTGGACCGCACGCACTACCTCTTCGGCACGGTCGCCGGCCCGCACCCCTTCCCCGCGATGGTGCGCGACTTCCACCGCGTGATCGGTGTCGAGGCGCGCCGCCAGATCCTGGAGCGCGCGGGCCGGCTGCCCGACGCGGTCGCCGCCTGCGTGGGCGGCGGGTCCAACGCGATCGGCCTGTTCCACGCCTTCATCCCGGACGAGGGGGTGCGCCTGGTGGGCCTTGAGGCGGCCGGCCACGGTGTGGAGTCCGGCGAGCACGCGGCGACGCTCACCGTCGGCGAGCCCGGCATCCTGCACGGCTCCCGTTCCTACGTCCTGCAGGACGACGAGGGCCAGATCACCGAGCCCTACTCGATCTCGGCCGGCCTGGACTACCCCGGCATCGGCCCCGAGCACGCCTACCTCAAGGAGACCGGACGCGCCGAGTACCGCCCGGTCACCGACGACGAGGCGATGCAGGCGCTGCGCCTGCTCTCCCGCACCGAGGGCATCATCCCGGCCATCGAGAGCGCCCACGCCCTCGCCGGCGCGCTGGAGCTCGGCCGGGAGCTCGGCGAGGACGGCCTGATCCTGGTCAACCTCTCCGGGCGCGGCGACAAGGACATGGACACGGCCGCCCGCTACTTCGGGCTGTACGACGAGGCTGAAGGAGCGCAGCGGTGAGCGGGCAGATCGAGCTGCTGGACCGGACCCTGGCCGGTGCCAGGGCCGAGGGCCGCGCCGCCCTGGTGGCGTACCTCCCGGCGGGCTTCCCGACCGTCGAGGGCGGCATCGAGGCCGCCAAGGCGGCCCTGGAGGGCGGCGCCGACGTCGTCGAGATCGGCCTGCCGCACAGCGACCCCGTGCTGGACGGCCCGGTCATCCAGACCGCGGACGACATCGCGCTGCGCGGCGGTGTGCGCATCAAGGACGTGCTGCGCACCGTGCGGGAGGCGCACGCCGCGACCGGGAAGCCGATCCTGGTCATGACGTACTGGAACCCGGTCGACCGGTACGGCACCGAGCGCTTCGCCGCCGAGCTGGCCGAGGCCGGCGGCGCGGGCTGCATCCTGCCGGACCTTCCGGTGGAGGAGTCCGAGGTGTGGCGGAAGGCCGCCGAGCAGCACGGCCTGGCCACGGTCTTCGTGGTCGCCCCGAGCAGCAGGGACGAGCGGCTGGCGAAGATCACGGCGGCGGGCTCCGGCTTCGTCTACGCGGCCTCGCTGATGGGCGTCACCGGCACTCGCGAGAGCGTCGGCGCCGAGGCTGCCGACCTCGTGCGGCGCACCCGCGCCACCACCGCGCTGCCGGTCTGCGTCGGCCTGGGCGTCTCCAACGCCGCGCAGGCGGCCGAGGTGGCGGGCTTCGCGGACGGGGTGATCGTCGGCTCGGCCTTCGTCAAGCGGCTGCTGGACGCGCCGGACCTGGAGCAGGGTCTCGCAGGGGTGCGGGAGCTGGCGGCGGACCTCGCCGAGGGCGTCCGCCGGTAGGAACCGCTCACTCTTACGGGGGAATCACAGGCCGGGGGTACGCGCGAGCGTGCCCCCGGTTCGTTGTCCCAGGGTGTGAGCGAGAAGAACCGTGAAGGAAAGTCCAACGCCCGGGAGCGGCTGCAGCAGCAGCGCGCGCAGGAGCAGCGCCGGCAGAAACGCAAGAGGACGCTGATCGTCGCGGGCTCCGTGGTCGGCGTCCTGGTGATCGGCGCCGTCATCGGGGTCGTGGTCTCCAACAGCGGCGGCGGTTCCGGCGCCCCCTCCGCCGCCCCGGCGGGCGCGACCGGCAAGGACAAGCTGGCTCTCCCGAACGGCGCGAGCGACGCCCCCTCCACGCTGACGGTGTACGAGGACTTCCGCTGCCCGGCCTGCGCGGCCTACGAGCGCGAGCTCCGCGACACCGTCCACAGCCTCCAGGACCAGGGCCAGCTCAAGGTCGACTACCACCTCGTCCGGCTCATCGACGGGAACCTGGGCGGCACCGGCTCCCTCCGCGCCGGGAACGCCGCGGCCTGCGCCCAGGACGAGGGCAAGTTCCGCGACTACCACGACGTCCTGTACCGGAACCAGCCGCAGGAGAACGACGACCGGTTCGCCGACAACGCCTACCTGCTGGAGCTGGCGGGCAAGGTGCCGGGCCTGAAGACGCCCGCCTTCACCGCCTGCGTGAACGACGGGAAGTACGACGACTGGGTGAACGCCAACAACGAGGCCTTCAACGCCGCGGGCTTCAACTCCACGCCGACCTTCCTGCTCAACGGCGGTGAGAGCCTCCTGCGGAAGGGGCAGCCCAACCTGACGGCGGACCGGCTGAAGCAGCTGGTCGCCGAGGCCAACAAGGGCAAGAAGCCGGGCACCGCCACACCGGGGGCCACACCGCCGGGCACTTCGGGGTCCGCGAGCGTACCCGGATCGGCGGGCGGATCCGCCTCCGCGGGGGGCTCCCCGGCGGTCTCGCCGAGCAGCTGAGACCCGCGCCCGTTATCCAGCCGTTGCCGGGCGGGTGCCCGTCGTACCCGCCCGGCACGGTAGCGTCGGGAGTGCCATGGAACTCGCATTCATTCCCAGCCCGTCGCGCGGGGTCATCCACCTCGGCCCCATTCCTCTGCGCGGCTATGCCTTCTGCATCATCATCGGTGTCTTCGTGGCCGTGTGGCTCGGCGGCAGGCGATGGGTCGCCCGCGGCGGACTGAAGACCACGGTCGCGGACATCGCCGTATGGGCGGTGCCCTTCGGCCTGGTCGGCGGACGCCTCTATCACGTGATCACCAGTTACGAGCTCTACTTCGGGGAGGGCAAGAACTGGGTCAACGCGTTCAAGATCTGGGAGGGCGGCCTCGGCATCTGGGGCGCCATCGCCCTCGGTGCCCTCGGCGCCTGGATCGGCTGCCGCCGCCGCGGGATCTCGCTGCCCGCGTACGCCGACGCCGTGGCACCCGGCATCGCCTTCGCCCAGGCCATCGGCCGCTGGGGCAACTGGTTCAACCAGGAGCTGTACGGGCGCCCGACCGATCTGCCCTGGGGCCTGAAGATCGACAGCGCCCACCGGCCGGCCGACAGCCTGGACGTCGCGACGTACCACCCGACGTTCCTGTACGAGTCCCTGTGGTGCGTCGGGGTGGCCCTGCTGGTCATCTGGGCCGACCGGCGCTTCAAGCTCGGCCACGGCCGCGCCTTCGCGCTCTATGTCGCGGCGTACACCGTCGGGCGCTTCTGGATCGAGTACCTGCGGGTCGACGACGCCCACCACTTCCTCGGCCTCCGTCTCAACGACTGGACGTCGATCCTGGTCTTCGTCGCCGCCGTGGCCTACATCGTCGTCTCGGCGAAGCTGCGGCCGGGCCGTGAGGAGGTCGTGGAACCCGCGGCCGCCGAGGCCGCCGCGGAGGCGGACCAGGACACGTCCGACGAGGACGCGGGCACCGGGACCGACAGCGGGACGAAGTCCGGGACGGAGACCGAGCCCGCGGCCGGGGAAGAGGAACCCGAGCCGGAGGAGGACGAGGCCGGCGTGCCCGTCGACGCCGAGGCCAAGTCCGCCAAGAACCTCTGACGCGCTCGTCGCGCAGCCCCGCGGCCGCCGTTCACCACCCCGGTGACGGCGGCCGCGGGCGTTGTGGCGTGGGCGCGTTTTCGCAGGTAGGGCAGGCTTTCCTTGCTGGAAACGCAGGGAATTCGGGCGTACGGTCGAGGCGTTCGAGGGAGGGACGCGGGGAAGTCCCCCCGGGGGAAGGAGCACGTGGATCATGCCGGCAGCCGTGGAGCGAGGCGCACTGGGCACACCTGCGGGCGAAGCTCTGGTGGAGGAGGAGCAGGGCGCGCCCTACCACGTGGCGCATCACTCCCACCGGGACGTGAGCGGCGGCTGGCTGCGACCGGCGGTGTTCGGGGCGATGGACGGCCTTGTGTCGAATCTCGCACTGATGACCGGCGTCGCGGGCGGCAATGTCGCCCCGTCCACCATAGTGATCACCGGTTTGGCCGGTCTGGCCGCCGGGGCGTTCTCGATGGCCGCCGGTGAGTACACCTCCGTCGCCTCCCAGCGGGAGCTGGTCCAGGCGGAGCTGGACATCGAGCGGCTGGAACTGCGCCGCAACCCGAAGGACGAGCTGCGCGAACTGGCGGCGCTGTACGTCGCCCGCGGGGTGGAGCCGGAGCTGGCCATGGAGGTGGCCCGGCAGATGTCCAAGGACCCGGACCAGGCCCTGGAGATCCACGCCCGCGAGGAGCTGGGCGTCGACCCCACCGATCTGCCGTCGCCGCTGGTCGCGGCCGGTTCCTCGTTCCTGTCCTTCGCCGTCGGCGCCCTGCTGCCGGTGCTCCCGTACCTGTTCGGCGCGACCGTGGTCTGGCCCGCGGTGATCGTCGCGCTGATCGGTCTCTTCCTCTGCGGTGCCGCTGTGGCGCGTGTGACGGCTCGCAGCTGGTGGTTCAGCGGACTTCGGCAGCTCGTCTTGGGCGGAGCCGCCGCCGGGGTTACCTTCGTTCTGGGCGCGCTTTTCGGTACCGCCGTCGGTTGAGCCGGGTAAGGGCCACAAGCCACTTGTTACTCGCTCGTTTCAGCGCGGCCAACACAGGGCATCAGTCTGTGGCGCCGTGGGCAGTGTCGCCTGCGTCTCACGTGAGCGATGCTGGCCCATACTGCCTGCTCGTAGCGCTGTTCAGTCCACATGATGGAATCCGCTATCCACTTTTCGGCCATCGGGCCATCATGTAACCTGCACGAAATCGCAGAGGGCCAACGTCGTCCCTAGTGCGCATGTCATATGCCAGATGACGACGACGGGAGAGCCGATGCGTTCCGCGTCCACGCACCCCCAGGCCACCTCCTCCCGGTGGGCCCACATGGACGGGCGTCCCGCCCGTCAGGGGATGTACGACCCTCGCGACGAGCACGACGCCTGTGGCGTCGGTTTCGTGGCCACCCTCACCGGCGAGGCGGACCACGCGCTCGTGGAGCAGGCCCTGACCGTGCTGCGCAACCTGGAGCACCGCGGGGCCACCGGCTCCGAGCCGGACTCCGGCGACGGCGCGGGCATCCTGATGCAGGTCCCGGACGCGTTCCTGAGGGCGGTCGCCGGCTTCGAGCTCCCCGCCGCGGGCCACTACGCCGTCGGCACGGCCTTCCTGCCCGTCGAGGACGAGGACCGCAAGAAGGCCGTCGAGTCCATCGAGCGGCTCGCCGCCGAGGAGGGCCTCACCGTCCTGGGCTGGCGCGAGGTGCCGATCGGCCCCGACATCCTGGGCGCCACCGCGCGCTCGACGATGCCGTACTTCTCCCAGCTCTTCGTCGCGGACGCCGCGATCACCGGTGGGACGAGGTCCGGGATCGACCTCGACCGCCCGGCCTTCGTGCTCCGCAAGCGCGCCGAGCGCGAGGCCGACGTCTACTTCCCGTCGCTGTCGGCCCGGACGATCGTCTACAAGGGCATGCTGACCACCGGCCAGCTGGAGCCCTTCTTCCCGGACCTGTCGGACGACCGCATCGCCACCGCGATCGCCCTGGTGCACTCCCGGTTCTCCACCAACACCTTCCCGAGCTGGCCGCTGGCGCACCCCTACCGCTTCGTCGCCCACAACGGTGAGATCAACACCGTCAGGGGCAACCGCAACTGGATGCGCGCCCGCGAGTCGCAGCTCGCCTCGGGCCTCTTCGGCGGCGACCTGGAGCGGATCTTCCCGGTCTGCACGCCGGACGCCTCCGACACGGCGACCTTCGACGAGGTGCTGGAGCTGCTCCACCTCGGCGGCCGCTCGCTGCCGCACAGCGTGCTGATGATGATCCCCGAGGCGTGGGAGAACCACGACTCGATGGATCCGGCCCGGCGCGCCTTCTACCAGTACCACTCCACCCTGATGGAGCCCTGGGACGGCCCGGCCTGCGTCACCTTCACCGACGGCTCCGTCGTCGGCGCGGTCCTGGACCGCAACGGTCTGCGCCCGGGCCGCTACTGGGTCACCGACGACGGCCTGGTCGTGCTCGCCTCCGAGTCCGGGGTGCTGGACGACATCCCCGCCGACAAGGTGGTCCGCAAGGGCCGGCTGCAGCCGGGCAGGATGTTCCTGGTCGACACGGTCGAGCACCGGATCATCGAGGACGACGAGATCAAGGCGCAGCTCGCCGCCGAGCACCCGTACGCGGAGTGGCTGGACGCGGGCCTGATCCATCTCAACGACCTGCCCGAGCGCGAGCACATCGTGCACACCCACGCCTCGGTCACCCGCCGCCAGCAGACCTTCGGTTACACCGAGGAGGAGCTGCGGATCATCCTGGCGCCGATGGCCAAGACCGGCGGCGAGCCGCTCGGCTCCATGGGCACCGACTCGCCGATCGCGGCGCTGTCCGAGCGGCCCCGGCTGCTCTTCGACTACTTCACCCAGCTGTTCGCCCAGGTCACCAACCCGCCGCTGGACGCCATCCGGGAGGAGCTGGTCACCTCGCTGATCAGCGCCGTCGGCCCGTCCGGCAACCTGCTGGAGCCCTCCCCGGCGTCCTGTCGCAACATCACCCTGCCCTTCCCGGTGATCGACAACGACGAGCTGGCCAAGCTCATCCACATCAACGCCGACGGCGACCTGCCCGGCCTGAAGGCGGCGACGCTGTCCGGTCTCTACCGGGTCTCCGGCGGCGGCGAGGCCCTGGCCGCACGGCTCACCGAGATCTGCGCCGAGGCCGACGCCGCCATAGAGGACGGCGCCCGCCTGATCGTGCTCTCCGACCGGCACTCGGACGCCGAGCACGCGCCGATCCCGTCGCTGCTGCTCACCTCGGCCGTCCACCACCACCTGATCCGCACCAAGCAGCGCACCCAGGTGGGCCTGCTGGTCGAGGCGGGCGACGTCCGCGAGGTGCACCACGTCGCGCTGCTCATCGGCTACGGCGCCGCGGCCGTCAACCCGTACCTGGCGATGGAGTCGGTCGAGGACCTGCTCCGCGCCGGCACCTTCATCGAGGGCCTGGAGCCCGAGACGGCCATCAAGAACCTGATCAAGGCGCTGGGCAAGGGCGTGCTCAAGGTGATGTCCAAGATGGGCATCTCCACCGTCGCCTCCTACCGCGGCGCGCAGGTCTTCGAGGCCATCGGCCTGGACACCGACTTCGTCGACACCTACTTCCACGGCACCACGACCAAGATCGGCGGCGCCGGCATCGACGTGGTCGCCAAGGAGGTCGCCGCCCGGCACGCCAAGGCCTACCCCGCCTCCGGCATCGCCCCGGCGCACCGGCGGCTGGAGATCGGCGGGGAGTACCAGTGGCGCCGCGAGGGCGAGCCGCACCTGTTCGACCCCGAGACGGTCTTCCGGCTGCAGCACGCCACCCGCTCCCGCCGCTACGACATCTTCAAGCAGTACACGGACCGGGTGAACGAGCAGTCCGAGCGTCTGATGACGCTCCGCGGCCTGTTCGCCTTCAGGGACGGCGCACGCGCGCCGATCCCCGTCGACGAGGTCGAGCCGGTCTCCGAGATCGTCAAGCGCTTCTCCACCGGCGCGATGTCGTACGGCTCCATCTCGCGCGAGGCGCACGAGACGCTGGCCATCGCCATGAACCAGCTGGGCGGCAAGTCCAACACCGGCGAGGGCGGCGAGGACCCGGACCGCCTGTACGACCCGGCGCGCCGCTCCGCGATCAAGCAGGTCGCCTCCGGCCGCTTCGGCGTGACCTCCGAGTACCTGGTCAACGCGGACGACATCCAGATCAAGATGGCCCAGGGCGCCAAGCCCGGCGAGGGCGGCCAGCTGCCCGGCCACAAGGTCTATCCGTGGATCGGCAGGACCCGGCACAGCACCCCCGGTGTCGGCCTGATCTCGCCGCCGCCGCACCACGACATCTACTCGATCGAGGACCTGGCGCAGCTGATCCACGACCTCAAGAACGCCAACCCGGTCGCCCGCATCCACGTGAAGCTGGTCTCCGAGGTCGGCGTCGGCACGGTCGCGGCGGGCGTCTCCAAGGCCCACGCCGACGTCGTCCTGATCTCCGGACACGACGGCGGCACCGGCGCCTCCCCGCTGACCTCGCTGAAGCACGCGGGCGGCCCCTGGGAGCTGGGTCTGGCCGAGACGCAGCAGACGCTGCTGCTCAACGGTCTGCGCGACCGCATCGTCGTGCAGACCGACGGCCAGCTGAAGACCGGCCGCGACGTCGTCATCGCCGCCCTGCTGGGCGCCGAGGAGTTCGGCTTCGCGACCGCCCCGCTGGTGGTCTCCGGCTGCGTGATGATGCGCGTCTGCCACCTGGACACCTGCCCGGTCGGCATCGCCACCCAGAACCCGGTGCTGCGCGACCGCTTCTCCGGCAAGGCCGAGTACGTGGTGAACTTCTTCGAGTTCATCGCCCAGGAGGTCCGCGAGATCCTGGCCGAGCTGGGCTTCCGCTCGATCGAGGAGGCCGTCGGCCACGCCGAGCTGATCGACACCACCGCGGCCGTCGACCACTGGAAGGCGCAGGGCCTCGACCTGACCCCGCTCTTCCACGTGCCGGAGCTGCCCGAGGGCGCGGCCATGCACCGCACCACCGACCAGGACCACGGCCTGGAGAAGGCGCTCGACAACGAGCTCATCGCGCTCGCCAAGGACGCCCTCGACAACGGCGACCCGGTCCGCGCCCAGGTCAGGATCCGCAACGTCAACCGCACGGTCGGCACGATGCTCGGCCACGAGGTGACCAAGAAGTACGGTGGCGCCGGGCTCCCCGACGACACCGTCGACATCACCCTGACCGGTTCCGCGGGCCAGTCGTTCGGCGCCTTCCTCCCCAAGGGCATCACGCTCCGCCTGGAGGGCGACGCCAACGACTACGTCGGCAAGGGCCTGTCCGGCGGCCGGGTGATCGTCCGTCCCGACCGGGGCGCCGACCACCTCGCCGAGTACTCGACCATCGCCGGCAACACCATCGCGTACGGGGCCACCGGCGGTGAGCTCTTCCTGCGCGGCACCACCGGCGAGCGCTTCTGCGTCCGCAACTCCGGCGCCACCGTGGTGTCCGAGGGCGTGGGCGACCACGGCTGCGAGTACATGACCGGCGGCCGGGCGCTGGTACTCGGCCCGACCGGCCGCAACTTCGCGGCCGGCATGTCCGGAGGCATCGCGTACGTCCTCGACCTCGACCCGGACAACGTCAACACCGGCATGGTGAACGTCGAGGAGCTGGACGCCGACGACATCAAGTGGCTGCACGACGTGGTGCGCCGCCACCAGGAGGAGACCGGCTCGACCGTCGCCGAGAAGCTCCTCGCCGACTGGGGCCACACCCTCACCCGCTTCGGCAAGGTCATGCCGAGGGACTACAAGGCAGTGCTCGCCGCCAAGAACGCCGCCGAGCAGGCCGGGCTCTCCGAGTCCGAGACCACCGCGAAGATGATGGAGGCGGCAAATGGCTGACCCGAAGGGCTTCCTCACCACGCCCCGCGAGACCGCTCCGACCCGCCCGGTCGAGGAGCGCAAGCGGGACTGGAACGAGGTCTACGTTCCGGGCGGGCTGCTGCCGATCATCACCAAGCAGGCCGGGCGCTGCATGGACTGCGGCATCCCCTTCTGCCACAACGGCTGTCCGCTGGGGAACCTGATCCCCGAGTGGAACGACTACGCCTACCGCGAGGACTGGAAGGCCGCCAGCGAGCGCCTGCACGCGACCAACAACTTCCCGGAGTTCACCGGGCGCCTCTGCCCCGCGCCCTGCGAGTCCGCCTGCGTGCTCGGCATCAACCAGCCGGCGGTGACCATCAAGAACGTCGAGGTCACCATCATCGACAAGGCCTGGGACAGCGGCGACGTCACCCCGCAGCCCCCGGACCGGCTCTCCGGCAAGACCGTGGCCGTGATCGGCTCCGGCCCGGCGGGCCTGGCCGCCGCCCAGCAGCTGACCCGGGCCGGCCACACGGTCGCGGTGTACGAGCGGGCCGACCGCATCGGCGGTCTGCTGCGCTACGGCATCCCCGAGTTCAAGATGGAGAAGCGGCACATCAACCGCCGCATCGAGCAGATGCGCGCGGAGGGCACCAAGTTCCGCACCGGTGTCGAGATCGGCCGCGACCTGGACGGCGCCAAGCTGCGCAAGCGGTACGACGCGGTGGTCATCGCCGCGGGCGCCACCCAGTGGCGCGACCTGCCGGTCGAGGGGCGCGAGCTCAAGGGCATCTACCAGGCCATGGAGTACCTGCCGCTGGCCAACAAGGTGCAGGAGGGCGACTTCGTCACCCCGCCGGTCTCCGCCGAGGGCAAGCACGTGGTCGTCATCGGCGGCGGCGACACCGGCGCGGACTGCGTGGGCACCGCCCACCGCCAGGGCGCCCTGTCGGTCACCCAGCTGGAGATCATGCCGCGGCCCTCCGACGACCGTCCGGCGCACCAGCCCTGGCCGACCATGCCGATGACGTACAAGGTCACCTCGGCCCACGAGGAGGGCGGCGAGCGGGTCTACGCCGTCAACACCGTGAAGTTCGAGGGCACCGCCCCCGAAGAGGGGGAGACGGTCGGCCACGTCAAGGCGCTGCACCTGGTCGAGGTGAGGTTCGAGGACGGCAAGTTCGTCCCCCAGCCGGGCACCGAGAAGGTCATCCCGGCCGACCTGGTCACCCTCGCCATGGGCTTCACCGGCACCGACCAGAACAACGGCCTGGTCGAGCAGCTGGGCCTGGAGCTGGACGCCCGCGGCAACGTCGCGCGCGACAAGGACTTCACCACCAACGTGGACGGTGTCTTCGTCGCCGGTGACGCGGGCCGCGGCCAGTCGCTGATCGTGTGGGCCATCGCCGAGGGCCGCTCCGCGGCCCGCGCCGTGGACCGCTACCTCACCGGCACCAGCATCCTGCCGGCCCCGATCCGCCCGACGGACCGCCCGCTGACTGTCTGACGGGCCGTCACCACCCCGGAGCGTTCCCGTACAAGGGCGTACGGAACGGAACGCGGCGCCTGCCCTCACCCGACCGGGGGCAGGCGCCGCACTGCCATGTCGCGGAATTCTCCCCGCGCGTCCTCGGTGCAGGCGCCCACCAAGCCCCGCGTGCAGGGGCGTTCGGCGTCCCTGAACGAGGTCGGGAAGCGACCGTCGACCGTGATTGTCAGCGCCGCGCTGCACCACCTCGATCCGGTACCCGCGCCCGGTGGGGGACGGCGCCGGGCCGGTGGCCAGGAAGCGCTGTCCGCCCCGGTACGCCGGGTCGCGCCGCCCACCAGCAGCAGAAGGGCCGGCGCGAGCCCGGCAGGCCGCGGGCCCCTCCGCCGCACGGGGCGGAGGGGCCGGGCATCACGCGGCCGACGCCCGACGGCTGTGCGCCGCCTGGCGCCCCATCACCCGGGAACTGGCGGCGTACTCCGCCCGGCACCACCGCCGCATCCGCCCTGGACGGGGAGCACTGGTGGGCGGGGTGTGCTGGTGGATGTGGGGCGACTGGCCCGGGCAGCGGGGAGACCCCGGCCCGGCTCGCGTACAGCCCGCACGGCGAACCCGCGGGGGAGGTGCTGCGCCGCTGGTGGCGCACGTGAACGTGGCAATTGGGTCGAAACGCTGACATTGTGTCGTCATGACGGCTCTCGCCCCCGGCGCATCCGAGGACACGATGGATTTCGCCGACGCCGACCGGGGATTCCTCGGTGCCCTCACCCCCGGCCGCGTCACCGACGGCGACGGCCGGGTGGTCTGGGACGGCGACGCGTACTCCTTCCTGCACGGCCCGTGCCCCGACACGGCGCACCCCGGCCTGTGGCGGCAGAGCCGGCTCGCCGCCAAACAGGGACTGTTCGAGGTCGTTGAAGGGGTCTACCAGGTACGCGGCCTGGACCTGTCGAACATGACCCTCGTCGAGGGGGACCGCGGAGTCGTCGTGATCGACCCCCTCCGCTCCGCCGAGTGCGCGGCCGCCGCCCTCGCCCTCTACCGCGAGCACCGCGGGGACCGGCCCGTCACCGCCCTCATCTACACCCACTCGCATGTCGACCACTTCGGCGGCGCCCGCGGCGTCCTGCCGCACGGCCACGACCCGGTACCGGTCCTCGCGCCGGCCGGCTTCCTCGACCACGCCGCCAGCGAGAACGTCGACGCCGGGGTGGCGATGGCCCGTCGCTCCGTCTACATGTACGGCTCCGAACTGCCCAAGGGCCCGGCCGGGCAGATCGGCTGCGGCCTCGGCCAGACCGTCTCCACCGGCAGCGTCACCCTGATCCGCCCCACCGTCCACGTCACCCGTACCGGCCAGGACGAGACGATCGACGGGGTCAGGATCATCTTCCAGCTCACCCCCGGGGCCGAGGCGCCCGCCGAGATGAACTTCCACTTCCCCGCCAAGCGGGTCCTGTGCATGGCCGAGAACGCCACCCACACCATGCACAACATCCTCACCCTGCGCGGCGCCCAGGTCCGCGACGCCCGGCTGTGGGCCCACTACCTCAACGAGGCCCTCGTCCTCTTCGGCAACGCCTCCGACGTCGTCATCGCCTCCCACCACTGGCCCACCTGGGGGCGGGAGAACATCCACCGGCTGCTGTCGCACCAGCGCGACCTGTACGCCTACCTCCACGACCAGACCCTGCGGCTGATCAACCGGGGCCTCACAGGCAACGAGATCGCCGAGGAGCTGACCCTGCCGCCCGCACTGGAACGGCTCAACTCCAACCGCGGCTACTACGGCTCCCTCAGCCACAATGTGAAGGCCGTCTACCAGCGCTACATGGGCTGGTTCGACGGCAATCCGGCCCACCTGTGGCCGCACCCCCCGGTGGAGGAGGCCCGCCGCTACGTGGACTGCCTCGGCGGCACCGACGCCACCGTCGCCAAGGCCCGGGAGTACGCCGACAGCGGCGACCTGCGGTTCGCCGTCACGCTGCTCAACCACGCCGTCTTCGCCGACCCCGGCCACGCCCCCGCGGCGGAGGAACTGGCGGTCCTGTACGAACGCCTGGGGCACGGCTGCGAGAACGGACCCTGGCGCAACTTCTACCTGATGGGCGCGCAGGAGCTGCGGCAGGGCGTCACCCGGACCCCGGTCGTGATCGGCAACCCCGAACTGACCGCCGCCCTGACGGTCGATCAGCTCATCGACGCCCTCGCCATCCGCGTCAACGGCCCCAAGGCCTGGGACACCCACCTCACCATCGACTGGCGCCTCACCGACGAGCACCGCACCTGGCACCTGACCCTCTCCAACGGCGCCCTCACCTACTTCTCCACCCAGGACGGGCGCCCCGCGGTCCGGCACGCCGACCTGACGCTCACCCTCACTCGGCCCGAGCTGCACCGTCTCCTCGCCGGGGGGCGCTTCGAGGGCGTCGAGCACGAGGGGGACCTCAAGGTGGTCGCCATCCTCGTCGGGCTGCTGGACGGCGCCGTCCAGGACTTCCCGATCGTCACCCCGTGAAGGGCCGTGGAAGGCATTGACGGGGTGACGGGCGTGAAGGCGCGCGCCGTGATGCTCCGTTTGGCCTGATCCGCGCGTTGGCCGGCCCTCCCGCTCCGCGCCCCGCATAGCCTGACCGCCATGGTCGAACACCGCACTGTAGAAGCGAACGGGATCCGGCTCCACATCGCGGAGGAGGGCCGGGGGCCGCTCGTCCTGCTGCTGCACGGCTTCCCCGAGTGCTGGTACTCCTGGCGGCACCAGTTCGCGCCGCTGGCCGCCGCCGGCTACCGCGTCGCCGCACCCGACCAGCGCGGCTACGCCCGTAGCGAGCGGCCCGGGGCCGTCGACGCGTACACCGTCCTCGATCTGGTCGGCGACGTCATCGGGCTGATCCACGCCCTCGGCGAGAGCCGGGCCGTCGTCGTCGGTCACGACTGGGGCGCCCCCGTCGCCTGGCACACCGCGCTGCTGAGGCCCGACGTCGTGCGCGCGGTCGCGGGCCTCAGCGTCCCGCCGGCGCCGCGCAGCGGCGACACCCCGCCCCTGCGGTCCATGCGGGAGCTGTACGACGGGCGGTTCTACTGGAACTACTTCGAGCGGCCCGGCGTCGCCGACGCCGAGTTCACCGCCGACCCGCGCACCACTTTCCGCCGATTCCTGTACGGCGCCTCCGGCGACAACCCGGCCAACGACCCGGTCCCGGCCCAGCCCCTCGTCCCGCCCGGCGGCGGCTTCCTCGACCTGGTCGACGAACCCAAGGAACTGCCCGGCTGGCTGACCGAGGAGGACCTCGACACCTTCGCCGCCGAGTACGCCGAGGCCGGATTCACCGGCGGCCTCAACTGGTACCGCAACCTCGACCGCAACTGGCGGCTGACCGCTCCCTGGGCCGGCGCCGCCCTCCAGGTTCCCGGCCTGTACGTCACCGGCGACCGCGACCTGGTCTACGCCTTCCCGGGGATGTCCGAGCTGATCCCGGTACTGCGGCAGCTCCACCCGGCGCTGCGCGAACCGGTCGTGCTGCCCGGCTGCGGCCACTGGACCCAGCAGGAGCGCCCGGCGGAGGTCAATGCGGTGCTGCTGGAGTTCCTGAGCGAGGTCGCGCCCGCCACCGGCTGATCACGTGTCGCACTCCAGCACGGTGCGGCACAGTCCGCACCGTGCCTTCACCCGGCCCCGCACCGGCACCCGGATCCGCTGGTGGCACGTGGGGCAGGGGAAGGAGACGCGTTGCGGGTCGCCGCCCTCGAAGGCGTAGCCGGCGGCCGGGTACGCGATGCCGCGCCGCCGGTCGTGGGCGTAGCGTCGGCGGCCCGCCCAGCCGCAGCCGACCATCGGCGGATGGCGCAGATCGGCCTCGGCGACGGTGAGCCCGGCCCGGTACGCCTCGCGTGCCCGGGGACTGGTGAGCCACGGCTCGATGTCGTCACCGAAGGCCTGCGCGCGCTTCGCCAGGACGTAGCCGAACTCCTCCGGGGTGAGATAGCCCAGCTTGGATGCGGCCATCGTCAGCCGCTCGCCGCGCAACGCGGGCTCCTCCCGGTACGAGTCCAGCAGCAGCCAGCCCGCGCCCAGGTAGGTCGTGGCGGTGTCGGTGAGGATCTCGTTCTCCCGCACCCCGGGGAACTCCAGGCCGAGCCGGTGCAGATAGACGTGCATGACCTCGTGCGCCAGCACCGCGCCCACATCCCGCCGATCGTCGCGGAAGCGCGCGTGCAGTTCCACGAAGTACTCGGGTCCGGCGGCCAGTTCGACATTGCCCGCGTGCACCATGTCCCGGAAGCTGACCACCATGCGGGCCTCCGGCAGGCGGAAGTGCTGCACGATGGCGCGGGCCACCCGCTGGGCGCCCAGATGGAGGTCCTCGTCCGGCGGGAACTCGACCGCCTCCGGACGCACGCTCGCCGGGAACCGGCTCACCGTGTCGTACGACATCCGCCGGTAGAGCGCGGTCAGGGCGGCCCGGACCTTCTCCAGGTGCGGGAAGCCGTGCTCGATCGGGCTGGACGACGGCTCGGTCACGGCGACTCCCCCAAGCGGTGCGACGCCTTCGAGCCTACGCGTCGACCCACGCCGTTGTCGCCGTGCGTTCCGGCCCCGTGCCGCTCGCCGCCCCGGCCACCGGCACGCCCAGCGCGCCCAGCCGCTCCGCTGCCCCCGGCGCGGTGCCGCCCTCCGGCTGGTACACGCTGACCAGCAGCCGCCCACCGGGCTCCACGAGCTCTGCGAGCAGCCTGCGGACCAGGTCGCCCAGTCGTCGCCCGGGCACGCAGTCGACGAGAACGTGCACGAAGGTGAACCGCCTCCCGTCGGCCGGCCGCCAGTCCACCGCGTTGCCCACGGATATGCGCTCCGCCCACCGCGGCAGCCGGTGCCGGGCCAGTTCCACCAGCCGCGGGGCGAAGTCCACACCGTAGGGCTCGATCACCCTGCCCCGCTCCGCCGCCCACTCCCGCACCGACTCCATCAGCAGCCCGTTGGCACAGCCGACGTCGAGGAACGTGCCGTCCTTGTGCAGTGCCTCGACCACCATCGAGCGCCGCGCCCGCCACTCATCGGGCCGCCTGCCGAAGCCCGAGCCTCCCTCCGCGGTGGTCGCCCGCAGGTAGGCGGGTTCCAGCAGCCGCAGATTGTCCGCGTAGTACGAGGCGTCGTCCTGCTCGCGGAAGGAGCGGGCCGCGTCCAGCACGGCCTGCCGTTCGAGGCCGTACGGGAGCATCCCGGCGATCGCGTCGGCGTCGGCCGCGATCAGGTCCGCGTCGGCGGCGTGCGGGCGCCGGCCGCGGTAGCGGTCGCCGTCCAGCCACACGTACAGCCGCTGTTCCCGCGGTTCGTACGCGAAGGGGTGCACGCGTTGCCGGTAGTACCCCGCGGTCTCCAGCGGCACCCGCGCGCTGGTGTCGAGCACCCAGTCCTCCCCGGGCAGGACCTCGCCGGACGGCAGGCGCATCACGTCGTCCTCACAGAGCACCGCGCCGGGCCGACCGCCCGGCAGGAACGGCACGAAAGTGACCCGCCGCACGGAAGCGGGGTCGGGGTCCTCGTCGATCAGGTCGTACGTCTTCAGCCAGGCGTCCCTCGGCGCGGTCGACTGCCAGGCCGTGAACAGGGGCGTCGCACCGTCGCCGTCGAGGACCACCACCCCGAAGGGGCGGTCGAAGGCGATCCGCTCGATCCGTTCGGGTCCGGCGGACAGGAACACCGGCGACGCGGTCGCCGAGGCGGCCTCCACGCCCTCCTCGGCGATCCTCAGCACCGTCTCCTGCACGACCTCGCCGAGGGCCAGTGGAGCGCCGCCGGAGATCCCCGACAGGTCCGCGGGGCCGCCGGACCCGATGGCGAGGCCCAGCCGCGCGAGCTGCGGCGTCACGTCGATCCGGGTGCGCAGCGACAACCGGGGGAGCAGCAGCCTCACCTCGTCGGCGTCGACCGGCAGCCGTTCCGCCTCCGGCGCCCACGCGGCCGGCAGGACGGACACGGGCTCGCGCCCCGGCTCGCCGAGCACGAACCGCACCCGGACCGCCGGGCCGGCCCCCTCCGCGCGGCAGCGCAGCTCGACCACTCGCGTCCGGCCGCCGGAGGCGTCGGGCACGGTCCACGCGTCGGCGGCCGGCACCTCCGCGGACATCGTGGCCACCGGACGCGTGCGACCGGAGGCGTCGGTGAACGGCAGATCCCGGGTCGCGACGCCGTCGAAGGGCTTCTCCCAGCGGGCCTTGAGCGCCAGGGCGCTGACGAGCAGCAGCGCCGTGCGCGCCGTCGGCCCGACGGGCAACCGGTCGATCAGCCCGCCGGTGGCCTCGCGCACCCACGCATCGATCCCGGCACCGTCGAGGTCACCGAAGCCGACGTCCGGCAACGACGAGCGGTACGCCTGCGCCACCGGCACGCGCGACCACACGCCCGTGGCCACCGTCAGCGCGTCCGTCCCCGCCAGCTCCGCCGCCGCGTCCGAGAAGACCGCGGCCGCCTCCGGCCCCGCGACCCCCAGCAGTCCGCGAAGCTCTTCCGCCGTGCCGCCGCGCGCCCCCGCCGCGAGCGCGGTCAGCGCCAGCCACAGACCGGCCGGCGAGCACGTGAAGTCGCCGCCCTCGTCACCCGCGTCCTTCCCGGCCTCGTGCAGCCACCGCGCCGCGAGGGCCCGGATCGCCGCGGCATGCCCCGTCAAGGCGGTCCCCACCATGCCGTCCCCCCGCCTCGGCCGGATCCGTTCGCCCCCGGAACGACGGCCCGGGCGCGGCGTCGCGGCACACCCCGCGCCGACTGATGAAGACCGTACAAGTGACCACCGACATCCGGCTCCTGCCTTTCCCATGGGACAGGTCCGCATCGTGCGTGCCGGGCCGCGCACCGCGCGTTGTCGCGCTCCGCCCGGACGGCGCTCATTCCGCGACGGCCGGCCCCAGGTGCTGTCCGTAGCAGAGGCAGAACGGATGCCCGGCCGGGTCGGCGAAGACCCGGAAGCCGCTGCGCTTCCCGCCGCTGTCGTGGAGGAAGGTCGCGCCGAGCGCGACGACCTCCTCGTGGGCCCGTTCCACGTCGGTGCGGGTGGGGACGTCGAAGTCGAGGTGGAACTGCTGGGGGTGCTCGGGATCGGGCCAGCGCGGCTGCCGGTGGAAGGGCACCTCCTGGAAGGCGATCCGGGTGCCGTTCGGGGCCGTCAGGGTCACCCACGAGGGATCCGCGGCATCGAGCTCCCAGCCGAGGATCCCCTGGTAGAAGGCGCCCAGCGCCGTCGGGTCAGGGCAGTCGATCACGGTGCACTGCAAGGTGGCGATCATCCGCCGAGCCTGCCCGGTGTCCTCCTCGGGACGCAAGGCACACCGCCCGGACCATACTTTCGGCTGATACGGAACCGGACGGCCGGGGGAGGCCCGGGCACCCCCGGACTCCGTAGCGTGGACACGTGGCCGGACCGCCCGTCGCCGGCGTTCCGGCCACGGCATCCGTCCCGTCCCGCCCGAAGGACCCCCGCCCATGTCCGGCGCCTGTGCCGCCTCAGCCGCAACCATTCGGACCGCCTCCGTCCGGACCGCCGCCGTCGTCGCCTGCTGTGCGGCGTTCGCGATCGTCCTCGCGGTGCTCGCGGCCCGGGCGGCCGGTGCCCCCGGTATCTTCGGCGTCCCCGGGCCCGCGCTGACCGGCGCGCTCCTCCTGGCGGCGGGAGTCGGCGGCGTCCGCTACGCCGTCCGCCCCCGGTGAGGGCGATGAGGATGACCCACCGCCGCATCAACGTCCTGGCCCTCGTCCTCCTCGCCATGGCCGCCGCCGCGACGGTCTGGGCGGTCACCCACGCGGGGCAGGGCGACGCCGCCGCCATCGTTTACGGCAGCACGCCCGCACGCGCCGCCGACCCGGCGGGGCACACCCCCGTGCGCATCGACATCCCGAGCGCCGGCGTCCACGCCCGCGTCGTCGACCTCGGACTCACCGACGACGCCACCGTCCAGACGCCCGCGACCGAGCAGGGCCGCTACGCCGGGTGGTACGACCGCAGTGCCGCGCCCGGCGACACCGGCACCTCCGTGATCCTCGGCCACAGCGACGGACGGCACGACCGCGCGGTCTTCCACGACCTCGACGAGGTGCGCCCCGAGGACACCGTCGTCGTCACCCGCCGCGACGGCAGCCGCGCCCGCTTCACCGTCACGCGGGTCGAGAAGGCGCCGCGGCACACCTCCCCCACCGAAGCCCCGGGCATGGGCGGCGACACGCCCACCCTGCGGCTGGTCACCTGCGCGGCCGACCGGCACCACGGCGGCCGGGCCGCCGGGACGCTGATCGTGCACGCGGCCGCCGCCCGCGTCTCCTGAGTTGCGACCCCCGGACCTCCGAACGGGACGCATGCGACGCTGCGTTCGCCCCGGCGGAGTGCGTCCGGGCCCGCTCGCGCAGCGCCGTCCGCACCACCAGGCGGGTCGTCCACGCCGCCCGGGGCGGGGAACCCCCGTGCGCCGGGCGAGGGGCATGGGGCAGCATGAACCGCATGCCTGCTCTCACGCGTGCCGAGGCCGAGACCCGCGCCCGGCAGATCGCCGTCCAGCACTACGCCGTCGACCTGGACCTCACCCGCGGCGACGAGGTGTTCGGCTCGACCACCGTCATCCGGTTCACCGCCCTCGCCGACGGCGACACCTTCGTCGAGCTGAAGCCCGCCGTACTCCACAGCGCCGTCCTCGACGGGCGGCCGCTGGACCCCGCGGCCCTGGACGGGAACCGGCTGCCGCTCACCGGGCTCGCGGCCGGCCGCCACGAGCTGCGGGTCGAGGCGGACATGCGGTACTCCCGCACCGGTGAGGGCATGCACCGCTTCACGGACCCGGCGGACGGCGAGACGTATCTGTACACCCAGCTCTTCCTGGACGACGTGCAGCGCGTCATCGCCGCCTTCGACCAGCCCGACCTCAAGGCCGTCTTCGAGGTGGCCGTCACCGCGCCCCCCACGTGGACCGTCCTCGGCAACGGCGTCGCCGAGCGCACCGGTGAGGCCGAGGGCCGCTGGCGGATCGCGGCGACTCCGCTGATCAGCACCTACCTGCTCGCCGTCGCCGCGGGCCCCTGGCACTCGGTGCGCACCGAGCACGCGGGCCTGCCCTTCGGGCTGCACTGCCGCCGCTCCCTCGCCCCGTACCTGGACGCCGACGTCGAGGAGCTCTTCGACATCACACGGCGCTGCTTCGACCGCTACCACGAGCTGTTCGAGGAGGCGTACCCCTTCGACTCCTACGACCAGGCCTTCGTCCCCGAGTTCAACGCGGGCGCGATGGAGAACCCCGGCCTGGTCACCTTCCGCGACGAGATGGTCTTCCGCTCCGCCGTCACCGACACCGAACGGCAGACCCGCGGCATGGTCGTCGCCCACGAGATGGCCCACATGTGGTTCGGCGACCTCGTCACCCTGCGCTGGTGGGACGACATCTGGCTGAACGAGTCCTTCGCCGAGTACATGGGCTACCAGGTGCTCTCCGAGGCGACCCGGTTCACCGACACCTGGACCGACTTCGCCGTCGCCCGCAAGGGCTGGGGCTACGACGCCGACCAGCGGCCCTCCACGCACCCCGTCGCGCCCGCCCCGGAGGCCGTCCCCGACACGGACTCGGCGCTGCTCAACTTCGACGGCATCTCCTACGCCAAGGGCGCCTCCGCGCTGCGTCAGCTGGTCACGTGGCTCGGCCGCAAGGACTTCCTCGCCGGCATCAACGACCACTTCGCGCGGCACCGCTTCGGCAACGCCGCCCTGGCCGACTTCATCGACTCCCTGGCCCGCGCCACCGACCGCGACGTCCACGCCTGGGCCGACCGCTGGCTGCGCACGACAGGCGTCGACACGCTCACCCCCGTGCCCGTGGCGGCCGACGGCGGCTGGCGGCTCGACGTGACCCACGAGGGCGGCCGTCCGCACCGCATCGCCGTCGCCGCGTACGACCGTGCCGACGCCGACCCGGTGCAGCTGGTGCTGCGCGAGCGCTTCGAGACAGACGTGCCCGCGGGCGGCGAGGTCCCGGGGCCCCGTCCGGGCCCGCGTCCCGACCTGGTGCTGCTCAACGACCAGGACCTCACGTACGCCAAGATCCGCTTCGACGCGCAGTCCTGGGACACCCTTGTCGCGGCGTTGCGCGGCCTGCCGGACCCGCTCAGCCGCGCCCTGGTCTGGAACGCCGCCCGCGACCTCGTCCGGGACGGCGAACTGCCGCCCGCCGCCTATCTCGACGTCGCCCGCGCCCACCTGCCGTACGAGACCGACATCGCCGTCGTGCAGGGCGTGCTCGGCTTCGCCCGCGGGCAGATCACCGACCGCTACCTCCCGGCGGCCGAACGCCCCGGCGCCCTCGCCACGCTGGAGGAGCTCGCCCGCGACCTGCTGCGCCGAGAGGACCCCGGCCTGCGGCTGGCCGCGGCCCGCGAGCTCATCGCCACCACGGCCGACACCGCCGCACTGCGCGGCTGGCTCGTCGAGGGGACGCTGCCCGGCGGGCCCGGGCTCGACCCCGAACTGCGCTGGCAGATCCTCACCCGGCTCAGCGTCCTCGGCGCGGCCACGGCCGACGACATCGCGGCCGAACTGGCCCGGGACCCCAGCGCCACCGGCCAGGAGGGTGCCGCCCGCTGCCGGGCCGCGCTGCCCGACCCGGAGGCGAAGCGGGCCGCCTGGGCGCTGATGTTCGAGGGGGACACCCTGTCCAACTACCTCTTCACCGCCACCGCCCAGGGCTTCTGGCAGCCCGAACAGCTCGACCTCGTCCGGGAGTACGTGCCCCGCTACTTCCCGGCCGCCGTCGCGGTCGCCGCCCGCCGCGGCCCCGCCCTCGCCGACGCCGTGGGCCGCTGGGCCTTCCCCGTCCCCGTCGTCGAGGCAGGCGTGCTCGAACTGGGCGAGGACTGCCTGCGCTCCGGCGACCCGGCACCGACCCCCGCGCTGCGGCGCAGGCTGGCCGACCAGCTCGACGACCTGTCCCGGGCCCTGCGCGTACGCGGCGCCTGACCGAGGGGCCGCCGGGAACCTCCCGGCGGCCCCGGCCTCCCTTCCCGCCGCACGCCGGCACAGCGTCGACGGTCGCCCCGGCGTGCCGCTGGGTGCTGCTCGCGCCCTGCTCGCCGGGGCGTATCGGGGCGCTCGTGCGTAGGTCGGGGCGGCGGTGGCCGGCAGCGTCCCGGCTTCGTCTGGGGTGGTGACCGGCCCTGTACCGGCGCGCTGTTGGCGGGGTGGCCGCGGCGCTCGCTTCTCGTGCCAGGGGCGGAAGGGGCTTCGCCGGGGCGGTCGTCGTGCCACCGGGGCGCCCGTGTGCGCGCCGGGGCGGCGCCCGTTCCGGTCGTCCGGGCAACACCCCCGGCGGGGCCGCGTCGTTACGCAGGTCGCCCAGCGCACACGCGCCGGTGACCCGCGACCACGGAGGGCGCCACCCGATGCCATCCCACCTCGCCGGCGGCAGTGAAGGGCCGGACCGGCTGCGGCCGTTGCTCGAGGCCGCGCTCCGCGCGCTCGAGGCGGGCGCGGCCGCCCGCGGGGGCCCGCTTCCCGCGGGCGGCCCCGAGGCCGTCGCGCTCCGGGTGCGGGAGGTGCTGGGGCAGGTCCTGCCGGAGGACGGCACCGGGGCGGCGGAGGCGCTGTGCGCGCTGGTCGGGGTCGTCACCGAGGGCGCGGCCGATCCGGCGGATCCGCTGTGCGCCGCCCACCTCCACTGCCCGCCGCTGGGGGCCGCGGTCGCGGCCGACCTGGCCGCGAGCGCGCTCAACCCGTCGTTGGACTCCTGGGACCAGGCCCCGGCCGCGTCCGTCCTGGAGGCGGCGGTGACCGGCGCGCTGGCGCGCCTGGTCCATCCGGGTGCCGCCGCACCCGACGCGCTGATCACGACCGGTGGCACGGAGTCCAACCAGCTCGCGCTGCTCCTCGCCCGAGAGGGCGCCCCGGGCGTACGGGTCGTCGCCGGGGCCAACGGCCACCACAGCGTCGCGCGGGCCGCCTGGCTGCTCGGGATGCCCGCGCCGGTCGTCGTGGCCACCCCCCGCGGGGTGCTCGCCCCGGACCGGGTACGCGCCGCGCTCGCCGCCGTCGAAGGCCCCGCCCTGCTGGTCGCCACCGCGGGCACCACGGACTCAGGCGACATCGACCCGCTCCCCGAACTCGCCCTCGCCGCCCGGGAGTACGGCGCCCGCCTGCACGTCGACGCGGCGTACGGCGGGCCGCTGCTGTTCAGTGACCTGGAGGCGGCGAAGCTCACCGGGCTGGGGGAGGCCGACACCGTCACCCTCGACCTGCACAAACTCGGCTGGCAGCCGGTCGCGGCCGGGGTGCTGGCGGTGCGCGAGGCGGCACTGCTGCGCCCGCTGGACCACCGCGCCGACTATCTGAACGCCGCCGACGACACCGAGGCGGGCTTCCCCGATCTGCTCGGCCGTTCGCTGCGCACCACCCGCCGCCCCGACGTGCTGAAGATCGCCGTGACGCTGCGCGCCCTGGGCCGCCGCGGACTGGCCGGGCTCGTCGACGCGGTCTGCGACCACGCCCGGCACCTCGCGGACCTGGTGGACCGGCATCCCGAACTGACCCTGCGGGCCCGACCGGCCGTCAGCACGGTGCTCTTCCGCCCCACCGGCGCCACCGACGACGACGTCGCCGCGGTCCGCCGCCGCCTCATGCTCGACGGCCGCGCCGTGCTCGGCCGGGCCCGCGCCGACGGCCGGCTGTGGCTCAAGGCCACCCTGCTCAACCCGACCACCACGCCCAACGACCTCGAGGCACTGCTCACGCTCGTATGCGCGACCCACCAGGAAGGCAGCACCCCCCGATGATCGCCACCGACGACCACGACCCCCACCGGGACCAGCCCTTCGACCTGCTCGGCATCGGCATCGGCCCGTGCAACCTGTCCCTGGCCGCCCTCGCCGACGGCGTCCCCTACCTGAGCGCCGCCTTCTACGAGCAGGAGCGCTCCTTCCGCTGGCACCCCGGGCTGCTCCTGGACGACGCCACCCTCCAGGTGCCGTTCCTCGCCGATCTGGTGAGCCTGGTCGACCCCACCAGCCGGTGGAGCTTCCTGAACTACCTCAGGACCCGCGAGCGGCTGTTCCCCTTCTACTTCGCCGAGCGCTTCCACGTGCACCGCGCCGAGTACGACGCCTACTGCCGCTGGGTCGCGGAATCGCTGCCCAGCACGTACTTCGGCCACCAGGTCGACACCGTCCGCTGGAACCCCGGACGCGCCGTCTTCGAGGTGGACCACACCCGCCTCGACGCGGACGGCCAGGCGGAGGCCCTCGGCCGCACGTACGCCCGCAACCTGGTGGTCGGCGTCGGCAGCGCGCCGTACGTCCCCGAGCCGCTGCGGCCGCTCGCCGAGTCGCCCGCCGTCCCCGTCGTGCACTCGGCGCACTACCTGGAGCACCGGGACCGGCTGCTCGCGGCCGACCACGTCACCGTCGTCGGCTCGGGGCAGTCCGGCGCCGAGGTCTTCCTGGACCTGCTGCGGGCCCGGCCCGCCGGGCGCGAGCGGCTGACCTGGATCGCCCGCAGCCCCGCCTTCGCCCCCATGGAGTACAGCAAGCTCGGCCTGGAGCAGTTCACCCCCGACTACACGCGCTTCTTCCACGGACTCTCCGAGCCGGTCCGCGACCGCCTCCTGCCGCGGCAGTGGCAGCTGCACCGGGCCATCGACCACGGCACGATCGGCGCCATCCACGACGAGCTGTACCGCCGCACGCTCGGCGGCGGCTGGCCGGACGCCGTGCTCACCCCCGGCGTCACGGTCTGCACGGCCGGCCGGATGGGCATGGGCGCCGTCGAACTCCACCTGGAGCACGAGCAGCAGGGCACCCGCACCCGGCTGATCACCAACGCGGTCGTCCTCGCCACCGGCTACCGGGAGCGTTCCCTGGACGCGCTGCTCGCCCCGATCCACCCGTACGTCCGCCGCGACGCCGCCGGCCGGCCCAGGATCGACGAGTCCCACCGGCTGGAACTGGACCCGGCCGTCGCGAGCACGGGGGCCGCCGTCCACGTGCAGAACGCCGAGCGCCACACCCACGGCGTCGGCGCCCCCGACCTGGGGCTGGCCGCGTGGCGCTCGGCGGTCGTCCTCAACTCCGTGACCGGCAAGGAGCCCTACCCGCTGCCCTCCCGGACGGCCTTCACGACCTTCGGGCTCAGCACGGCCACCGTGCCGATCAGCCCTTGGACCGCGACTTCTCCTTCCGCAAGGCCCGCAGGTATTCGCGGTTCATAGCGGCGATCGACGGCAGCGGGATGCCCTTGGGGCAGGCCGTCGCGCACTCGCCGGTGTTGGTGCAGCCGCCGAAGCCCTGGTCGTCCATGGCCGCGACCATGTCCAGCACCCGGGTCTCGCGTTCGGGCTGCCCCTGCGGCAGCACATTGAGGTGGTTGACCTTGGCCGAGGTGAACAGCATCGCCGAGCCGTTGGGGCAGGCCGCCACGCACGCTCCGCAGCCGATGCACTCCGCGTGCTCGAAGGCGAAGTCGGCGGCCTCCTTCGGGACGGCCGTCGCGTGCGCCTCGGGCGCGCTGCCGGTCGGAACGGAGATGTAGCCGCCGGCCTGGATCACCCGGTCGAAGGCCGAGCGGTCCACGACCAGGTCCCTCACCACCGGGAAGGCGGCGGCCCGCCATGGCTCGATGTCGACGGTGTCGCCGTCCTTGAAGTGCCGCATGTGCAGCTGGCAGGTGGTGGTCCGCTCCGGGCCGTGCGCCTGCCCGTTGATGACCATGCCGCACGCGCCGCAGATGCCCTCGCGGCAGTCGTGGTCGAAGGCGACGGGCTCGTCGCCCGCGAGGATCAGCTCCTCGTTGAGGACGTCGAGCATCTCCAGGAACGACATGTCGGGGCTGATGTCCTCGACGCGGTAGGTGACCATGGCGCCGTCCTCCTCGGAGGACCGCTGGCGCCAGATGCGCAGGGTGAGGTTCACGCGTAGCTCCGCTGGGTGGGGTGTACGTACTCGAAGTCGAGGGTCTCCTTGTGGAGCACCGGGTCCTGGCCGGAGCCGGTGAACTCCCAGGCGGCGGCGTACGAGAAGTTCTCGTCGTCGCGCAGCGCCTCGCCGTCCGGGGTCTGGCTCTCCTCGCGGAAGTGGCCGCCGCAGGACTCGGCGCGGTGCAGGGCGTCCAGGCACATCAGCTCGGCCAGTTCCAGGAAGTCGGCGACCCGGTTGGCCTTCTCCAGCGACTGGTTGAGCTCCTCGCCGCTGCCGGGCACCTTGATGCGGCGCCAGAACTCCTCGCGCAGCGCCGGGATCCGCTCCAGCGCCTTGCGCAGCCCGGACTCGGTGCGGGCCATGCCGCACTCGTCCCACAGCAGCTCGCCGAGCTCGCGGTGGAAGGAGTCGGGGGTGCGGTCGCCGTCCACGGCGAGCAGCAGGTTCAGCCGGTCCTCGACTTCTGCCACGGCTTCGGCGACCGCGGGGTGGTCGGGGGCCACGGTGTCATGAGGGCCGCGTGCCAGGTAGTCGTTGATCGTCGCGGGCAGGACGAAGTAGCCGTCGGCCAGGCCCTGCATCAGGGCGCTGGCGCCGAGCCGGTTGGCGCCGTGGTCGGAGAAGTTGGCCTCACCGATCGCGAACAGGCCAGGGATCGTGGTCTGCAGGTCGTAGTCCACCCACAGGCCGCCCATCGTGTAGTGCACGGCGGGGTAGATCCGCATAGGCCGGGTGTACGGGTCCTCGGCGGTGATCCGCTCGTACATCTCGAAGAGGTTGCCGTACTTCTCCTCCACCTTGGCGCGGCCCATGCGGGCGATCGCGTCGGCGAAGTCCAGGTAGACGCCCTGGCCGCCGGGGCCGACGCCGCGGCCCTCGTCGCAGACGTTCTTGGCGGCGCGGGAGGCGATGTCGCGGGGCACGAGGTTGCCGAAGGCGGGGTAGATCCGCTCCAGGTAGTAGTCGCGCTCGTCCTCGGGGATCTCGTGCGGCGGGCGGTCGTCGCCCTTGGCCTTGGGCACCCAGATGCGGCCGTCGTTGCGCAGCGACTCGCTCATCAGGGTGAGCTTGGACTGGTGGTCGCCGGAGCGCGGGATACAGGTGGGGTGGATCTGCGTGAAGCAGGGGTTGGCGAAGTAGGCGCCGCGCCGGTGCGCCCGCCAGATCGCGGTGGCGTTGGAGCCCTTGGCGTTGGTCGACAGGTAGAAGACGTTGCCGTAGCCGCCGGTGGCCAGCACCACGGCGTCGCCCATGTGGACCGAGACCTTGCCCGTCACCAGGTCGCGGGCCACGATGCCGCGGGCGCGGCCGTCCACCACGATCAGGTCGAGCATCTCGGTGCGCGGGTGCAGCTCCACATTGCCCGCGTCGATCTGCCGGGACAGCGCCTGGTAGGCGCCGAGCAGCAGCTGCTGGCCCGTCTGGCCGCGGGCGTAGAAGGTCCGGGAGACCTGGACGCCGCCGAAGGAGCGGGTGTCCAGCAGTCCGCCGTACTCGCGGGCGAAGGGCACGCCCTGGGCGACGCACTGGTCGATGATCTGCACCGACACCTCGGCGAGGCGGTGCACATTGGACTCGCGGGCGCGGAAGTCGCCGCCCTTGACGGTGTCGTAGAACAGGCGGTGCACGCTGTCGCCGTCGTTGCGGTAGTTCTTGGCCGCGTTGATGCCGCCCTGGGCGGCGATGGAGTGCGCCCGGCGCGGTGAGTCCTGGTAGCAGAACTGCACGACGTGGTAGCCCTGTTCGGCCAGCGTGGCGCCCGCGGAGCCGCCCGCCAGGCCCGTGCCGACCACGATCACGGTGTGCTTGCGGCGGTTGGCCGGGTTGACCAGCTTCGCCTCGAACCTGCGGCGGTCCCAGCGCTCCGCGATCGGCACGTCCGGCGCCTTGGTGTCGGCGATCGGCTCGCCCAGTCGGTAATCCACGGTCAGTCCACCAATCCGGTCATCACGGAGACGGGTACGACGAGGAAGCCGGCGGTCAGCGCCGCCGCCAGCACATTCGCCGTGATCTTCAGCGCGCGGTCGCGGCGCTTGTTCACCGCCCCCAGGGTCTGCGCGGCGCTCCAGAAGCCGTGCCTGATGTGCAGGCCGAGGGCGAGCATCGCGACGATGTAGACGATGTCCACGTACCAGAGCCGGAAGTCGGCGACCAGGTTCTCGTACGGGTGGCCCTCCTGGCCCCGCGGGTTCACGGTGAGTGTGGTCAGGTCCAGGATGTGCCAGACGATGTAGAGGCCCAGGATCACCCCGCCCCACCGCATCGTCCGGGTCGCGTAGCTCGTCCGCTGCCGCTTGTGCTCGTACTTCGCCGGGCGCGCCTTGATGTCGCGCTTGCTGAGCTGGTAGGCGGCGACGCCGTGCAGCACCACGGCCACGACCAGGCCGGTGCGCTGGATGTAGAGGTACCAGCCGTTGTGCAGCGCGGGCTCGCCGATGGTGCGCAGCCACGCCGCGTACCCGTTGAACTCCTCCGCGCCGAAGAAGATCTTCAGATTGCCCGCCATGTGCGCGACCAGGAACAGCAGCATGATCACGCCGGTCCCGGCCATGACCGCCTTCTTGCCCACGGTCGAGCCCCACAGTGCCCGCAGGAGCGACGGGCGGCGGTCCGCCCTCGTCCTCGTCGTCGCCAAAGCCATGGGCTTGACGCTAAGCCTGCCTGCAACGACAGGTCCAAGACATCTTGCGGCTCGTTTCGATAGGCCATGTCTATGGTGGGTTAAGGTGCGGGTATGCAGCTGCAGCAGCTCGTGTACTTCCTGGCGGTCGCCGACACCCTCCACTTCACCCGCGCCGCCGAACGCGTCCACGTCGCGCAGCCGTCCCTGTCGCAGCAGATCAAGGCCCTGGAGCGCGAGCTGGGCGCGGAGTTGTTCAGCCGGGCGCGCGGCAACATCGCGCTCACCGACGCCGGCGAGGCCCTGCTGCCCCTGGCGCGCCGCATCATCGCCGACACCGAGACCGCCACCCAGGAGGTCCAGGAACTCGTGCACCTGCGCCGCGGCCGGGTGCGCCTCGGCGCGACCCCCAGCCTGGCCACGGGCCTGCTGCCGGACGTGCTGCGCGACTTCCACGACCGGTACCCCGGCATCCGGCTGATCATCGAGGAGGGCGGTTCCCGCGACCTGGTGCGCGAGCTCGCCTCCGGCAGCCTCGACCTCGCGCTGATCGTGCTGCCGCTGCAGAGCCACGACCCCGCGCTGGACGCCACGCCGCTGCTCCACGAGGACCTGGTCGTGGTGACCGCCGCCGACGCGCCACCGCCCTCCGACCGCCCGGACATCCGGGTCGCGGACCTCCGCGACCGGCCGCTGGTGATGTTCCGTCGCGGGTACGACCTGCGGGAACTCACCGTAGCCGCGTGCCGGGCGGCGGGCTTCGAGCCGCGGTTCGCGATCGAGGGCGGCGAGATGGACGCCGTGCTGGGCTTCGTGGAGGCCGGTCTGGGCCCCGCCGTCGTCCCGAGCATGGTCGCCGGGCGCCGCCCGAGGCTGCGGACCACCCGCTTCGAGGCCCCCGGGCTGCAGCGCACGGTCGCCCTGGCCCACCGCAAGGACGCCGAGCCGCCGCGCGCCGCCCGGGAACTGCGCAGCGTGCTCCTGGAGCACGTCCCGGGGTGAGACTCCCGCGAACCGGAGTGAACGACCTGGGATCCGGCCCTTCACGGCGTGGTGCGGCCGGTCCCCGCCTGCCTGCCCACTGCCGGGCGACCACGTCGGCCGCGGGGCCGCGCAGTGCGCTGCGGGGAGTCCGAGCGCGATCCGTCAGCGGGACCGGCGGGCGTTGAGCCGGGCGGCCTGGCGCGTCAGGTGGTCGCGCTCGGCGAGGACGGTTGCCTTCCGGGCCGCCTCGGCGTACAGCCGTGCCGCCGTCGCCAGATCGCCGTCGCGCTCGTGGAGGTACGCAGCCACCGCGGCGTGGCGGGGCAGGGAGTCGCCCAGCGCCGAGAGCGCCGCCAGCCCGGCGCGCGGTCCGTCGGCCTCGCCGACGGCCACCGCGCGGTTGAGCCGGACGACCGGGCTGTCGGTCAGGCGCGCGAGCTCGTCGTACCACTCGACGATCTGCACCCAGTCGGTCTCCTCGGCGGTGCGCGCGTCGGCGTGGAGCGCCGCGATGGCGGCCTGGGCCTGGAACTCGCCCAGCCGGTCGCGGGCGAGGGCCGCCTGAAGGATCCCGACGCCCTCGGAGATCGCCTCGGTGTCCCACCGGCCGCGGTCCTGCTCGGCGAGCGGCACCAGGCTGCCGTCGGACGCGGTCCGGGTGGCGCGCCGGGCGTGGTGGAGCAGCATCAGGGCGAGCAGCCCCGCCGCCTCGGGGTGGTCGATCGCGGCCGCGAGCTGCCGGGTGAGCCGGATGGCCTCGGCGGCGAGGTCGACGTCGCCGGAGTAGCCCTCGTTGAAGACCAGGTACAGGACGCGCAGCACGGTGGCGACGTCGCCGGGCTGGTCGAACCGCACGCCGGAGACGGTGCGCTTGGCACGGCTGATGCGCTGCGCCATGGTCGCCTCGGGCACCAGGTAGGCCTGGGCGATCTGGCGGGTGGTGAGTCCGCCGACGGCGCGCAGTGTGAGCGCGACCGCGGACGACGGCGTCAGCGAAGGGTGCGCGCACAGGAAGTACAGCTGGAGCGTGTCGTCCATCCCGGGCGCGGGCCCGGGCGCCGGCTCCTTGTCGACGACGTCCTCGCGCCGGCGGCGGGCCGCGTCCGCCCGGGTCGCGTCGAGGAACCGGCGCCAGGCCACGGTGACCAGCCAGCCCTTCGGGTCCCGCGGAGCGCCGGCCGGCCAGACGCGGACCGCCTCGACCAGTGCGTCCTGCACGGCGTCCTCGGCCGCCGCGAAGTCTGCTCCGCGGCGGACGAGGATGCCGAGCACGCTCGGCGTCAGGCTCCGGAGCAGTGCCTCGTTCATCCGGGACGTCACTCAGTGGTGGTGGGCGGGGCGGTCAGGAACGGGCGCACCTCGAGCCACTCGTGGATCGGCTTCCCGCCCGCCCCGGGGGCGGCCGACAGCTCCCCGGCCAGCTCGACGGCGCGCTCGCGGCTGTCGACGTCGATCACCATCCAGCCGGCGATGAGGTCCTTGGTCTCGGCGAACGGACCGTCGGTGACCGGCGGGCGGCCCTCGCCGTCGTACCGGACCCATGTTCCCTCGGGGGCGAGCGCCTGACCGTCGACGAACTCGCCGGTCTTCTCCAGCCGGGCCGCGAAGTCCTCCATGTACTGGATGTGCGCGGAGACCTCCTGCGGCGTCCACTGGTCCATCGGCACGTCGTTCACCGCGGCCGGAGCGCCCCGGTAGTGCTTGAGCAGCAGGTACTTGGCCATCGTGGTTCTCCTCGGTGCTGGTGCGACCCATTGTCGTCACGTTCACCGCCGGGACGGAGCCGGTCACGGATTCTCGACATCGACGTCGGATTCTTTTCGGGCCGGGCGCGGGCTGCCTCGGAGGACCAGGCGTGGTTCGGGGCGCGACCGCCCGGCATGCGCCCGTACCTGCGCGAGGGCGCCCTGCTGTGGCAGGGCGTGGGTACCGCCGCCCGCCGGGCTTCCCCGGGCAGCCCCGCGCGCGGACATCAGCTGTGCCGGGGGCGGCACAGCTTCGTGATCACCGACCTCGGGTCCCGGTACGAGACGCTGCTGCACCGCCTGCGCACCGTCGCCGCCTCGCCGGAGCCCCGAGACCGGCCGGGCGGCGCCCCGAAGGCCCGGCGAACGCCCGGAGGGCATGTGCGCGTCCCGTGCATGCCCTCCGGACGGTGTCCCGGCACGGATCCGCCGCCCCGCGACAAGCTAGAAGACCGGCACGCCGCCGCGGGTGAGCTTCCAGTCCTGCGAGCCGAACGTCGCCGGGTCGATGGAGCCGTTCGCCTTCACCCAGGCGATGATGGTGTTCCTGATCTCCTCGGAGTTCGCCCACACCTGCTGCGCCGCCGCGACACCGGGGAAGTTGCCGCCGCCGTTGGCCCGGTAGTTGTTCACGGCCAGGACGAAGCGTGCCGACTCGTCGATCGGCGCACCCTGGAAGAGCACGTTCGACACACGGGAGCCGGCCGGCCGCGCGATGTCGATGTCGTAGGTGACCCCGCTGACGACGTCGTAGTTGTAGTCGGGCGTGCCGTTGGCGTTCGTCAGCTTCGACACGTCGACGACCGCGTCGGGCGCCGTCTGCACGAAGTAGTTCGCCGAGAACTCGATGTACGCCTTGATCTGGGCACCGGTCAGGATCCGGGCCTCCAGGGTGTTCTCGAAGACGTACAGGCCGGCGACGTCGCGGATGGTGACCCGGCCCGCCGGGATGGCGGCGGTCCGCGAGAAGCACGCCGCCTGCGACAGCACCGGCAGCGAGGCGTACTCGGTGCCCGCGAGCGCCGCCTTGACCGTCTCGGCCTGGACGAAGTTGATGAAGTCGATGATCGGCGTGTCCTTGTAGGGGGACTCGGTCGCCGACATCGCGGCGGACGAGCTGCCGATCACCTGGTTGACGTACGCGACGACCTCCTTGTGCTCGTCCGAGAGCAGCCGGACGATCTGCGGGTCCTCCTCGACGGTGTTCGAGTTGAGGACGGACGCGCCGACCGTGACGACCTCCCACTTGCCCCGGACCAGCTCCAGGGCGAAGTCGAAGACGGTCAGCCGCTGGCCCCACTTCAGGGGCTCGGAGAGCACCACGCCCTGGCCGGTCTGCTTGTTGGCCACCACGTACTCCGGGATCTCGGAGTGGGCGTGGCCGACCAGGATCGCGTCGATGCCCGGCACCTGCTCGGCGACGAGCGCAGCGGCGTTCTCGACGTACGGCAGCTGGTCACCGTAGGAGGAGGTGCCCGAGGAACCGCTGTGGGCCGAGACGATGACCACGTCGGCGCCCATCGCGCGCAGCCGCGGCACGTACTTCGCGGCCTGCTCCTCCAGGCCCGGGAAGGTCATCTTTCCCTGGACGTTGGCCTTGTCCCAGATCGCGATGCCGGGGTTGGTCAGACCGAGGACGGCCACCTTCACGTCGGGCGCGCCGTTCACGCACAGCCGGTGGAAGGAGTACGGCGGGAAGGCCGGCCGGCCCGTCCTCGCGTCCAGCGCGTTGGCGCCCAGCAGCGGGAAGTCGCACTGCTCCTCGAACTTGCGCAGCACCGGGATGCCGTAGTTGAACTCGTGGTTCCCCAGCGCCGCCGCGTCGTAGCCGATGGCGTTCATGGCCTGCGCCATCGGGTGCACCGGACCGTGCTCGGCGGTGATCGGGTCGATCTTGGCGTAGTAGTACGACAGCTGGGTGCCCTGGATGGTGTCGCCCGCGTCGATCAGCAGGGTGTTGCGGCGGCCCTTCGCCGCGCGCTGCTGCTTGACCAAGGTGGAGATCTTGGCGAGGCCGACGTCGTTGTGCGCCTTGTCGTCGAACTCGGCGTCGGTGAAGTAGTCCCAGTTGAAGACGTTGCCGTGCAGGTCGGTGGTGCCGAGGACGCTGAAGGAGTACGTCTTCGGGTGGTGCCCGTCGCCGCCCGCGGCCTGGGCCGGAGCCGCGCCGGCCACCGTGCCCGCCGTGCCTGCCAGCGCGATGCCCGCCCCCGTGGCGGCAGAGCGGTTGAGGAAGTCCCTGCGGTTCAGCGGCATACGTCGGCTCCGGGTTCTCGGGCGCGCCCCCGGCGGTCACCGGGGGCGGAATGATGGTCTGCTTTTGGTGTTAACGCGCGTAGATTCTGGCGTAAGGGCGCTGCGGACAACACCCCCGCCAGGTTGCGAACAGATGACTCGTCACGGCCCCACCGGGCTGGCAGGGTGGAACACATGACCACAGAACCGGCCAGGACGTACCCGACACCCGAGACACCGCACGTGGGGGTCCGGGGTGAGGCGACCATCGAGGTCGAGCCCGAACTCGCCCGGATCGCCGTCACCGTCAGCGCGCGCGGCACCGACCGGCGCGCCACCCTGGACGACCTCAGCCGGCGCAACGCGCACGTGCTCGACCTGGTCAAGGGATACGCCGACGCCGTCGAGAAACTGGAGACCGGCGCCTTCGTGATCACCCCCGAGCTGCGCGAGCGGGGCCGTGGCGAGCGCATCCGCGCGTACCACGGCAGTGTGCGCGTCGGCGCCACCCTCACCGACTTCACCGCCTTGGGGGAACTCACCACCCGACTGGCCGATCTCGACCTCACCCGTGTCGACGGCCCCTGGTGGTCCCTGCGGCCCGACTCCCCGGCCTACAGCAGCGCACGCCGGCAGGCCGTGCGTGACGCGGTGCAGCGCGCCCGCGAGTACGCCGAGGCGCTGGGCGCGCGGCTGGTCGCGCTGGTCGAGCTGGCCGACGAGGGAGTCCAGCAGTCCGCGCCGTTCCGCGCCCGCCCGGCCATGCGGACGGCCGCCTTCGCGGCACCCGGCGGCGCCGAGGACATGGCACAGGCCCTTGACATGGAGCCGGAGCGACAGAGCGTGTACGCGCAGGTCACCGCCCACTTCACGATGACGGCGCCCGATCTGTCGGCGTGACGGCGCCGTACCGCGGTGTGCTCATCCGAGCGGACCCCGGCTCACTTCATCACTTGTCAACAACCGTTAATCGGGCCGACGTTGGACAGTCGCCTTCCGCGAGGCACCTACTGTGAAGTAGGTCATAGGCTCACCTCATGCGCCGAGCAAAAATCGTCTGCACCCTCGGGCCCGCCACCGATGGCTACGACCAGATCAAGTCCCTGGTCGAGGCCGGTATGGACGTCGCCCGCCTGAACATGAGCCATGGCTGCCACGCCGATCACGAAGAGCGGTACCGGCGCGTGCGCAAGGCCGCCGACGAGAGTGGCCGCAGCGTCGGGATCCTCGCGGACCTTCAAGGCCCGAAGATCCGGCTGGGCCGCTTCGCGGAGGGCCCCGTACTCCTTGAACGCGGTGACGAGTTCACGATCACCACCGAGGAGATCGAGGGCGACCGCCTGATCTGCGGCACCACGTACAAGGGTCTCGCCGCCGACGTCACGCGCGGTGAGCGGATCCTCGTCGACGACGGCCGTGTCACCCTCGAGGTCACGGGCGTCGAGGGCCCCCGGGTCCGCACCCTGTGCATCGAGGGCGGGCTGATCTCCGACAGCAAGGGCCTCAACCTCCCCGGTGTCGCCGTCTCCGTGCCCGCCCTGTCCGAGAAGGACATCGAGGACCTCCGCTGGGCGCTGCGCATCGGTGTCGACATCATCGCGCTGTCCTTCGTCCGCAGCGGCCGGGACGCCGAGGACGTCCTGCGGATCATGCGCGAGGAGGACCGCCGGATCCCCGTGATCGCCAAGATCGAGAAGCCGCAGGCGGTCGACAACCTCGAGGAGATCGTCGCCGCCTTCGACGGCATCATGGTGGCCCGCGGCGACCTCGGGGTCGAGATGCCGCTGGAGGCCGTGCCTATGGTCCAGAAGCGCGCGGTCAAGCTCGCCCGGCGCAACGCCAAGCCCGTGATCGTCGCGACCCAGATGCTGGAGTCGATGATCGACTCCTCGCGCCCCACCCGCGCCGAGGCCTCCGACGTCGCCAACGCCGTCGTGGACGGCGCCGACGCGGTCATGCTCTCCGGAGAGACCAGCGTCGGCAAGCACCCCGTCGAGACGGTCAGGACCATGGGCCGGATCGTCGCCGCCGCCGAGGCGGACATGCTGGCGGCCGGTCTGCCGCCGCTGACCGAGCAGAACAAGCCCCGCACCCAGGGCGGTGCCGTCGCCCGCGCGGCCGCCGAGATGGGCGACTTCCTCGACGCCAAGTACCTGGTGGCCTTCACCAAGTCCGGTGACACCGCCCGCCGGCTCTCCCGCTACCGGTCGCCGATCCCCGTGCTCGCCTTCAGCCCCGAGCCGGCCACCCGCTCCCAGCTGAGCCTGACCTGGGGTGTGGAGACCTTCCTCGGGCCGATGGTGCAGACGACCGACGAGATGGTCGAGCAGGTCGACGAGCAACTGCTGCGCATCGGCCGCTGCGAGAAGGGCGACATCGTCGTCATCACGGCCGGCTCGCCGCCCGGCGTGTCGGGTGCCACCAACCTCGTGCGGGTGCACCGGATCGGCGAGGACGACGCCCCTTCGAACCGTTGACGCCGCCGGAACCGGCGCCGGAACCGGCCTCGGCACGGCCCGCCGCCGGTCGCCGGGCGCGTGCCTCCAGGACGAGGGAGAGGGACAGCAGCGCGGCGCCGAGCAGGAGGAAGCCCCACGGCAGGTAGCTGGTCATCAGCAGGACCAGCTGCCGCTGGGACTTCACCAGGGCGACGGTGTGCCGTATGTAGTCCTCGCGCATCCTCACGTGCCCGGCGAAGGCCGTGATCGGCTGCTGCTTGCCGTCGGTGAAGCGCATCTCCTCCCGGTGGATCTCCTCCCCGTTGACCGGGGCCCCGGTGACGGGGTCCACCCAGAACATGCGTTTGGTGGTGTACCAGCGCTCCATGCCCATGGCCGCGACGGTCTGCGGGGTGACGCCCTCGACCGGCATCTTCTTCGGCAGGGGGACCTTGGTCCAGGGGACGGTCTGCTCGAAGTAGTAGACCTCCAGACCGCGGAACCGCTGCGTGCCGCGGTAGTGGATGGGCGCGGAGGTCCGCGCCTGCGCGTCGAAGTAGTAGTAGTCCCGCTTCTCGGTGAGGAACGGGAACTTGAACTCGACGCCCCTGCGTTCGACGGGATCGCCGTCGACGCTCTCGCCCGCGAAGTGGACGGGGGCCTGCGTGTGCGCGTCGAAGATGTACCGCTCGGGGACCTGGGAGACCATCGCGCCGTCCGGCCCCACCACATGGGCCAGCCCGTCCCAGACGACGACGTCGCGGCCGGTGGCCCGGCCGACCTTGCGTGCCTCCTCCACGTTGCCCTTGAGGGTCTGCACGATGCTCACCTTGGAGACCTTCTTCGGCCGCATCGTGCCGTAGTCGAGCAGCGTCGCGTCCCGCGCCTCCAGGACGACCGACTGGTACTGGCCCGCGGGGATCTTCGCCAGGCGCGGGAAGGCGTACCAGCGGATCAGCGGTGACAGCGCGGCGAAGAACACCGCGAGGGCGAGAAGGACCAGGCTGGACCTGCGGCGCATGGGGACCGCCCTCCTACGGGTGCGCCGGGACGGTGGTGAGCAGCGGCTCGGGGGAGGTGCTGCCGTCCGGCGCGCCGACCGCGGTCATGAGGAGCACGAGTCCGAACGCGGCGACGAGTCCGATGGCCGCGGCGATCACTGCGCGCATGGCCGTACCTCCCGGTCGTACGGCTACGTCGGCTGGGCCGGTGCACCGTAGCAACCGGGAGTTGAAATGAGAACAGGTTCTACGTCGTCACTTCACCCGGCCGGAGGCGGTGGCCCCCTCGGTCTCCGATGCGGACGGCGACGGGCTGTCGCTGGGCGAGGCCGTCGCGCACGGGTCGGTGGAGTCGGACGGCGACGGGGAAGCCGAGTCGGTCGGGGTCGCCGTGGGTGACGCGGAGTCCGTCGGGCACGTCGGGGTCACCGTCGGGCTCGTGGTGGGGCTCGCCGTCCCGGAGTCGGAAGGGGAGGGCGTCGCGGTGGGCGAGGGGCTGCCCGTGGGGGTGCCGATGGTGCCGCTGGCCGTCGCGGTCGGCGTGGGCTTCTTCGTCGGCCGGGGCGAGGCGGAGGTGGTCGCGCTCGGGGACCTCGACGGCGAGGGGGAGGCGGAGGGGGACGTGGTGGACGGCACGTGCTCGTTCGTGTCGCTGCCCGCGCCGCCGACGTCCGGGACGGAGACGACGTCGCCCTTCCTGAAGTGCTCGTACCAGGCCAGGACCGTGTTCAGATAGGCCTGGGAGTGGTTGTAGCCGAGGATCGCCTGGTGCAGATTGCTCTCGATCGACAGGTCGCGGTTGCCCGCGCACAGGTACCGGCCGGCGGCGAGCGCCGCGTCGAATATGTTGTTCGGGTCGCTCACCCCGTCGTCGTTGCCGTCGGCGCCCCAGGTCTGCCAGGTCGACGGGATGAACTGCATCGGGCCGACCGCGCGGTCGTGGACGGCGTCCCCGTCCCACTTGCCGCCGTCGGTGTCCGTGATGTTCGCGAAGCCGTCGCCGTTCAGGACCGGGCCGAGGATCGGGGAGATCGTGGTTCCCCCGGAGTCGACGTTGCCGCCGCGCGCCTGGTTGGACTCGACCTGGCCGATCGCGGCCAGCAGCTCCCAGCGCATGTTGCACCCGGGGTCGCTGGCGGCGAGCGCCGTCTCGGCCCTGCGGTAGGCCTCCAGGACGGACGCCGGCA
The DNA here is from genome assembly GCF_053598835.1 of Streptomyces sp. NPDC001070. Taxonomy (NCBI): domain Bacteria; kingdom Bacillati; phylum Actinomycetota; class Actinomycetes; order Kitasatosporales; family Streptomycetaceae; genus Streptomyces; species Streptomyces sp. NPDC001070. The sequence goes on from NZ_JBSFLB010000025.1 coordinate 97,951, forward strand.
GACCGGTGCCGTCTGTGGTCACCGTGCCGGTGGCGGTGCCCGGGGTGGCGGAGGTGCCGGGGGAGGGCGTGTTCAGCGGCGGGAGTTCGGTGTAGTAGTCCGACGAGCCGCCGTCGATGGGGTCGCCCGGCGGGGGCGCGACCGGTGCGCCCGTGCTGGTGTTGAGGAGGCCCGGCAGCAGCCCTGGCGCCTGGGAGCCCGTCAGCGCCGCCATGGCCGCGGCGGCCACCGCGGTGCCCGCGACTCCCCTGCGGATCCGCCGTCCGTACCGCGCTCGCATACCCGGTGCCCCTCCCGAAGCCGTGTTGCGCGTCTCCCTGCGCGACAACCCTGGTGACCCTACGGCAACTTCCTGAACGGAGCTACCGTCCGGGGCGTCGCATACTGATCAGACAGATGTGTTCCGGAAGAGGTTGCATGCCGTTCACGATCAGTCATGCGTTGGCCGTTCTGCCGGGCCTGCGGCAGGACCGCGCCGGCACCGTGCGGGGACGCGGCCCGCTTGTCGCGGCCGCGCTCGTCGCCGGGTCCTTCGCCCCCGACGTGCCCTTCTTCGCCGATTCGCTGGTGCCGGGCCTCTTCGGCTACGGGCAGGTGACCCACGCCCCGCTGGGCGTCGCACTCGTGGATCCGGTCGTCGCCGCCGGGCTGGTGGGCGGCTGGGCGGTGCTGCGCGGCCCGCTCGTGGCGCTGCTGCCCGAGCGCCGGCGGGGCCGGATCGCCGCGCTGACGGGCTGCGGCGACCGGTGGCGGCCCTCGGTGCGCTCCGCCGCGGCCTTCTGGGCGTCCACAGTGGCCGGGGCGACGACCCACGTGGTCTGGGACGCCTTCACCCACCCCGGCCGGTGGGGCGTCCGCCTGCTGCCCGTGCTCGACCACGACGTGCACGGCACGGCACTGCACAAATACGCGCAATACGGAAGCTCGGCCGTGGCCCTGGCCCTGCTGACCTGGTACGGGCTGCGCGCCCTGCGGACCACCCCGGAACCGGCCGAAAAGCGCCCTGCCCCACTGCCCCGGCTGACCCGCCGCACCCGCCGGCTCGCCCTGGCCGTCATCGGCGTCACCACGGCCGCCGGAGCCGCCGTACGGGCCGGACAGTGGTACGAGGCGACAGGGGACGCCCCCGGGATCATCCCGGCCGGGCTCTTCGGCGCCGGCGCGGGACTCGCCCTGGCCGCCGCGGCCTGCGCCGGCGCGGTGCACCTCACGCACCGCACCGCGCGCCGCGACGGCCGGGGAACGGCCGGTCAGTGGGCGGCCGACTCCCAGTCCGGCCCGACGCCCACGGAGACGTCCAACGGCGCCCGCAACGGGTAGGCCGCGGCCATCTCGCGACGGACCAGCTCCTCCACCGCCGCCCGCTCGCCGGGGGCGACCTCGACCACGATTTCGTCGTGCACCTGGAGCAGCAGCCGGGACCGCAGCCCCGCCTCCGCCAGCGCCGCGTCCACCTTCAGCATCGCGATCTTGACGATGTCGGCGGCCGAGCCCTGGATCGGCGCGTTGAGCGCCATCCGCTCGGCCATCTCGCGGCGCTGGCGGTTGTCGCTGTTGAGGTCCGGAAGATAGCGGCGGCGGCCCATCAGCGTCTCGGTGTAGCCCGTGACCCGGGCCTCCTCCACCACGCGCTGCAGATAGTCCCGCACCCCGCCGAACCGCTCGAAGTACGTCTCCATCAGACCGCGTGCCTCGGCCGCCTCGATGCCCAACTGCTGCGACAGCCCGAACGCGGACAGCCCGTACGCCAGCCCGTACGACATGGCCTTGATCTTCCGGCGCATCTCGGCGTCCACCTGCTCCGGCGGCACCGAGAAGACGTAACTGCCGACGGTGGTGTGCAGATCCTCGCCCGAGTCGAAGGCCGCGATCAGCCCCTCGTCCTCCGACAGGTGGGCCATCACCCGCAGTTCGATCTGGCTGTAGTCGGCGGTGAGCAGCGACTCGTACCCCTCGCCGACGACGAAGCCGCGGCGGATCGCCCGGCCCTCGTCGGTGCGCACCGGCACGTTCTGCAGATTGGGGTCGGTCGACGACAGCCGTCCGGTGGCCGCCACGATCTGGCTGAACGTGGTGTGGATCCGGCCGTCGGGAGCGACCGTCTTGATCAGGCCCTCCACCGTCACCCGCAGCTTCGCCTGCTCCCGGTGCCGCAGCATGATCACCGGCAGCTCGTGCTCGGTCTGCGCCGCCAGCCACGCCAGGGCGTCGGCGTCGGTGGTGTAACCCGTCTTGGTCTTCTTCGTCTTGGGCAGTCCCAGCTCGCCGAAGAGGACCTCCTGCAGCTGCTTGGGTGAGCCCAGGTTGAACTCGTGTCCGACCGCGGCGTGCGCCTCCTTCACCGCCAGCTGCACCTCGCCGGCGAACCGCTGCTCCAGGCGCTCCAGATGCTCGCGATCCGCGGCGATGCCCGCGCGCTCCATCCGCGCCAGCAGCGCGGAGGTCGGCAGCTCCACCTCGCGCAGCAGTCGCAGCGCGCCGTCCTGCTCCAGCCGCCCCGCGAACGCCTCCCCCAGGTCAAGCACGGTGCGCGCCTGCACCATCAGGGCGTCCGCCTCGGCCTCCTCGTCGGCGCCGAAGGCCAACTGGCCGTCCTCGCCGCCCGCCGGGGCCAGTTCCCGGCCCAGGTACTCCACGGACAGCGCGTCGAGGTCGAACGAGCGGCGGCCGGGCTTCACCAGATACGCCGCGAGCGCCGTGCACATGGTGACGCCGTCCACGCTCCAGCCGTGCTCGGCGAAGACGCGCATCACGTTCTTGGCGTTGTGCAGCACCTTCGGCCGGGCGGCGTCCGCGAGCCACGCCGCGAAGGCCCGCTCGTCCTTCTCGTCCAGCACGGACGGGGCGAACCACGCCGCGGGACCCTGCGCCGTCGCCAGCGCCACCTCGGACACGCTGCCCGCGCCCAGAGCCCACGCGTCGACCGTCGCCACGCCCAGCGGACCGCCGGCGTGCTCGGCGAGCCAGCCCGCCAGCTCGCCCGCGGCCAGCACCCGGCCCTCGACGGCCACGCCGCCGGCGACCTCCGGCTCGCCCTGCTCCGCCCCCGGGTCGGCCGCGAACAGCCGCTCCCGGAAGTTGGGGTGGCGGAACTCCAGGGTGTCCAGCACCACGTTCAGCGCGTCCCGGTCGTACGGCTGCCGCGCCAGCTCCGGCGGCCCGCACGGCAGCTCCACGTCCCGCACCAGCTCCGTCAGCCGGCGGTTCAGCTTGACCGACTCCAGGTGGGCGCGGAGGTTCTCGCCCGCCTTGCCCTTCACCTCGTCCGCGCGCTCGGCGAGTTCCGCGAACGACCCGAACTGGTTGATCCACTTCGCCGCGGTCTTCTCCCCGACGCCGGGGATGCCCGGGAGATTGTCCGACGGGTCGCCGCGCAGCGCCGCGAAGTCCGGATACTGCACCGGGGTCAGCCCGTACTTCTCCACGACCTTCTCCGGGGTGAACCGGGTCAGCTCGGAGACGCCCTTCGTCGGGTACAGCACCGTGACGTGGTCCGAGACCAGCTGGAAGGAGTCGCGGTCGCCGGTGACGATCAGCACCTCGTACCCCAGCGCCTCCGCCTGCGTCGCCAGCGTGGCGATCACGTCGTCCGCCTCGTAGCCCTCGGTGGCGAAGCGCTGCACGTGCATCGTGTCCAGCAGCTCGCCGATCAGCGCCACCTGGCTGCGGAACTCGTCCGGCGTCGAGGACCGGGTCGCCTTGTACTCCGGGAACTCCTCCAGGCGCCACGTGCGCCGCGAGACGTCGAACGCGACCGCCAGATGCGTCGGCTGCTCGTCACGCAACGTGTTCGCCAGCATCGACGCGAAGCCGTACACCGCGTTCGTCGGCTGACCGGTGGTGGTGTTGAAGTTCTCCACCGGCAGCGCGTAGAACGCCCGGTACGCCAGCGAATGCCCGTCCAGCAGGAGCAACCGGGGCCGCTCACCCCCCTGGGGTGCCGTGCCGGTCGCTGCGCTCGTCTTCTCTGCCTTTGCTGCCACGTCCCCGATCCTCCCACGCCCCACCGACACTGCCGGTCCGTAGTCGTCCCGTGGCAGGATCGGATCCATGGCAGGCAAAGCACCCGTAGGCGATCCCGTCCAGGACGCACCCGAGGTCGGCTCCCCGCAGCAGGCCGCTGCCGGGGTCCTGGCCGTCGGCCACACCCTCCGCATCGCGCAGCAGCAGATGGGCGTGCGCCGCACCGCCCTCACCCTCCTCAAGGTCAACCAGAAGGACGGCTTCGACTGCCCCGGCTGCGCCTGGCCCGAGCCCGAGCGCCGGCACACCGCCGAGTTCTGCGAGAACGGCGCGAAGGCCGTCGCCGAGGAAGCCACGCTGCGCCGCGTCACCCCGGACTTCTTCGCCGCGCACTCCGTCGCCGACCTCGCCCGCCGCAGCGGCTACTGGCTCGGCCAGCAGGGCCGCCTCACCCAGCCCATGTACCTGCCCGACGGCGCCGAGCACTACGAGCCCGTCCCCTGGGAGCGCGCCTTCGAGATCGTCGCCGACGAGCTGACCGGTCTGGCGGGTCCCGACGAGGCCCTGTTCTACACCTCCGGACGCACCAGCAACGAGGCCGCCTTCCTCTACCAGCTCTTCGCCCGTGAGTTCGGCACCAACAACCTGCCCGACTGCTCCAACATGTGCCACGAGTCGTCGGGCTCCGCGCTCGCGGAGACCATAGGCATCGGCAAGGGCAGCGTCCTGCTGGAGGACCTCCACCGCGCCGACCTGATCATCGTCGCCGGGCAGAACCCCGGCACCAACCATCCGCGCATGCTCGCCGCCCTGGAGAAGGCCAAGTCGAGCGGGGCGCGGATCGTCACGATCAACCCGCTTCCCGAGGCCGGCCTGCAGCGGTTCAAGAACCCGCAGACCCCCAAGGGCCTCGCCGGCGGCGGCACCCCGCTGGCCGACCTCTTCCTGCAGATCCGGCTCGGCGGCGACCAGGCCCTCTTCCGCGCCCTCAACAAGGCCCTGCTGGAGGCCGAGGACGAGGCCCCCGACACCGTCCTCGACCACGCCTTCATCGACGAGCACACCCACGGCTTCCAGGACTTCGCCACCGCCGCCCGCGCCACCGACACCGACGAGGTGCTGCGCGCGACCGGGCTGCCGCAGTCCGACATCGACCGGCTGATCGCCATGGTGCTCGAGGCCAAGAGCGTCATCGTCTGCTGGGCCATGGGCCTCACCCAGCACAAGCACTCCGTGCCCACCATCAAGGAGGTCGTCAACTTCCTCCTGCTGCGCGGCAACATCGGCCGTCCCGGCGCCGGCGTGTGCCCCGTGCGCGGGCACAGCAACGTCCAGGGCGACCGCACCATGGGCATCTACGAGAAGCCAGCCCCCGCCTTCCTCGACGCCCTGGAGAAGGAGTTCGGCTTCGCCCCGCCCCGCGAGCACGGCCTGGACACCGTCGCCGCCATCCGCGCACTCCGCGACGGCGACGCCAAGGTCTTCTTCGCCATGGGCGGCAACTTCGTCGCCGCCTCACCCGACACCGACGTCACAGAGGCCGCCATGCGCCGTGCCCGCCTCACCGTCCACGTGTCCACCAAGCTCAACCGCTCCCACGTGGTCACCGGGGCCCGCGCCCTGATCCTGCCCACCCTCGGCCGCACCGAGAAGGACGTCCAGGCGACCGGCGAGCAGTTCGTCACCGTCGAGGACTCCATGGGCATGGTCCACGCATCCCGCGGCGGCCTGGAGCCCGCGAGCCCCCTGCTGCTGTCCGAGCCGGCCATCATCTGCCGCCTCGCCCGCGCCGTCCTCGGCCCCGGCAGCCGCGTGCCCTGGCAGGAGCTCGAGGGCGACTACGACGCGATCCGCGACCGCATCTCCCGGGTGATCCCCGGCTTCGACGACTTCAACGCCAAGGTGCGCCGCCCGGGCGGCTTCACCCTCCCGCACGCCCCCCGCGACTCCCGCAGCTTCCCCACCGCCACCGGGCTGGCCAACTTCACCGACGCCCCCCTGGAGTACCCCCGCGTGCCCGAGGGCCGGCTGCTGCTGCAGACGCTGCGCTCGCACGACCAGTACAACACCACCATCTACGGCCTCGACGACCGCTACCGCGGCATCAAGGGCGGCCGCCGCGTCGTCCTGGTCAACCCCGACGACGGCGCCGCCCTCGGTCTCCCCGACGGCTCCTACGCCGACCTCGTCAGCGAATGGACCGACGGCAGCGAACGCCGCGCCGACGGCTTCCGGGTGGTCCACTACCCGACCGCCCGCGGCTGCGCCGCCGCCTACTACCCCGAGACCAATGTGCTGGTCCCGCTCGACCACACCGCCGACACCAGCAACACCCCGGCGTCCAAGTCCGTCGTCGTCAGGCTGGAACAGACCACCCCGCCCGGCGGTTCCCAGTGACCGTCCGGTAGAAAACGGGCCAGTACACCGAACGACGACGATCGGAGCCACCGTCCATGGGCGAGCCCACCACCACCACCAGCCTTTTCTCCCCCGAGGTCATCGAGCAGTACGCGGGACTCGGCGTCGACCTGGTGGCGCTGTTCTCCGCCGGTCACCTCGGTTCCCGCATGGGCATCGAGATCGTCGAGGCGTCCGCGGAGCGCGTCGTGGGCACCATGCCCGTCGAGGGCAACACCCAGCCGTACGGGCTCCTCCACGGCGGCGCCTCCGCCGTCCTGGCGGAGACCATCGGCTCCATCGGCGCCATGCTGCACGGCGGTCCCAGCAAGATCGCCGTCGGCGTCGACCTCAACTGCACCCACCACCGCGGCCTGCGCTCCGGCCAGGTGACCGGGGTCGCCACCCCCGTCCACCGCGGCCGGTCCTCCGCGACCTACGAGATCGTCATCAGCGACGAGCAGGACCGCCGCGTCTGCTCCGCCCGCCTCACCTGCATGCTGCGCCCCGCCACCCCGGGCACCGCCGCCCCCTGACGGGCACGCACGGCGCATGCGGCACTCACACGAAGAACCGCCCCCGGAATCCTCCGGGGGCGGTTCTTCGTGTCAGGTGACGCCGGACGCTATGCCGCGCCCTCACCGAGGTAGGCGGCACGCACGCGCGGGTCGGACAGCAGACGCGACGCCTCGTCCTCCATGACGATCTCGCCCGTCTCCAGGACGTAGCCGCGGTCGGCCAGCTGCAGCGCCTGGGAGGCGTTCTGCTCGACCAGCAGCACGGTGGTGCCCTGGTCGTTGATCTCCTTGATGATCTCGAAGATCTGCTGGACGATCAGCGGCGCCAGACCCATCGACGGCTCGTCGAGCAGCAGCAGGTTCGGGCGGCCCATCAGTGCCCGGCCGATGGCCAGCATCTGCTGCTCACCGCCGGACAGGGTGCCCGCCAGCTGCGAACGCCGCTCCGCCAGGCGCGGGAAGAGGGTGAGCACGCGGTCCAGGTCGTCCTTCGGGACTCCCTTGAACCGGTAAGCGCCCATCTCCAGGTTCTCCAGCACGGTCATCACCGGGAAGACCCGGCGGCCCTCCGGGGACTGCCCGATGCCGAGCTCCACGACCTTGTGCGCGGGAACGCCGTCGATCCGCTCCCCGCCCAGCCGCACCTCGCCGTGGCGGGGCTGCAGCAGACCGGAGATCGTGCGCAGGGTGGTGGTCTTGCCGGCGCCGTTCGCGCCGAGCAGGGCCACGACCTCACCCTGCCGGACCGTCACATTGATGCCCTTGAGCGCCTGGATGGCGCCGTAGAACACCTGCAGGTCGACCAGCTCCAGCATCGCCGGCGCCTCGGCGACGGAACCACCCGTCGCCTTCTCGAAGTTGGCGGCCTCGGTCATCGGCCCTCCTCCTCGGACTCACGCGGGGCGGGGACCTCATGTGCGTCGGCCGCGTGGTGCGCCTCGGCGATCTCCACCATCTCCGCGACGGCCTCCACGGCCTCCTCGTCGGCCGAACCCAGGTACGCCTCGATCACCGCGGGATCGCGCTGCACCTCCTCGGGCAGACCCTCGGCGATCACCTTGCCGAAGTTCAGCACCATGACGCGGTCCGCGACCGACATGACGAGCTTCATGTCGTGCTCGATCAGCAGCACGCTGATGCCCAGCTCCCGGTTGATCCGGCGGATCAGCTGCTCCAGCTCCAGCTTCTCCGTCGGGTTCGTACCGGCCGCCGGCTCGTCGAGCAGCAGCACCTTCGGGTCGGTCGCCAGTGCGCGGGCGATCTCCAGACGCCGCTGGTCGCCGTAGGACAGGCTGGCGGCGAGCTCGTTGTGCTTGCCCGCCATGCCCACGTACGCCAGCAGCTCCTGGGCCCGCTTGTCACTCGCCTTCTCGTCCCGGCGTGCCCACGGCAGGCCCAGCATGATCGAGATCGGTCCCGACTTCTGCCGCGACTCCGCCGCGATCTTGATGTTCTCCAGCGCCGTCAGCGCGCCGAAGAGCCGGATGTTCTGGTACGTGCGGGCCACACCGTAACGGTTCACCAGGTACGGCTTGGTACCCAGCAGCTTGCGCTCCGCGCCGCCCTCCTCGTGGAAGGTGATCACGCCTTCCTGCGGGACGTACACGCCCGTCAGGGAGTTGAACAGCGAGGTCTTGCCCGCGCCGTTCGGGCCGATCACCGCGAGGATCTCGCCGCGCCGCATCGTCACGCTGACGTCCGACAGGCTGGTGAGACCACCGAACCGCAGTGTTACACCACGGGCCTGCAGCACCGTGTCACCGGTCTGAGCGGGCCGTGCGCCCGCGTCCTTCACCGCGTTCACGACTTCACGCCTCCCGTCGGCTCGGTCATCGCATCGGCGTCACCGATGCCCGCCTCCGCCATGTGCAGCTCGCGCTGCCTGCGGCGGGAGGGGATCACACCCTGCGGACGGAAGATCATCATGATGACGAGCAGCGCACCCAGGTAGATGAAGCGGTCGGCCGGAGGCACGTAGTCCTTCAGCGCGTTCGGCAGCCACACCAGCAGGGCCGCGCCGAAGAGCACACCCGAGATCGAGCCCATGCCGCCGAAGACCACGTAGGCCAGCGCGAGCACCGACCACACGATGGTGAAGTTCTCCGGGTTGATGAAGCCGACCTTGCTGGCGTACACCACGCCGGCCAGACCCGAGGTGGACGCACCGATCGCGAACGCCAGCAGCTTGTAGCGCACCGTGTTGATGCCGGTCGCGGCCGCCGCCACCTCGTCCTCGCGGATCGCCGTCCAGGTGCGGCCGATGCGCGAGTGCTCCAGCCGGTTGTACAGGAAGACCAGCACCGCCAGGAAGAACAGCAGCAGGTACCAGTACGGCAGCGGGTCGAACGTGTGCCACACGTAGTCGATCGGGCCGATGTGGATCTCGGGGCTCGGGATGCCGAAGACACCGCGCGTGCCGCCGGTGAAGCCGTCCGAGTTCTTCGCGACGAGGTACACGATCTCGTGGAAGCCCAGGGTCACGATCGCGAGGTAGTCGCCGCGCAGCCGCAGCGTCGGACCGCCCAGCAGCACACCCGCGACCAGGCAGGTGGCGATCGCGAACGGGATCGACTCCAGGGCGCTCACCGTGAACGGCGGCTTCACCGGCATGTGGCCGGTCCAGTAGGCGCAGGAGTACGCGCCGATCGCGTAGAAGGCGATGAAGCCCAGGTCCAGCAGACCGGCCCAGCCGACCACCACGTTCAGGCCGACCGCGATGATCATGTAGATGCCCATCTGGCTGACCAGGATCTCCTGCCACTCCACGCTGGCGTTGGCGGGGATCACGATCGCGGCCACCAGCAGGAGGACAAGGGCGGCCAGCTTCAGCCAGCGGTTGGACGCGTACGCCTTCTTCACCGGGGCGGTCGCCCGGGAGACACCCGCCGTCGCCTTGCGCGCGACGTCGCGGACCGGGGCGCCGAACTCGGCCACCGCCCACACGACGACCATGACGACCAGGCAGATCCACAGCCGCGCCGACTCGAACGCCCCCGTGAACGCCGAGAGCTTCTCGGCCGGGTTGCCGTCGTCACCCGTCATCAGGGCCAGGCCGAAGCCCAGCACCAGCATGCCGAACAGGCGCACCCAGCGGGGCTCCTGGTACCAGGCCCGGCGGCGCAGCTTCGCCACGTCCACCGAGAAGGACTTGGCAGCGGTCGCGTTGCTCATGCCGACCTCCCCAGACGCTCGCCCATGATGCCCGTCGGACGGAACATCAGCACCAGGATGAGGACCACGAACGCGGTCACGTCGATCCACTCGGTGCCGAAGACCGGAGAACTCAGGTTCTCGACGATGCCCAGCAGCAGACCGCCCAGCATCGCACCACGGATGTTGCCGATGCCGCCCAGCACCGCCGCCGCGAAGGCCTTGATGCCCGGCAGGAAGCCCACCGTGAACCAGACCTGGCCGGCGATGCCGAAGCCGTACAGGAAGCCGGCCGCGCCACCCAGCAGACCGCCGATGATGAAGGTACGGGAGATGATCTTGTCGATGTCGACGCCCATCAGGCCGGCCGTCTCCGCGTCCTGCGCGACGGCCCGGATGCCCGCACCCATCTTCGTACGGTTGACCACCAGGTCCAGGCCGATCATCATCGCCACCGCGGAACCGATGATGATCAGCTGAGTGATCTTCACCGGAGTGCCGAAGACGCTGAAGACCTCACCGTTGGTGTACAGGTCCGGCATCGGCACAGGGTTGCGGCCCCACAGCTTGCCCGCCAGGTTGTACAGGAAGAACGACGCACCGATGGCGCTGATCAGGAAGACCAGCTTCGGGGCATTGCGCTTGCGGAGCGGCTTGTAGGCCGCCTTCTCCAGCCCGAACGCGGTCAGCGCTCCGACCAGAGCGCCGGCGATCATGCCGACGATCACCCAGGTCACGGAGGTGAAGCCGTGAGGATTCTGGGGAGCGAGCTCGGAGAGAACGACGAGCGAGCCGAAGCCGCCCATCATGAAGACCTCGCTGTGCGCGAAGTTGATGAGCTGGAGGACGCCGTAGACCAGGGTGTACCCGATCGCGATGACGGCGTACATGGAGCCCGTCGTCAAGCCTGGGATGAAGTAGTCCCAGAAGTTGTGGAAGAGATTCATGGTGCGTGGGAATCCTTGCTGAAGCCGGTGAAGGGCGGCGAAGTCGCGTTCGACACAGCGATGGGGAGCGCGGGGCGGCGGCCGGATTCCGTGCCGCGCCCCACGCCCCCCACCTCAGGTGTCAGTTGCCGTATCAGCCGTTGCTGAGGGTGGCCACGTCACCCAGGTAGCCGATCTTGCCGTCGGCGACCTGGTACAGGTACACGTTCTTGGTCTTCAGCTCGCCCTTGTCGTCGAAGGCGAACTCCTTGGTCAGACCCTTGTAGTTGACGACCTTCAGGGCCGCCAGCAGCTTGTCGCGGGTGACGTCCTTACCGAGCTTCTTCATCTCGGAGATGATCAGGTTCCCGATGTCGTACGACTCGGCCGAGTAGGTGCCCGGGGCCGTGTTGAACTTCTTGGTGTACGCCTCGGTGAACGCCTTGGTGTTGGTGTTCTTCGTCGCGTCGGTGCACGGGCAGGTCAGGAACCACTTGTCGGCGGCGGGGCCGGCCAGCTCGACGAACTTCGCGTCGTTGGAGCCGTCACCCGAGATGCCGATGCCCTTGAAGCCGCCGTCGACCAGCTTCTTGGCGAACGGCGCCAGGTCGGCGTAGTAACCCGCGTAAATCAGCGCGTCGGCCTTGGAGTTGACGACCTTGGTGGCAGCCGCGGTGTAGTCCGGGGTCTTGGCCGGGACGCTGTCGGTCACGACCGTGACGCCCGCGTCCTTGAGGCTCTTGATGGCGACCTCGGCCAGGCCGACGCCGTACTCGCTCTTGTCGTCGATGACGAAGACCTTCTTGGCCTTCTCCTTCTTCGACAGGTACTCGGCCATGCCGGCACCCTGCTCGTTGTCGTTCGGCGCGCCGCGCAGGAACGAGGAGAAGCCGAGCGAGGTCAGACCCGGGTTGGTCGCCGACGGCGTGACCGCGGCGAGCTGCGCCTGGGCGTACAGCTGACCCGAGGCCTTGGTCGGACCCGAGAAGGCGGGGCCGACCACCGCGACGACGCTCTTGTCGCCGATGAGCTTCTGAGCGGCGGCGGGCGCCTGGTCCGGCAGACCCTGGTCGTCGCCGTCCGCGACCTTCAGCGTGAAGGGCAGGTCGCCCTTCGCGTTGGCCTCGTCCACGGCCAGCTTCAGGCCGTTGTCCTCGTTGATGCCCAGCGCGCTGTTGTCGCCGGACAGCGGACCCTGGAAGCCGATGGAGAACGTCGGCTTGCCGCCGCCATTGCCGCTGTCGTCCTTGCTGCCACCGCACGCGGTGAGCGCAAGAGCGCCAACGGCCACCGGAATAGCAAGCTTGACGAGCTTCTTGTTGAGCACTACGACCCCCTGGAGCCGCCCAATGAGATTACTGTCGGCGGGCCGTAGGCCCTCCGGATTGCGACCGCGTGAACGCCACGCGGGTTGGCGGGAATGTAATCCGCTGATCAGGCGCACAGATAGGTCGTCGGAAGATATGTGATCGGACGGTGACCTCGGTCATGTGCCGGAAACAGAACGGTCCTTACCGGTAACCGGACGACCCGAGGGGGAGAGATGGAGACAATAGTCCGATTTGGCGCTCTTGTGTGGCGGTTGGCCCGCCGGCCGGTCGTGGCCGCGCTGGCCGGAGCGCTGGCCGGAATCACGGTAGCCGCCCTCACCGCCGCGGCGATATGGCCCTCCCCTTCCCCGCCCGCGGCCGGGCAAGCCCTCCGGCAGCTCGAAATCCCCCTCGACGCACCCCCCGTGCACACCGGGAACCTCGAATTCCGCGCCCTCGCGCTCCGTTGCGGCATCGCCGTCATCGTCGGCACGCACGCCGAGCACCCCGCCAAGGGCCGCCTGTGCCGCATCCGCGTCACCGTCACGGTCGACGACTCCGTCAGCGCGCGCCTCGACAACGACCTGCAGAGGCTCGCCCTCACCGACGGCAGCCGGCACTCCATGGACTGGGAGGCCATGCAGATCAAGCGCCAGCCCCTGACCGTCGACATCGGCGCGCACGACAGCGCCGAGTACGACCTCTGGTTCGACATCCCCAGGGGCGCCGCCGTCGACCGCCTCGTCGTCACCAACGACAAGGGGATGCCCACAGCGGACATCCCCTTGCCACGGCGTGATTGGCCGGACCACTCGGCCTGACCCGGCCGACGCGATCCCGGCGGCGCTACTTGGCGGCGCCGTCCACCTCGTCCAGCACGGCCTGCGCCACCGCCTGCATCGTCATGCGACGGTCCATCGACGTCTTCTGGATCCAGCGGAACGCGGCCGGCTCCGTCAGCCCGTACTTCGTCTGCAGAACGCTCTTCGCGCGGTCCACCAGCTTCCGCGTCTCCAGCCGCAGACTCAGGTCCGCGATCTCGTCCTCCAGCGCCCGCAGCTCCGTGAACCGCGACACCGCCATCTCGATCGCCGGCACGACGTCGCTCTTGCTGAACGGCTTCACCAGGTAGGCCATGGCGCCCGCGTCCCGGGCCCGCTCCACCAGCTCGCGCTGCGAGAAGGCGGTCAGCATGAGCACCGGCGCGATCTTCTCCTTGGCGATCCGCTCGGCGGCGGAGATCCCGTCGAGCACGGGCATCTTCACATCGAGGATCACGAGGTCGGGCCGGAGTTCCTCGGCGAGCTTCACGGCCGTCTCGCCGTCCCCCGCCTCCCCGACGACGGAGTAGCCCTCCTCCTCGAGCATCTCCTTGAGGTCGAGCCTGATCAGAGCCTCGTCCTCGGCGATCACCACACGGGTGGTCTGCGGCGGTACGTGCGACTGCTCGTCAACGGGCTCGGCGGCGCTCACGGGACTCCTCGTTCCAAGGCAGGTGCTGCCCCAAGAGCCTACCTATCTCCGGTATGGTTGGAGCACGGAGGGGAGGCGGCGGCCTTCACTTCCAAGGCCCCGGTAGCCCAATTGGCATGAGGCAGCGCTCTCAAACAGCGTACAGTGTGGGTTCGAGTCCCACCCGGGGCACATTCCCTTCGAAACGAAGGCCATCCGCCTTCGCGGCGATCTTCATCGGCCCGGGCTGAGCAAAACTTCGCAGCTCATCCGCGAGCCTTCACCGCGTATTCGAGCCGTGCGCCTGTTTCCGGTCCGCTTGCCCGAATGTCGCTGGAATACCGAGATGTCCCGCCGCTCGGGAGACGCCCGCTCCTCATCGGCCCGGCGTATCGAGCCGCGCTGTGGTGTGCCGGGTGGCGACCGCCGTCGTGGGGTCCTCCGGCCAGGGGTGCTTGGGGTAGCGGCCGCGCAGTTCCGCGCGGACGGCGCGGTAGCCGTCGCGCCAGAACGAGGCCAGGTCGGCGGTGACGGCGGCAGGCCGGCCGGCGGGGGACAGCAGGTGGACGAGGAGGGGGACGCGGCCGCCGGCGATGCGCGGGGTGGCGGTCCAGCCGAAGAGTTCCTGGAGCTTGGCGGCGAGGACGGGACGGTCGCCGTCGTAGGAGACGCGGACCTTGGAGCCGGACGGGATCTCCACACGTTCGGGGGCGAGTTCGCCGAGGCGGGCGGCCTCGCCGGTGGCCCAGGGCAGGAGCCGGTTCAGCGCCGTGGCGGCGTCGGCGCGAGCGAGGTCGGCGCGGCGGCGGGCGCCCGCGAGCTCGGGGGCGAGCCAGTCGTCCGTACGGGACAGCAGGGCCTCGTCGGAGACATCGGGCCAGGGGGCGCCGAGTTCGCGGTGGAGGAAGGCGAGGCGCTGCCGGAGGGCGTCGGCGTCCCGGGTCCACTTCAGCAGGCCCAGTCCTTCGCGGCGCAGGCCGTCGAGGAGCGCGGCGCGCAGCAGCGCGGGATCGGGGTCGGCGATGGGGCGCGCGGTGATCTCGACCGCGCCGAGGCGTACGGCGTGGCGGGCGGCGATGTCGCCGTCCGCCCAGGTGACCTCGTCGGTTTCGGTGAGCAGCGGTGCCGCGGCGGCGCGGGCGGTGTCCTCGTCGATGACGGCGGCGAGGCGAACGCGGGCGGAGGGGGAGCCCGCCGGGCGGTCGGCGACGGCCACCGCGAGCCAGCCGGGGGCGCCGAGGCGGGTGCCGTCGGCGAGGTCGGCGGCGGTGCCGGAGACCATCAGATAGCCGGCGCCGGTGCCGCGGCGGCGGGCGACGCGTTCGGGGAAGGCCAGGGCGGTGACGAGGCCGGCGGCGGTGTCGTCGGTGAGGCCGGTGACCGGATGGCCGGGGGCCGCGGCGGACAGGCGGCGGGCTTCGCGGCGCCAGCGGTCGGCGTAGCCGTCGTGGGCGCGGCGGGCGGTGCGCCAGGCCGCGGTGAGGTCGTCGCCGTAGTCGCGCGGGGGCTGCTCGGCGATGAGGGCGACGATGTCGGCGGCGCGCCGGGTGCCGACCCGGGGGGCGCCGTCGAGGAGGGCGCGGGCGAGACGCGGGTGGAGGCCGATGCGGGCCATGCGGCCGCCGCGGTCGGTGGTGCGGCCGTCGGGGCGGGTGGCGCCGACGGCGGTGAGGACGTCACGGGCGGCGGCGAGGGCGCCGGGCGGAGGCGGGTCGAGGAGAGCGAGTCCGGTGGCGTCCGGGTCCCCCCAGGCGGCGGTCTGCAGGGCGAATCCGGTGAGGTCGGCGACGGCGATCTCGGGTGAGGGGAAGCGCGGTCGGGCGGTGTCCTCGGCTTCGCTCCAGCAGCGGTAGGCGGCGCCGGGGGCTTCCCGTCCGGCGCGTCCGGCGCGCTGTGCGGCGGTGGCGAGCGAGGCCCGCACGGTGGTGAGGGAGCCGAGTCCGCGGGCGTGGTCGGTGCGGGATTCGCGGGCCAGGCCGGAGTCGACGACGACACGGACGCCGGGCACGGTGAGGCTGGACTCGGCGACGGAGGTGGAGAGCACCACACGGCGCCGGCTGCCGTCGCCGCCGCGGAGCACGGCGTCCTGGACGGCGGCGGGCGCCTGGCCGTGGAGCTGGAGGACGTCGGCGTCGACCCCGCCGAGCACCCCGGCGACCCGGGCGATCTCGCCGGTGCCGGGGAGGAAGCAGAGGACGTCGCCGTCCGCCGTGCGCAGGGCGGTGCGGACGGTGGCGGCGACGTGGTCGAGGAAGGCGGGGTCGACGCGCATGCCGTGCGGCGGGCGGATGCCGTGCGGCGGGGGTACGTGGGTGACGGTGACGGGGTGGGTGCGGCCTTCGGCGTGGACGACGGGTGCGTCGCCGAGCAGCCGGGACCAGGCGCCGGCGTCGGTGGTGGCGGAGGCGGCGACGATGCGCAGGTCGGGGCGGAGGGCGGCGCGTACGTCGAGCAGGAAGGCCATCGCGGTGTCGGCGTCCAGGTGGCGTTCGTGGCATTCGTCGAGGAGGACGGTGCCGGTGCCGGGGAGTTCCTGGTCGCGCTGGAGCCGCTGGAGGAGGACGCCGGTGGTGACGACCTCGACGACGGTGCCGGGGGAGACCTTGCGGTCGCCGCGCACGGTGTAGCCGACCCGGCCGCCGGTCTCCTCGCCGAGCAGCCAGGCCATGCGGCGGGCGGCGGCCCTGGCGGCCATGCGACGCGGTTCCGCGACGAGGACGGGGCGGGTGGGGCGGCCGTCGTCGAGGAGCCCGGCCAGGGCGAGCGGGACGAGCGTGGTCTTGCCGGTGCCGGGCGGGGCGGCGAGGACGGCGCAGCCGTGTCCGGCGAGGGCGTCGCGGAGGGCCGGCAGGGCGGTGCGCACCGGGAGGGCGGCGAGGGCGTCCTCGCGGGTGCCCGCGGGCCGGCGGGTCATGCGGCGACGCAGACGAAGATCGCGGTGCCGGGGATGATCCGGCCGCGCAGCGGGGACCAGCCGCCCCATTCCCCGGTGTTCCAGTCGGGCCACTCGGGTTCGACGAGGTCGACGAGGTGGAAGCCGGCGGCGGCGAGTTCGCGGACGCGGTCGCCGAGGGTGCGGTGGTGCTCGACGTAGACGGCGTGCCCGGCCTCGTCCTGCTCGACGTAGGGGGTGCGGTCGAAGTACGAGGCGGAGGCGGTGAGCCCCTCGGGGCCGGGCTCGTCGGGGAAGGCCCAGCGGATGGGGTGCGTGACGGAGAAGACCCAGCGGCCGCCGGGGCGCAGGACGCGCCGGACCTCGCGCATGACGTGGGCCGTGTCGGCGATGAAGGGCAGGGCGCCGTAGGCGGAGCAGGCGTGGTCGAAGGAGGCGTCGGCGAAGGGCAGGGCGCCGGCGTCGGCCTGGACGAGGGGGAACGCGGGGACGGGAGAGGCGGGGGAGGACGCGGCGCGCGCGTCGTCTATGCGGCGGGCGTGCTGGAGCTGGCGGTGGGAGAGGTCGAGGGCGACGGGCCGGGCGCCGCGCGCGGCGAGCCAGCGGGAGCACTGGGCGGCGCCGGCGCCGATCTCCAGGACGGCCGCGCCCCGGAGGTCCTCGGTGGGTCCGAGGAGGCGGAGGTCGTCCTCCGTTACTCCTTCCGGGCCCCATGTGAAATCGGCGTCGCCGAGGAACTCGCCGTGATCGTTCTGGTACTCGTCGGCGTTGCGGTCCCACCATCCGCGGTTGGCTCGACTGCTCTCCGTGCTGCCCGCGACACGGCGCGTGGCCTCGGGTTCTTCGGGGACGGGCCGGGGGGCCGGTGCTTGGATCATCGCTGTGGTCGTCGTACCCTCTGTGGTGACCTGTGGCTGCGGTGTCGCCGCAGCACGTCCGTGCGCCAGTGCCCGGTAAGGGGTGTTACGCCCCCGGTGTGGCCTTCGCGCATTGACCGTGCCCGGCTGCCCCCGTATGCTACAAGTTGCGCTGCGAGCCTGCGCGCCTCGGACGGAGCAGGCTGCGCTCACATCTGTTGTAAACCTCTCGGCCTTGCGGGCTGTCCGGAATCGGCAGGAGCGAAACGGGCTTACGGCGTAGCAGTACCTACGACTTCATGTCCGTACCGGAGCCCTTTTCCTAATGACGAGCAGCACCGAGGCCCCTCGTACCACCCCGCAGGTGGCGGTCAACGACATCGGTTCCGAGGAAGCCTTCCTCGCCGCGATCGACGAGACGATCAAGTACTTCAACGACGGCGACATCGTCGACGGCGTCATCGTGAAGGTCGACCGGGACGAGGTCCTGCTCGACATCGGCTACAAGACCGAGGGCGTCATCCCCTCGCGTGAGCTTTCGATCAAGCACGACGTCGACCCCAACGAGGTCGTCGCCGTGGGCGACGAGATCGAGGCCCTGGTCCTCCAGAAGGAGGACAAGGAGGGCCGCCTGATCCTGTCCAAGAAGCGCGCCCAGTACGAGCGCGCCTGGGGCACGATCGAGAAGATCAAGGAAGAGGACGGCATCGTCACCGGTACCGTCATCGAGGTCGTCAAGGGTGGTCTCATCCTCGACATCGGCCTCCGCGGCTTCCTCCCCGCCTCCCTGGTCGAGATGCGCCGTGTCCGCGACCTCCAGCCGTACGTCGGCAAGGAGCTCGAGGCCAAGATCATCGAGCTGGACAAGAACCGCAACAACGTGGTCCTGTCCCGTCGCGCCTGGCTGGAGCAGACCCAGAGCGAGGTCCGCCAGACCTTCCTCACCACCCTCCAGAAGGGTCAGGTGCGCTCCGGCGTCGTCTCCTCCATCGTCAACTTCGGTGCCTTCGTGGACCTGGGTGGCGTGGACGGCCTGGTGCACGTGTCCGAGCTGTCCTGGAAGCACATCGACCACCCCTCCGAGGTCGTCGAGGTCGGCCAGGAGGTCACGGTCGAGGTCCTGGACGTCGACATGGACCGCGAGCGCGTCTCCCTGTCGCTGAAGGCGACCCAGGAAGACCCGTGGCAGCAGTTCGCCCGGACCCACCAGATCGGCCAGGTCGTCCCCGGCAAGGTCACCAAGCTGGTGCCGTTCGGTGCGTTCGTCCGCGTGGACGAGGGCATCGAGGGTCTGGTCCACATCTCCGAGCTGGCCGAGCGCCACGTGGAGATCCCGGAGCAGGTCGTCCAGGTCAACGACGAGATCTTCGTCAAGGTCATCGACATCGACCTCGAGCGTCGTCGCATCAGCCTCTCGCTGAAGCAGGCCAACGAGTCCTTCGGTGCCCACCCGGAGCAGGTCGAGTTCGACCCGACCCTCTACGGCATGGCCGCGTCCTACGACGACCAGGGCAACTACATCTACCCCGAGGGCTTCGACCCCGAGGCCAACGACTGGCTCGAGGGCTACGAGAAGCAGCGCGAGGAGTGGGAGCGCCAGTACGCCGAGGCGCAGGCCCGCTTCGAGCAGCACCAGGCGCAGGTCATCAAGTCCCGCGAGGCCGACGCCGAGGCTGCGGCCGCGGCCGGCGAGGCCGCTCCGGCGCCCGCCGGTGGCTCGTACTCCTCGGAGTCCGGCGACCAGTCCGGCGCGCTCGCCTCGGACGAGGCGCTGGCCGCGCTCCGCGAGAAGCTGGCCGGCGGCCAGAGCTGATCGCAGGGCTGACGCCCACGCACCACGGAAGGACCCGCTCTCCCCTGGAGGGCGGGTCCTTCCGCGTTGCCCGGTCCTTACCGGTCGCCGGGTCCGCGCGGGAATGCGCGGGCTGTGCCGTCCGTTGCACAGAAAGTTGATCAGGAGAGAAAGAAGGGTGCGCGGTGCTGGATCCGCAGGGGCTTTACGCATACGAGCCGGGCGGGGCCGAGGCGGTCGACGAGGCGTTCGGGGAGACCGGGCCCGTACTGCTGTACCACTTCGACGGGTACATCGACGCCGGTGAGACCGGCTCGCAGGTCGTCGAGGAGCTGCTGGAGCGGCAGGAGCACCGGCTGGTGGCGCGCTTCGACGCCGACCGGCTGGTGGACTACCGGGCGCGCCGTCCGCTGATGACCTTCAAGCGGGACCGCTGGACGGCGTACGACGCGCCGGAGATCGCGCTGCGCCTGGTGCGCGACAGCACGGGCTCGCCGTTCCTGCTGCTGTCCGGCCAGGAGCCGGATGTGGAGTGGGAGCGCTTCGCCGCGGCGGTGGTGCAGATCGTCGAGCGGCTGGGAGTGCGCCTGGCGTTCAACTTCCACGGCATCCCCATGGGCGTGCCGCACACCCGTCCGGTGGGGATGACGCCGCACGGCAACCGGCTGGACCTGGTGCCCGGGCACCGCAGCTGGTTCGACGAGGCGCAGGTGCCGAGCAGCGCCGAGTCGCTGATCGAGTTCCGGCTCGCGGAGGCCGGCCGTGACGTGCTGGGCGTGGCCGCGCACGTGCCGCACTACCTGGCGCGTTCCGGTTACCCGGACTCCGCGCTGGCCGTTGTGGAGGCGCTGACGGCGGCCACCGGCCTGGTGCTCCCGCAGGTGGCGCACGCCCTGCGGATGGAGGCGCACACCGTGCGCGCCGAGATCGACCGGCAGGTCGCGGACGGCGACGCGGAGCTGGTCTCGGTGGTGCGGGGTCTGGAGAACCAGTACGACGCGCTGGCGGGAGGCAGCAGCCGCGAGAACCTGATCGCCGAACCGGTCGAGCTGCCGTCGGCGGACGACCTGGCGGCCGAGTTCGAGCGGTTCCTGGCCGACCGGGAGGACGACGGCTCCTGATCCGGCTGGTCCGGGTGCGACCGGCGGCGCCGGGCACCGGTAGTCTCGCGCCATGGTCAAAGTGGGGCTGACGGGCGGGATCGGGGCGGGCAAGAGCGAGGTGTCACGGCTGCTGTCCTCCTACGGGGCGGTGCTGGTCGACGCCGACCGGATCGCGCGCGAGGTGGTCGAGCCGGGCACGCCGGGGCTGGCGGCGGTGGTCGCCGAGTTCGGCGAGGAGGTGCTGGCCGCCGACGGCAGCCTGGACCGGCCGAAGCTGGGCGGGATCGTCTTCTCCGACCCCGAGCGGCTGCGGGCGCTCAATGCGATCGTCCACCCGCTGGTCCGCGACCGTTCCGCCGCGCTGGAGCGTGCAGCCGGCCCCGACGCCGTCGTCGTGCACGACGTCCCGCTGCTGGCGGAGAACAACCTGGCGCCGCTGTACGACGTGGTCGTGGTGGTGGACGCCGCCCAGGAGACCCAGTTGGACCGGCTGGTGCGGCTTCGCGGTATGACCGAGGACGACGCCCGTGCCCGGATGGCCGCCCAGGCCACCCGCGAGCAGCGGCTGGCGGTCGCCGACGCGGTCATCGACAACGACGGTCCGCTGGAGGCGCTGGAGCCCCAGGTCCGGCAGCTCTGGGAGCAGTTGCGTCAAAAGATCGTCAAGAGCTGATCCGGCACCCTCTCCACCGGCGTCTGTGGGGCAGTAGCGTCGCTGCGCCGTGGACATGAGGGGGATGGGTATGGAAGCCGTGTCGGCCGTGGTCGCGATCGCCGCCGTGGTGCTCGGACTGGGCGGTCTCAAGAGCAGTTTCCGTGTGATCAAGCAGTACGAGCGGGGTGTGGTCTACCGCTTCGGGCGGGTGCGGCCGCAGGCCAAGCAGCCGGGGCCGCGCATGCTGGTGCCGCTCATGGACCGGATGACCAAGGTCAACATGCAGGTCGTGACCATGCCGGTGCCCTCGCAGGAGGGCATCACCCGGGACAACGTCTCGGTGCGGGTGGACGCGGTGCTGTACTTCCGGGTCATCGACCCGATCAAGGCCACGGTGCACGTCCAGAACTACCAGTTCGCCATGTTGCAGGTGGCGCAGACCTCCCTGCGCTCGGTGATCGGCAAGAGCGAGCTGGACGACCTGCTGTCGGGGCGCGAGGCCATCCACGAGGGCCTGGAGCTGCTGCTGGCCACCCCGGCCGTCGAGTGGGGTATCCACATCGACCGGGTGGAGATCAAGGACGTCGCCCTGCCGGAGTCGATGAAGCGCTCGATGGCGCGGCAGGCCGAGGCCGACCGTGAGCGCCGGGCGCGCATCATCACCGCCGACGGTGAGCTGCAGGCCTCGCAGAAGCTGGCGCAGGCCGCGTCGGCGATGGACAGCACGCCGTCCGCGATGCAACTGCGACTGCTGCAGACGGTCGTGGAGGTGGCCGCCGAGAAGAACTCGACGCTGGTCATGCCGTTCCCGGTGGAGATGCTGAGGTTCTTCGAGCGGGCGGCCGGAAGCGACCGGCCGCGGGCCGAGGCGGCTCCGGCACCGGTACCGGCACCGGCTCCGGAGCAGTCGGAGCCCGTCGCCGAGGTCGGCGGCACGGCCCCGGCGGCCCTGGAGGCGCCGAGCGACCCGGTCACGCCCGCCGTACCGGCGGAACGGCAGCCGGCCGACGAGGAGGCCTGAGCGCGCCGCCCGCTGCTCCCCGGGGGGAATGCATATGCGGGTGGTGATGTTGGGTAGTTGTGACCTGTTGAACGCCCCGGGGAAGGAGGCGGCTGTGCCCGAGCAGAGCCCCGAGAACCATGTCATCGACTTCCGCGCGGCGGAGCAGCTGCTCGCGGCGCGCGACGCCCGCGGGGCGGTGAAGCTCCTGGACTCGGTCATCGCCGCCCACCCGGAGAACACCGCGGCGCGGCTGCTGCGCGCGCGGGCGTTCTTCCTCTCCGCGCAGCTGCGCCCCGCCGAGCTGGAGTTCCAGGTCGTCCTGGAGCGCGAGCCGGACAACGCGTACGCGCACTTCGCCCTCGGCCGCACCCTGGAGCGGTCCGGCCGGCCCGGGGAGGCGCTGCGGCACTTCCGGCTGGCGGCGGCGCTCGACCCGAAGCCGGACTATCTGCAGGCCGCCCGCTTCCCCGACTCGGCGTGAGCCAGGGTGGGGAGTTCGCCCGATTTTACGGTGAACGCCCCTCGCGTCACATTGATCCTTCTCGTCACTCCCGTTACGGTTCCGAGGCACGCGTTCTGACGCTGCCTCAACCGTCGGGAGCCGGCCGTGACTCGAATGTCCAGACGTACGCTGCTGGGTTCCGCAGCCGCGACCGCGGCGGGCGCGGTGCTCCCGTCGGAGGCTGCGGGCGCGACCATGGCGGCCGGCGCATTTGACGCCGCTCCCGCGCGGGCAGCGCTGGGGCGGCTGCTGCCGCGGCACGCGGGGCAGTTCCGGCTGGTCGCGGCGGGCCGGGGGACCGGAACCGGCGGCAAGGACGGCAACCGCTCCGACTCCTTCCGGATCGGCGGCGCGCGGGGCCGGATCGAGGTAGCCGGGACATCCCCGGCCACACTGCTGTGCGGTGTGCGCTGGTACCTGAAACACGTGTGCGGCGTCGGCGTTTCGTGGGTGGGCGACAGCCTGGACGCGCTGCCCGCGACCCTGCCCGCCCCGCCTCCCGGTGGCATCGCCCGGCGTGCCACCGTGCCGCACCGCTTCGCCCTCAACGACACCAACGACGGCTACACCGCCCCGTACGCCGACTGGCGGCGCTGGGAGCGCTTCATCGACGTCCTGGCGCTGCACGGCTGCAACGAGGTGCTGGTGGTGGCGGGCGCCGAGGCCGTGTACCGGCGCGTGCTGCGTGAGTTCGGCTACTCCGACGCGGAGGCCCTGGCCTGGCTGCCCGCGCCGTCCCACCAGCCGTGGTGGCTGCTGCAGAACCTGTCCGCGTACGGCGGCCCGTTGAGCGGGGACACCGTCGACGCCCGCGCCGCGCTGGGCCGCAGGATCACCGCCCGGCTGCGGGAACTGGGCATGGCCCCGGTGCTGCCCGGCTACTTCGGCACCGTCCCGGACGGCTTCGCCGGCCGCAACCCGGGGGCGCGCGTCGTCCCGCAGGGCACCTGGCACGGCTTCGCGCGCCCCGACTGGCTCGATCCGCGCACCAACTCCTTCGCCGCCGTGGCCGCCTCCTTCTACCACCACCAGAAGGAGCTGTTCGGCGAGGCGGCGTACTTCAAGATGGACCTGCTCCACGAGGGCGGCACATCGGGCGAGGTGCCCGTGGCCGCGGCCGCGCGCGGCGTCCAGAGGGCGCTGCGCGCCGCGCACCCCCACGCCACCTGGGTGATCCTCGGCTGGGAGAAGAACCCGCGGGCCGATCTGCTGGCCGCCGTCGACAAGGAGCGGATGCTCGTCGTGGACGGCGTCTCCGACCGGTTCGCCTCGGTCACCGACCGGGAGCGGGACTGGGCGGGCACGCCGTACGCCTTCGGCTCCATTCCCAACTTCGGGGGCCGGACCACGATCGGCGCCAAGACCCATGTGTGGGCGGACCGCTTCTTCACCTGGCGGGACAAGCCCGGCAGCGCCCTGGCCGGCACCTGCTACCTCCCGGAGGCCGCCGAGCGAGACCCGGCGGCGTTCGAGCTCTTCTGCGAACTGCCCTGGCACGAGGAGCGGGTGGACCTGCCGACCTGGTTCGACACCTACGCGCGGACCCGCTACGGGACCGACGACGGCCAGGCCCGCGTCGCCTGGCAGGCCTTGCGCCGCACCGCCTACCGCCATGACGCGCTGGAGCGCGCCGACGCGCACGACAGCCTCTTCACCGCGCGGCCCTCGCTGACCGCGGACTCCGGGAGCGTGTACGCGCCGAACGCCCTCACCTACGAACCGGCGGCCTTCGACACGGCGTTCGCCGCACTGCTGGGCGTGGGCGCCGGAGCGCGCGGCCGCGATGCGTACCGCTACGACCTGATCGACGTGGCGCGGCAGGCCGTCGCCAACCGCAGCCGGCAGCTGCTGCCGCAGCTGCGCGCCGCGTACGGGCGCGGCGACGCGGCGGCCTTCCGCGAGCTGTCCGAGCTCTGGCTGCGGCTGATGCGGCTGGCCGACGAGGTCGCGGGCGGGCACCGGGCGTTCCTGCTCGGGCCCTGGCTCGCGGAGGCCCGGGCCTGGGGCGGCGCGCAGGCGCAGCGCGCGGAGCTGGAGCGCACCGCCCGGGTGCTGGCGACCACCTGGGGCGGACGGGCGACCTCGGTGTCGCTGCACGAGTACGCCAACCGCGACTGGAACGGGCTGATCGCGGACTTCTACCTGCCGCGCTGGCGGGCCTTCCTGGACGAGTGGGGAGCCGCGCTGGCCGCCGGCCGGGCACCGAAGGCGATCGACTGGTACCGCGCCGAGGAACCCTGGACGACACGCGGCGGAAGCTATCCGACCCGGCCCACCGGGGACGCCCACAGCCTCGCGCGCCGGGCGTACGACACCCTGGCCGCCGCCCCGTACCAGGGCACCCTGACCGTGGCCGCGGAACCGACGACACTGGTGCCGGGCGGCCGGGCCCTGGTCACCGCGGCCTTCACCAACACCAACGGGCTCGCCCCCACGGGCACGGTCGGCTTCTCCCTGACCACCGACGGGGTGCGGGCCGTGCCGCGCGGGGCGCTGTCGCTGCCGCGCGTGGCGCCCGGCGGCACGGGCCGCGCGACCTGGCACGTCACCGCGCCCGACACGCGCCCGAAGCGGCCGCTGTCCCCGCTGCGGTACGAGGCGCGCGCCGCGTACGAGCCGGTACCGGGTGGTGCGCGGGTGCCGGCGGTCGCCGCGGGGGACCTGTACGTCGCGGGCGCGCTGGACCGTGCGTACCGCACCGTGAACGGCACCGGCGCGGTCTTCGGGCAGCTCGGTGACCGCTTCGCCATCGACGGCGCCGGGCGCGACCTGTGGAAGGGCACGACCGAGTTCGCGGCGGTCTTCCGGCCCGGCGCGCTGCGGGACGGCGGGACGGTCACCACCCGGGTCGACACCCAGGCGGAGACCGCGGAATGGGCACGGGCGGGCATCGTGGTCCGCGACGACCTCGGTGATCCGGCCGCCCCGGGCTTCCTGAACCTGGCGGTGACGCCGGGGCACGGGGTGACGCTGTCCTACGACTCCGACGGCGACGGCCGGTTGAACCGCTACCGCCGGGTCGCGGGGGTGCGGGCCCCGGTGCTGCTGCGGCTGCGCCGCCGGGGCCGGGCTTACACGGGGGAGTGCAGCACGGACGACGGGGCGACGTGGCGGAAGGTCGCGACGGTGAGGGTCCCGGCGGCGGCGCGGGCTCAGGACGTGGGGATCTTCATGAGCGCCGGGAACGGCGGTACGGGCGACCGGGGCCTGGTGGAGTTCACCGGCTTCGCCGTCACCTGAGGCCGTCGCCGCCCGCGCCGCCGTGGCCTCCGCCCACAGCGGCGACGAGGTCGGCCAGGGCGTCGGCGAGCCGGCCGAGCCCCTCGGTGGGGGCACCGCCGGGCTCGGTCATGTACCGGTCGCGGCGGATCTCGACCATGAGGGCGGACACCTCGCGGGCCGTGCCGTAGTGCTTCAACGGCACATAGGTGCCCGCGAAGGGCGAGTCGAGCCCGATCCCACCGCACTGAGCGAAGGCCTCGCGGGCGGCGTCCAGCAGCCACGGCGGGGTGTGGAAGGGATCGGTGCCCAGGCAGACGGCGGGGCGGGGCCCGTCGCCGTGCAGCTCGTAGGGGAGCGGCGCGCCGGGGTAGGAGTGCACGTCGATGACGACCGCCCGCCCGGCCGCCTCCAGGCGGTCCTGCACCGCCTCCGTCATGGCGGCCGCGTACGGCTCGAAGTAGGCCTCCAGCAAGGCGCGTTCGTGCCGGGGGTCGTCCTCGCGCAGCGGCGCCCCGTGAGAGGTGCGGGTGTAGACGGCACCCATGCCGACGGCCCGCATCTCCTCCCGCTCGTCCGGGAACCGCTCCGGGTCGACGACCAGCCGCGACAGGCGGTTGGTGAACTGCCACGCCCCCGTACGCGCGGCGGCCCGCGCCGCGATCAGGTCCGTGTGGGAGTCCGTCATGTGGTCGAGCTCGGCGGCGAGTCCGGCGTCGTCGAGGAGGATGCGTTCACGGACGTGCCCGGGCACGGCGCGGGCGCTGTGCGGCACATGGAGCAGCACCGGCGAGTCCGGCGCGCCCTCGGTGACGTGAAATGTCGCTTTGTCCACTTCCATGCCCTCCCCGGCCCCGCTGGCGTGGCGCGGCCATCGTAACGGGAGGGGATCTCACGACCATCGGCGTGCGGCGTGCGGCGTGCGGCATGCGGCATGCGATGACGGTGGCGGGTCGTCAGAACAGCGGTTCCGGCAGGACACCCTCCAGGGCCAGCAGCGAGCGTTTGATGTCGAGCATGCGCAGACCCCCGCCGAAGCCGCCGATGCCCCCGTCGCTCTCCAGGACCCGGTGGCACGGGACGACGACCGGCAGCGGGTTGGCCCCCATGGCCATCCCGACCGCGCGGGCCGCGCCCGGTTCGCCGACCCGGTTCGCCAGGTCCTGGTAACCGACCACGCTGCCGTACGGGACGCCGGCCGACAGTTCGCGCAGCACCCGGCGGTTGAAGCCGGTCGTCAGCGACCAGTCGAGGTCGAGGTCGAAGGCGTGCAGCGTCCCGGTGAAGTACGCCTCCAACTGGCGTATCGCCTCGTCCAGCCGGGCCCCCGCGGCGCTCGCGGGGCCCGGCCGCCGCACGGGTGCGGCGCCCAGCCGGGAGCAGATCCGCTCCAGCGCGGCGGGCGCGGCCTCCTCCGTGATCCGGAAGGCGACATGGACCAGGCCCTGTGCGGTCGCGGCGAGCAGCAGCGGCCCGATCGGTGCCTCCAGCACCGTCCAGGCCACCTCGGTGGAAGGGGTCTCCGGATGTGTCACGGTCCCCAGCCTAGGCGGGGGCACTGACAGCGGGCCCCGGCCTCCGCTGCCGCACCGGCACCACGGCGGCGACGGCAACCGGCCGCACCTCCGGCCACCCGGGAGGGTGGCCGTTCTCGACAGGTCTGTCACAGGCGGTGGTCGATCGGTCGCGAGAGGGGAGGGGGCGCCCATGACGCGAAACGACTTCACCGCCGCCGTCCGCCGGCTCTCGCGCGAGCAGGACAGGGTCGCCACCGTCGCCCAGCTCTCCGCGGCAGGCGTGCCGCAGAGCCGGCTGCGCGAGTGGTGCCGTCCCGGCGGGCGGTGGCAGCGGCCGCTGCCACGGGTGGTCGTCCTCCACCCCGGTCCGCTGACGGCCGCCCAGCGCTCCAGGGCGGCGCTGGCCTTCGCCGGGTACCCGCAGGTCCCCGCCATGATCACCGGCGTGGCGGGGCTCGCGCTGCACGGTGTCGCCGTCGCCGTCCCGCCGTGCGGGCTGCCCGTGGTGGACGTGCTCGTGCCGAGCGAGCGCCGGATCCGCACCCACACCTGGGTGCGGGTCCATCACGGCCGTGGGCTCCCCGTGCCCGACACCGTCGACGGTGTGCCGGTGGCGCCGGTGGTCCGCGCGGCGGCCGACGGCGTACGGGAGTCCATCGACCCCGAGTGGGCTCTGGACGTGGTGCGCGAGCTGGTCATGGCACTCGGGGTGCCCGCCCCCGCGCTCGCCGCGGAACTGGGCGGCACGGTGCTGGCCAGGCGCCCCGCCGTCGCCGCGCTGCTGGGGTCCCTGGATCCGGGCCCCCGTGCCGCCTCCGCCGAGCCGATGGCCCGCGCGCTGGTCGCCCGGTCCGGACTGCGGCAGCCGATGTGGCGTCCCACGCTGCAGCTCGACGGCGCCTTTCTGGGATCACCGGACGCGTACTGGGTGCGTGACGGCCTCGTGCTGGACCTCGGCCCGGGCGCCGGCCGCGGGCGGCTGGAGGCGCTGGGGCTGCGCGTGCTGCGGATCGCGCCCGCCGCGCTCACCCGCAGCCCCGCCGAGGTTGTCGCCGCGCTGCGCATCGCCCTGGCGGCGGGCCCGTACGGGCCGCTGGACCGCATCACGGCGCTGCCCGGGGCGATGTGACGTACGGATGTCCGCGCGATGAAGTCGCCATGAGGCGGCCGCGCAGGGGCGGCCGGCGACCCTAGCCTGAGTCGGCGCGGGGGCGGAAGGGAGCGAGCGGGGGACCTTGGCGGCAAGGGGAGGGTGCTGTGAGCGGCACGTACGGAACGGTCAACGGATTCACCTACGGATGGGCGACCCCTCTCGCGGGGTACCTGATGGCCTGCTTGGGCGCCGCCCTCGGGCTGCGCTGCGTCACCCGGGCCCTGGCCATGCGCCCCTCGCGACGGGCCGGCTGGCTCGCGCTGGGAGCCGCGGCCATCGGCTCCGGGATCTGGACCATGCACTTCATCGCCATGATGGGCTTCACCGTCGGCCAGGTGCGGATCACCTATGACACGCTCGCCACCTTCGAGAGCCTGCTGGTCGCCGTCGCGGTCGTCGGCATCGGGGTGTTCGTCGTCGGCTTCGTCGGCCGTACGGTGCCGGCGGTGCTGGCCGGCGGAGGCTTGACGGGACTGGGCATCGCCGCCATGCACTACATGGGCATGCGGGGCATGCGGCTCCACGCCGACCTGGAGTACTCGCCGTCCACGGTGGGGCTGTCCGTCGGGGTAGCGGTGCTCGCCGCCACCGTCGCCCTGTGGTGCGCGGTCTCCAAGAGGCGCATGTACGTCGGCGTACTCGCCTGCCTCGTCCTCGGTTTCGCCGTCACCGCCATGCACTACATCGGCATGTCGGCGCTGACGGTGCACCTGTACAGCGGTGCGCGGGAGGAGGCGAGCGGCGCGGGGCCGGCCGCGCTCCTGGCGCCGGTGCTGATCGGCCCCGTCGTGTTCCTCTTTCTCGCGGGGGTCGTCGTGGCGCTCGACCCGCCCGCCGCCGACCCCTTCCCGGAGCCCGCGCCCGACCGCGGCCGCCGTTCCGCGCGGGCGGCGCGCTCCGCGCACGACGCCCGCCCCTCACGCGCCCGCGAGCGCCCGCGCGAACGTCAGTGACGGCTGCTCGACACCGCTGCACTGGGTCGCGGCCGTCTCCTTGGCGCCGCCTTCGCAGGGGCGGTCCCGGTCGGCCGACCACATGGACAGGCCGCCGAGCCCCTTCTCGCGGGCGAAGGCGGCCAGTTCGGCCGCGTCCCGCACGGTGAAGACCTCGCCCTTGATGTCGTTCACCCCGAGCATCGGGGTCACCACGAGGGTCCGCCAGGCCGCCGCGTCCGGCAGGTCGAGCAGCGCCTTGAGCTGTCCGTGGGCCGCGGTGGCCGCCCGTAGCGCGTATCCGCCCATGTCGCCGGTGTACGCCTCCCCGTAGTCCATCGCCATGATGTTGACGCCGTCGACGCGTACCCCCTGGTGCCGGGCGTCCGCCAGCAGTGCCGAGGCTTCGGCGGTCAGGCCCGACGGCATCACGGGCAGCGTGAAGGAGACCGACAGCGTCCGGCCCTCCCGCTTCGCCTCCCTCTGGAGGGCGGCGACGGCCCGCGCCCGGCGGGTGTTGGCGGCGGTGTCCGCGAGGTCGTCGCCCTCGACGTCGAAGTCGATCCGGGTCAGTCGGTAACGGTCGATCACATCGCTGTAGACGGAGGCGAGTTCGCCGGCGTCCTCGCAGGCGCCGGCCAGTTCCCTGCCGTCGGCGCCGCCGAACGAGACCCGCACATCGCGGCCCGTGGCCCGCAGGCTCGCGATCCGTGCCGCAAGGGTGCCGTGGGCGATGCCGTCCCGCCCGTCCCAGGTCGCGGCGCACCCGTCGCGCGCGGTGACGAAACCGAGGGTGAAGCCGTCGGCACCGGTGCTGCGGGCGGCCTCCGCCATGTCGTACCCGGTGGAGCGCGAGGCGTCCACGTACGGGGTGAAGGCCACCTCGGCCGCCCGCTCCCCGCCCGCGGGCGTGCGTGGCGCGGGGGATCCCGCGGGCGTCGTGTCCGTGAGGAGGAATGCGGTCGTGGCGGCGATGGCGGCGGCCACGAGTCCGGTGATCAGCTGTGCCGTGCGGCTCTTCATGTCGGAGAGACTATCTGCCCCGGGAATTTCGGATCACACTTTCCGTGAATTGGTGAAAGGGTCCCGGGGATCGTTCGTGCGATTATTTCCGAGCGAATCCGGGGAATTCTCGAAGAGAAATTACTGCTAACATTCCGCGCATGCATTCCATCTCCCGGCGGGCGTGTCCCCGTAGGCGGTCCACCGCGGAAGGGCCTGTGTTCGTCGATACATCGGGCCGCCGCGCGCGCATTATCCGGCGGGCCGGACTGGCCGTCGGGACCGCCTGTGCGGGATATGCCGTCCTCCTGGGAGTGGCTTTCGCCGGAGGCACCCCCTTCGCGCCCGAGACCCTGATTCCGGGCGCCGGCGACCCCGCCGGCGCGGCGGCGCAGGCCGAGGCGGGCAGGAGAACCGGTGCCGCCCCGAGACCCGCCGCGAGCGCGTCGGCCGCCCCCTCCGCCACCGTGCCCGCGGCCTGGGTCCCCGCCGCCCTGCCCACCGTCGTCCCCGCCGCCGAGAGCACCGCCTCCGCCACGGCCACGCGCCCGGCCGCCTCAGCGGCGCCCTCCGCCAGCGGCGGCGGGTCCCGCGCCACCCCGTCCGCGAGCGCCTCCCTCCGGCCCACGGACGTGCGCACCGCCACTGCCTCCGCCTCCGTCCCCGCGCCGCCCCGACCGGACTCCTCCCCGTTCCCCACCGGCGACGGCGGTGGCGAGGCCCCGGATCCGGGCGACGGCTGGGACGACTGAGCGGACATGGCGCGTACGGGACGGCACGCGGCGCCCGGAGCGATCACCAAGGTGGCCACGGCCGGTCGGCAGGCCGTGCCCAGACCCCGCGTCGTCATGGCCGCGCTGGGGCTCCTCGTACTGGTCTGCGTGATGCTGCTGGACGGCTATCTGCACTCCGAGATCGGCAACGACAGCCGCGTCCACGAGTCCGGGAGCGCCGCAGCCGTGCCGGCCTCCGTCCTCGACGGCGGCCCGGTCATCACCTTCTCCGCCGACGGCGAGCCCAACAGCCACGCCCTGCCCTCCAGAACGATCGCGCTGACCTTCGACGACGGCCCGGACCCCGAGTGGACCCCGAAGGTGCTCGCCGTGCTGCGCGAACACCACGTGCCGGGCACCTTCTTCGTCGTGGGCCAGATGGCCGCCCGCTACCCCGGCCTGATCCGCGACATGGTCGGCTCCGGCAGCGAGATCGGCGTCCACACCTTCTCCCACGTCGACCTGTCGTACCAGAGCAGGGCCAGGATCGACCGCGAGCTCGCCCAGACCCAGCTGGCTCTCGCCGGTGCCGCGGGCATCACGACCTCGCTCTTCCGCGCCCCGTACTCCTCCGAGCCCGACGCCATCGACAACACCACGTGGCGCGTCTACCGGTACCTCGGCACCAAGGGCTACATCAGCGCCTTCGTCGACACCGACAGCGAGGACTGGCGGCGCCCGGGCGTCGCGAAGATCGTCGGCAGCGCCGCCCCAAGGAAGGGCGAGGGCGCCTCCGTGCTCTTCCACGACGCCGGGGGCGACCGCTCCCAGACCGTCGAGGCGCTGGGCACGTACATCGACACCATGAAGGCGAAGGGCTACACCTTCACCACGCTGACCGCGAGCCTGGGCGCGACGACCGCCAACCACCGAGCGACCGGACCCGAGTTGTGGCAGGGCCGCGCCCTCATCTGGGCGGTGGCCCTGGCCGAGTTCACCATGCCCGTCCTGTTCTGGCTG
Source organism: Streptomyces sp. NPDC001070 (assembly GCF_053598835.1). Taxonomy (NCBI): domain Bacteria; kingdom Bacillati; phylum Actinomycetota; class Actinomycetes; order Kitasatosporales; family Streptomycetaceae; genus Streptomyces; species Streptomyces sp. NPDC001070. The sequence goes on from NZ_JBSFLB010000025.1 coordinate 130,028, forward strand.
CTGGTCGTGGTCGGCGTCGCCGTCCTGGCCCGGTTCGCCATGATGCTCGTCCTCGCCCGCAAGCACGCCAGGATCCGGGGCCGCCGCCGCTTCAGCTGGGGCCCACGGGTCACCGAGCCGGTCAGCGTCATCGTGCCCGCGTACAACGAGAAGGAGTGCATCGCCAACACGGTCGGCTCCCTCGTGGCGAGCAGCCATCCCGTGGAGATCGTCGTCGTGGACGACGGCTCGACCGACGGCACCGGTGACATCGTCGAGGCGATGGGCCTGCCCCAGGTGCGCGTCGTGCGCCAGGAGAACGCGGGCAAGCCCGCCGCGCTCAACAACGGTCTGGAGTACGCCCGCCACGAGCTCGTCGTGATGATGGACGGCGACACCGTCTTCGAGCCCGGCACCGTGCACCGGCTCGTCCAGCCCTTCGCCGACCCCGGCGTCGGCGCCGTCGCCGGCAACGCCAAGGTCGGCAACCGCACCACGGTCATCGGCGCGTGGCAGCACATCGAGTACGTGATGGGCTTCAACCTCGACCGCCGCATGTACGACCTGCTCGGCTGCATGCCCACCGTCCCCGGCGCCGTCGGCGGCTTCCGGCGCAGCGCCCTGCTCCAGGCCGGGGGCATGAGCGGGGACACCCTCGCCGAGGACACCGACGTCACCATCGCGCTGCACCGCGCGGGCTGGCGCGTGGTGTACGTCGAGCAGGCCCGCGCCTGGACCGAGGCCCCTGGCAGCATCGGCCAGTTGTGGCGGCAGCGCTACCGCTGGAGCTACGGCACCATGCAGGCGCTGTGGAAGCACCGGCGCTCGTTCGTGGACCGCGGACCGTCGGGCCGCTTCGGCCGGGTCGGCATGCCGCTCGTGGTGTTCTTCCAGATCGTCACGCCCCTCTTCGCGCCGCTGATCGACCTCCTCACCCTCTACGGCGCCGTCTTCGTCGACCCGCTGAAGTCGGTGCTCGCCTGGGCCGCCCTGCTCCTCGTCCAGTTGCTGTGCGCGGGGTACGCCTTCCGCCTGGACCGCGAGAAGTACCGCTACCTGCTGATGCTGCCGCTGCAGCAGATCGTCTACCGCCAGCTGATGTACCTCGTCCTGATCCACTCCTGCGTCACGGCCCTGACCGGCGGCCGGCTGCGCTGGCAGAAGCTGGAGCGCACCGGCGAGGTCGGTGCCCCGCAGGCACCCGTGGGAGCCGCCCGATGACCGCGCCCGAGACCGCCGCCCTGCCCCTGCCCCGGCCCAGGACCCACGGCCGGCACGCCGCCCGCGCGACCGCCCGCGCCGCCGCCCCCGCAACGGGCGGCCGCGACCGCTACCTGGACTCCCTGCGCGCCCTGGCGCTCGTCCGCGTGGTGACGTACCACACGTTCGGGTGGGCCTGGCTGAGCCTGGCCTTCCCCTCCCTGGGCGTGATGTTCGCCCTCGCGGGCTCGTTCATGGCCCGCTCCCTGGAGCGGCCCGCGCTGCCGGTGGTGCGCGGACGGCTGCGCAGGCTGCTGCTGCCGCTGTGGTGCTTCGGCGCCCTTGTGGTGCCGGCCATGTTGCTCCACGGCTGGGCGCCCGGTGAGCACCACGTGGGGCACTGGTGGGCGCGGATGCTCCTGTGGGTGATGCCGGTGGGCGACCCCCCGGGCAGCGCCTGGGCCGAGCAGGCCACCGCGGTCCTGTGGTACGTGCGCGCCTATCTGTGGTTCGTGCTGCTGTCGCCCCTGCTGCTGCGCGTCTTCCGGCGGTCGCCGTCCGCCGTCCTCGTCGTCTCGCTCGTCCCGGTCGTGCTCCTCCAGACGGTCTGGAGCCCGCCGGAGGGCCGGGCCGGGAGCGCCCTCACCGACCTGGCGACCTTCCTGACCTGCTGGCTGCTCGGCTTCGCCCACCGTGACGGGCTGCTCGACCGCATGCGGGCGGAACTGGTGCCGGTCCTGGCGGCCGCCGCCATGGCGGCCGGCGGCTTGTGGGCCTTCACCCACCGCGCCGAGGGCTCGTACGACCTCAACGAGATCCCCCTCGCCCAGGCCCTGTGGTCGGCCGGCTTCGTCCTGTTCCTGCTGCGCTTCCGGCCGCGCGCGGACGTGGTGGGGCGGGTCCCCCCGCTGGAACGGCTGGTGCGGATCGTCAGCGCGCGGGCCGTCACCGTCTACCTGTGGCACGAGGTCGCACTGATCCTCAGCGTCCCCCTGATCGACCAGATGTGGCGGGTCAGGGCCTTCGAGGTCTCGCTGCCACTGGACAGCGTGTGGTTCCAGTTCGCGGTGACCTGGGTGCTGATCGCGGTGGCCGTGCTGCTTTTCGGCCGGGTTGAGGACCTCGCCGCCGGGCGCCGGCCGCGACTGCTGCCCTGAGCCGGTCCGGGACCGGTTGTCAGTGGGGGGTCGTACCGTTGACCCATGCGGCCCGTATCAGACATCGAACGCAGTGTGGCGCCCTTCGAGGTCGTCAGCCCCTACCAGCCCAGCGGCGACCAGCCGACCGCCATCGACGACCTCGAGCGGCGCATCCGCGCGGGGGAGAACGATGTCGTCCTGCTCGGCGCGACGGGCACGGGCAAGTCGGCGACCACGGCATGGATGATCGAGCGGCTGCAGCGCCCGACCCTGGTCATGGCGCCGAACAAGACCCTCGCCGCCCAGCTGGCGAACGAGTTCCGCGAGCTGCTGCCGAACAACGCGGTCGAGTACTTCGTGTCGTACTACGACTACTACCAGCCCGAGGCCTACGTCCCGCAGACGGACACCTACATCGAGAAGGACTCCTCGATCAACGAGGAGGTCGAGCGGCTGCGCCACTCCACCACCAACTCGCTGCTGACCCGCCGCGACGTGGTCGTGGTCGCCTCGGTGTCCTGCATCTACGGCCTGGGCACCCCCCAGGAGTACATCGACCGCATGGTGCGGCTCAAGGTCGGCGACGAGATCGACCGGGACGCGCTGCTGCGCAAGTTCGTCGACATCCAGTACGCGCGCAACGACGTGGCGTTCACCCGCGGCACCTTCCGGGTGCGCGGCGACACCATCGAGATCTTCCCGGTCTACGAGGAGCTCGCCGTCCGCATCGAGATGTTCGGCGACGAGATCGAGGCCCTGTACACGCTGCACCCGCTCACCGGCGAGATCATCACCGACGACCAGCAGCTGTACGTCTTCCCCGCCACCCACTACGTCGCCGGCCCCGAGCGCATGGAGCGGGCCATCGCCGGCATCGAGAAGGAGCTCGGCGAGCAGCTGGCGGTCATGGAGAAGCAGGGCAAGCTGCTGGAGGCCCAGCGGCTGCGGATGCGCACCACGTACGACATCGAGATGATGCGCCAGATCGGCACGTGCTCCGGCATCGAGAACTACTCGCGGCACATCGACGGCCGCGAGGCGGGCTCCGCCCCCGACACCCTCATCGACTACTTCCCCGAGGACTTCCTCCTCGTCATCGACGAGTCGCACGTCACCGTGCCGCAGATCGGCGCCATGTACGAGGGCGACGCCTCCCGCAAGCGCACTCTGGTCGACCACGGCTTCCGCCTGCCCTCCGCCCTCGACAACCGCCCGCTGAAGTGGGAGGAGTTCCTGGAGCGGGTCGGCCAGACCGTCTACCTGTCGGCCACCCCGGGCAAGTACGAGCTCTCCCGCGGCGACGGCGTCGTCGAGCAGATCATCCGCCCGACCGGCCTGGTCGATCCCGAGGTCATCGTCAAGCCCACCAAGGGGCAGATCGACGACCTGGTGCACGAGATCCGGCTGCGCGCCGAGCGCGACGAGCGCGTCCTGGTCACCACCCTCACCAAGAAGATGTCCGAGGACCTCACCGACTACATGCTGGAGCTCGGCATCCAGGTGCGGTATCTGCACAGCGACATCGACACCCTGCGCCGCGTGGAGCTCCTGCGCGACCTGCGGGCGGGCGAGTTCGACGTCCTGGTCGGCATCAACCTGCTCCGCGAGGGCCTGGACCTGCCCGAGGTGTCGCTGGTCGCCATCCTCGACGCCGACAAGGAGGGCTTCCTGCGCTCGGGCACCTCCCTGATCCAGACCATCGGCCGTGCCGCGCGCAACGTCTCCGGCCAGGTCCACATGTACGCCGACAAGATCACCCCGGCGATGGAGAAGGCCATCGAGGAGACCAACCGGCGCCGGGTCAAGCAGATCGCGTACAACGAGGAGAGGGGCATCGACCCGCAGCCGCTGCGGAAGAAGATCGCCGGCATCCTCGACTCCTTCGCCCGTGAGGACGCCGACACCGAGGAGCTGCTGGGCTCCGGCCGCCAGCGCTCGCGCGGCAAGGCTCCGGTGCCGGGGCTCTCCGCCAAGGCGGGGGAGAAGCGGGCCGCCAAGAGCCTGCCCGCCGCCGAACTGGCCGACCTCATCGGCGAGCTGACCGACCAGATGCATGCCGCCGCCGCGGACCTGCAGTTCGAGGTCGCGGCCCGGCTGCGCGACGAGGTGGGCGAGTTGAAGAAGGAGCTGCGGCAGATGAGGGAGGCCGGCGTGGCCTGACCGTACCGGCTGTCGAATCTCTTGCCGAACCACGGTGCCCTACCCGCGCGTCTCCCCATAGGGTGCGGAGCAACCGCACGACGGCAAAACGGTTGAGAGGGGACAGCGCGTGACGGTCAACATGACCAAGGGGCAGAAGATCAGCCTGCAGAAGTCGGACGGGGGGACGCTTTCGGCGGTCCGGATGGGGCTCGGCTGGCAGGCCGCCCCGCGCCGCGGTCTCTTCGGGAGCCGCACCCGGGAGATCGACCTCGACGCCTCCGCGGTCCTCTTCGCCGACAAGCAGCCCGTGGACGTGGTGTTCTTCCGGCACCTGGTCAGCGACGACGGCTCGGTCCGGCACACCGGCGACAACCTCGTCGGCGGTGCCGGGCAGGGCGGCGACGACGAGGCGATCCTGGTCGACCTGCAGCGGGTGCCCGTGCACATCGACCAGATCGTCTTCACGGTCAACTCCTTCACCGGGCAGTCCTTCCAGGAGGTGCAGAACGCCTTCTGCCGCCTCGTCGACGAGACCAACGGGCAGGAACTCGCCCGCTACACCCTGACCGGCGGTGGCGCCTACACCGCGCAGATCATGGCGAAGGTGCAGCGCAGCGGTCCCGGCTGGTCGATGACCGCGATCGGCACCCCGGCCAACGGCCGCACCTTCCAGGACCTCATGCCGGCGATCCTGCCGGCGCTCTGATCGGGCACAGGGGGGCGCGGGCATGACCACCGAGCTGGTCCACGGGCAGAACCATCCGCTTCCCGGCACCTCGCTGGAGGTACGGGTGTCGGCGGGTACACCGGTGGTGGCCGGCGTCTCGCTGGGCGACGGCCAGGGGCGCCTGAGCGGCCCCGAGTCCGTCGCCCACCCCGGTGCGCCGCGGCTGCCCGGCATCGAGGTGCCGTCCGGGGCGTCCGCCGAGCAGCGCGTCACCGCCGACCTGACCGCCGTCCCGGCGGACGTGGACCGCGTCCACGTCCTGCTGGCGCTGCCGCCGGTCGCCGGGGCGCCGACCCGCTTCGGGGCCTGCCCCGCGCCCCACCTGACCGTCGCAGGGCCGGACGGGGCCCCGGTCGTGAGCTTCACCGTCACCGGGCTCGGCACCGAGGCGGCGATCGTCGCCCTGGAGCTCTACCGCCGCCAGGGCGCCTGGAAGGTGCGCGCCCTCGGCCAGGGATACGCGGGCGGGCTCGCCGAACTCCTCCGCGACCAGGGGCTGGGCCGCCCCGAGGCGGACGCGGTGGTCGTCCGCATGACGGACGCGGTGCGCCCCGCGCCCACCGTGCCGTCCACCACGCCGCCCCCGGTCGCCCCGGCTCCGCCCCCCGTTCCCCCCGGCGCGCCCGCGGATGCCGCGCCCCCGCACACGGCGCCCTCGCACACGGTTCCCCCGACCCCCACCCCGGCGCCCGTCGCCGGCGACGCGTCCGGCTGGAGCATGGAGGAACGGCTCTACAACCAGGTCTGGGGCATGTTCGAGGACCTGGCCCGCACCATCGCGGCGTACCGCAGCGCCGTCGACTTCGCCGGGTCCCGGCTCGACCAGGAGCTGGACACGATCCTCGCCGACCCGCGCACCCGCGTCGGCCCCGCCGCCGAGGCCGCCCGCGACCAGGCCAGGGCCCGCCAGGCCGAGCTGGTGGACCGGGCCCGCGCCGTGCTCGACCGTGACCTGGCCCAGCTGACCGCCGAGGCCGAGGTGGTCGAGCCCGCCCTGCCCCCGCCGTACGCGGGATGGGAGAGCCCGGTCTGGCATGGCTACCACGCCCCCGCCGAGCCGCCGATGGCGGTCCGGATCGGCGACCTCCACCTCCCCGAGCGCCCCGAGCTGCGCATCCCCCTGCTGGTCCGGCTGCCGCTGGAGCGCGGACTGTGGGTGGACGCCGCCCAGGACCGCCGCCGGGCCATGGACGTGGCCGTGGCGCTCGCCGCGCGGCTGCTCGCCTCCCACCCGGCGGGGGAGTGCGCCGTTCATGTCGTCGACCCGGCGGGCTCCGCCGCGACGGCGCTGGCCCCGTTCACGGACTCCGGCGCGCTGCGGGAGCCGCCCGCCACGGGCGCCGCGGGAGTGGCGGCGCTCCTCTCCCGGCTCACCCAGCGCGTCGACCTGGTGCAGATGGCGCTGCGCGCCGACGCTCCGCCCGAGCTGCCGCCGGGTGTCGACCCCGCCCGCCGGCTGCTGGTCGTCAACGACTTCCCTTACGGCTTCGACGACCGGACGATCAACCAGCTGCGCTACCTCGCCGACGAGGGCCCGCAGGTCGGTGTCCACCTGATCCTTGTCGCCGACCCGCAGGACGCCCGGGAGTACGGCCCGCTCCTCGATCCGCTGTGGCGCTCGATGATGCGGCTGACCCCGCTGCCCGACGACCACCTCGCCGACCCCTGGGTCGGTCACGCATGGACGTACGAGCCGCTGCTCGCCCCGGCCGGCAGTCGGGTCCTGCCGCAGGTACTGCGCCAGGTGGCCGCCGCGCGCCGCACCTACGACCCGGGCCGCCACTGACCTCCGACCGGATCCCCGAGGCCCTCGATCAACCCGTCTGATTGACTCTCGCTTTACTCTCTTTACCTTTCCTTGGGATTTCATGTACTCTCCTTTATGCGGAGGGGAGTACTCCCTGCTTGCGGTGCACCCGTCATCACGGGCCGGAACGGCCCCGGGACACCGGCCCCGGCCCACCGGCCCGGGTGGAAGAGACCTCCGGCAGCGACAACGCTGACAATCGCCAGCCCATCTGCCGGAGGCATCGCGTGGATGTATCCCTGACCCTGTGGGTGCTGACCATCGCCGGTCTGTGCGCCCTGATCACCGCCGACTTCTTCATCGGGCGCAAGCCCCACGAGGTGTCGGTCAAGGAAGCCGGGATCTGGACCGTCGTCTGGATCGTCCTGGCCGCCCTGTTCGGCCTCGGCCTGCTGGTCTTCGCCGGCGGACAGCCCGCGGGCGAGTTCTTCGCGGGCTACATCACGGAGAAGTCGCTCAGCGTCGACAACCTCTTCGTCTTCGTCCTGATCATGGCCAAGTTCGCCGTCCCGACCCAGTACCAGCAGCGCGTCCTGCTCTTCGGCGTCCTCATCGCACTCGTCCTGCGCGCGGTCTTCATCGCCGCGGGCGCCGCGATCATCGCCAACTTCGCCTGGGTCTTCTACCTCTTCGGCGCCTTCCTGATCTGGACCGCGTGGAAGCTGATCCAGGAGGCCCGCGCCGAGGAGCACGACGAGGAGTTCGAGGAGAACAAGCTCCTCAAGGCCGCCGAGCGCCGCTTCGGCGTCGCCGACCGGTACCACGGCACCAAGCTGTTCATCCAGCAGAACGGCAAGCGGATCATGACCCCGATGCTCGTGGTCATGCTGGCGATCGGCACCACCGACGTCCTGTTCGCGCTGGACTCCATCCCGGCGATCTTCGGCCTCACCCAGGACCCGTACATCGTCTTCACCGCCAACGCCTTCGCCCTCATGGGCCTGCGGCAGCTGTACTTCCTCATCGGCGGTCTGCTGCGGAAGCTGGTCCACCTCTCCTACGGGCTGTCGATCATCCTCGGCTTCATCGGCGTGAAGCTCGTTCTGCACGCCCTGCACGAATCGGGGGTCCACGTCCCCGAGATCAGCATCCCGTTCTCCCTCGGCTTCATCGTCGTGGTCCTCGCCGTCACCACGGTGACCAGCCTCATGGCGTCGAGGAAGCAGGCGGCCGTGGAGGGCCGCGACGAACAGCACATCGACGCCTGACCCACGGGCCTCATCCCGGGCGGGGTGCGCGGCGGGCCCCGCCGCGCACCCCGCCGTCGCGTCGGCGGCCGCCTCCTCCCGGATGTCCGGCAGCGCCGCGAAGCAGCCGAGGCTCAGCAGTGCCACCGCCGCGGCGCACACGGCCACCGGCCACGGCGTGCCACCGTCCTCGGCCGGCCGGGTCGCCGCGATCGGGGTGAGCGCGCCCCCAGGATGCCGCCGAGGTTGTGGCCGAGGGCCGCGCCGGTGCACCGGACCCGGGGCGCGTACAGCTCGGCGCGGTACGCGCCCAGGACGGAGAAGACCGTGATGAAGGCGAGCAGCTCGGCGAGGGAGCCCACCGTGATGGCCGCGGGTGAACCGCTCGCGAGCAGCGTGCGCCCGTGGGTCCGACGACCCACGTGCGCGCGGGTGGCGCCGCCGCCCGGGGGCGGCGGCGCGGGGCCGCTACCAGCCGCGCTCGCGCCACTCGCCGAGGTGGGGGCGCTCGTCGCCGAGCGTGGTGTCCTTGCCGTGGCCGGGGTAGACCCAGGTCTCGTCCGGGAGCCGGTCGAAGAGCTTGGCCTTGACGCCCTCGAAGAGGCTCGTGAAGTGGTCCGGGTTGTTGTGGGTGTTGCCGACGCCACCGGGGAAGAGGCAGTCCCCGGTGAAGATGTGCGGGTGACCGTGCGGGTCGTCGTAGATCAGGACGATGCTGCCGGGCGTGTGGCCGACCAGGTGCCGGGCGGTCAGCTCGACCTGGCCGACCCGGATGGTGTCGCCGTCCTCGACCGGCACGTCGGTGGGCACGGGGATCCCCTCGGCGTCGTGGCGGCCCGCGTAGGTGCGTGCGCCGGTCGCGTCGACCACGGCCTGCAGCGCCTGCCAGTGGTCGGCGTGGCGGTGGGTGGTGACGACGGACGCGAGGCCGTCGTTGCCGACGACCTCGATGAGCGTGTGCGCGTCGTTGGCCGCGTCGACGAGCAGCTGCTCGTCGGTGGCGCGGCAGCGCAGCACGTACGCGTTGTTGTCCATCGGGCCGACCGCGACCTTGGTGATGATGAGGTCCTTGAGTTCGTGCACGTCGGGCGCGCCCCCGACCGTGACCTCGCCGCTGTACGTCATGGCGTCAGCCTAGTGGCGGCAGCACCGGCAGGGGTACGTCCGGCTGGGCGGTCAGGCCCTCGCCGTCGGAGCGCCCGCTGACCCAGGCGAGCAGTGCGTGCCGGGGACCGCCGACGGTGAGCTCGGGTTCGTTGGCGGCGCCGATCACCCACTTCTCACCGCTGTCGGTGTCGTGGATGCGGACGGCCGCGACGCCCTCGTGGCCGGACAGGTCGTCGATGATGGCGCCGAGCTCCCGGGCCGCGAAGTCCTCGGGGAAGTGCGCACAGGTGTACTCCAGGCCCAGGTCGACGTGGTGGAAGTAGATCTCCATGAGCCGGATGTACGGGATCTCCGCCGCGGCGATCACGTGTCCGGAGCGCATGACGACCTGCGCGGCCCAGTTCTGCGCCGGGAGCTCCCCGATGGCCAGGGCCAGCCGGTCCGCGGAGATGCGCAGGTCGTCCAGGTGTTCGGAGAGCATGCGGCCGGCGCCGTCCTCGATGTCCTTGTTCCGGCTGTCGGTGCTCGCGTACTGCGGGGTCTCCTCGCCGGTGCGCGCCCAGATCAGCAGGTTGACCAGGGAGTCGGCGTTGCGGGCCAGGTGGGCCAGTACATGGCCGCGGGTCCAGCCGGGGAGTCGCGACGGCTCGGCGACGGAGGCTGGCGGCATCGCGGCCACGGCGTCGATCAGCCGTTCGGTGGCCTCTCGGAGCTCGGCCGCATCGTGGTCGGGGTCGGGTCGTTGGACAGACACGGAGCCTCCTGGTCGGACCTCATCGACGTCTCCACGGAGACGCTAGCGCGGGACACTCATTCGGGTGAAGCTGCCGCACCGATGCCGGAAATCGAATGTGCGTGCTATAGGCTCGCTGTCGTCGCAACCGGAAGAAAACTTGTTGGCGCCCCGTTTAGGCTGTCTGGGGGTGCTGTCCCCTTGTCTGTCTTTTGAAAGGTGCGCACTGGCGTGGCCGATCGTCTCACCGTCCGTGGCGCTCGCGAGCACAACCTGAAGAATGTCTCGCTCGATTTGCCACGGGACTCGCTCATCGTGTTCACCGGCCTGTCCGGGTCGGGCAAGTCCTCCCTGGCGTTCGACACGATCTTCGCCGAGGGCCAGCGCCGCTACGTGGAGTCGCTCTCCTCGTACGCGCGGCAGTTCCTGGGCCAGATGGACAAGCCGGACGTCGACTTCATCGAGGGCCTGTCGCCCGCGGTGTCGATCGACCAGAAGTCGACCTCCCGCAACCCGCGCTCGACGGTCGGCACCATCACCGAGGTCTACGACTACCTCCGTCTGCTCTTCGCCCGCATCGGCAAGCCGCACTGCCCCGAGTGCGCGCGCCCGATCTCCCGGCAGTCGCCGCAGGCGATCGTGGACCGGGTGCTGGAGCTGGAGGAGGGCTCGCGGTTCCAGGTGCTCTCGCCGCTGGTGCGCGAGCGCAAGGGCGAGTTCGTCGACCTCTTCTCCGATCTGCAGACCAAGGGCTACAGCCGGGCCCGGGTGGACGGCGCGACCGTCCAGCTGACCGACCCCCCGACGCTGAAGAAGCAGGAGAAGCACACCATCGAGGTGGTCGTCGACCGCCTCACCGTCAAGGACAGCGCCAAGCGCCGGCTGACCGACTCGGTCGAGACCGCGCTCGGCCTCTCCGGCGGCATGGTCATCCTGGACTTCGTCGACCTGCCCGAGGACGACCCGCAGCGCGAGCGGATGTTCTCCGAGCATCTCTACTGCCCGTACGACGACCTGTCCTTCGAGGAGCTGGAGCCGCGCTCCTTCTCCTTCAACTCGCCCTTCGGCGCCTGCCCCGACTGCACCGGAATCGGCACCCGCATGGAGGTCGACCCGGAGCTCATCGTCCCCGACGAGGACAAGTCCCTCGACGAGGGCGCCATCGCCCCCTGGTCGCTCGGCCACACCCGGGACTACTTCCAGCGCCTGATCGGCGCGCTCGCCGACGAGCTGGGCTTCCGCACCGACATCCCCTGGGCGGGGCTGCCGCAGCGCGCGAGGAAGGCCCTGCTCAACGGCCACAAGACGCAGATCGCGGTGCGCTACCGCAACCGCTACGGGCGCGAGCGCTCCTACACCACCTCCTTCGAGGGCGCGATCCCCTTCGTCCGGCGCCGGCACGCGGAGTCCGAGAGCGACTCCAGCCGCGAGCGCTTCGAGGGATACATGCGCGAGGTGCCCTGCCCCACCTGTCAGGGCACCCGCCTCAAGCCGATCGTGCTGGCCGTCACCGTCCAGGGGAAGTCCATCGCCGAGGTCGCCGCGATGTCGATCAGCGACTGCGCGGAGTTCCTGCGCGGCATGAAGCTGAGCGCGCGCGAGAAGACCATCGCCGAGCGGGTGCTCAAGGAGGTCAACGAGCGACTGCGCTTCCTGGTCGACGTCGGCCTGGACTACCTCTCGCTCAACCGCGCGGCCGGCACCCTCTCCGGCGGCGAGGCCCAGCGCATCCGGCTCGCGACGCAGATCGGCTCGGGCCTGGTGGGCGTGCTCTATGTGCTGGACGAACCGTCGATCGGCCTCCACCAGCGCGACAACCACCGGCTCATCGAGACCCTGGTGCGGCTGCGCGACCTCGGCAACACCCTGATCGTGGTCGAGCACGACGAGGACACCATCAAGACCTCGGACTGGGTGGTGGACATCGGCCCCGGCGCCGGTGAGCACGGCGGCAAGGTGGTGCACAGCGGTTCGCTCGACGAGCTGCTGCGCAACAAGGAGTCGCTGACCGGCCAGTATCTGGCGGGCAAGCGCCAGATCCCGATCCCGGGGATGCGGCGTCCGGTCGACGGGGAACGCCGGCTGACCGTGCACGGCGCCCGTGAGAACAATCTCCGGGACATCGACGTGTCCTTCCCGCTGGGCGTCTTCACGGCGGTCACCGGAGTCTCCGGCTCGGGCAAGTCCACCCTGGTCAATGACATCCTGTACACCCACCTGGCCCGTGAGCTGAACGGCGCCCGGGGCGTCCCGGGCCGGCACACCCGGGTCGCCGGGGACGACCTGGTCGACAAGGTGGTCCATGTCGACCAGTCGCCGATCGGCCGCACTCCGCGCTCGAACCCGGCCACGTACACCGGTGTCTTCGACCACGTCCGCAAGCTCTTCGCGGAGACCATGGAGGCGAAGGTCCGCGGCTATCTGCCGGGCCGCTTCTCCTTCAACGTCAAGGGCGGCCGCTGCGAGAACTGCTCCGGCGACGGCACCATCAAGATCGAGATGAACTTCCTCCCGGACGTCTATGTGCCGTGCGAGGTCTGCCACGGCGCCCGGTACAACCGGGAGACCCTGGAGGTCCACTACAAGGGCAAGTCCATCGCCGAGGTGCTGGACATGCCGATCTCCGAGGCGCTCGACTTCTTCGAGGCCGTCCCGACGATCTCCCGGCATCTGCGCACCCTCACCGAGGTCGGGCTGGGCTACGTCCGGCTGGGCCAGTCCGCCACGACCCTGTCCGGTGGCGAGGCGCAGCGCGTGAAGCTCGCCTCCGAGCTGCAGAAGCGCTCCACCGGCCGCACGGTCTACGTCCTGGACGAGCCGACCACGGGTCTGCACTTCGAGGACATCAGCAAGCTGATCAAGGTGCTCTCCGGGCTGGTCGAGAAGGGCAACACCGTGATCGTCATCGAGCACAACCTCGATGTGATCAAGACCGCAGACTGGGTTATCGACATGGGCCCGGAGGGCGGCAGCGGTGGCGGCCTGGTGATCGCCGAGGGCACTCCCGAGCAGGTCGCGGGGGTGGGCGCGAGCCACACCGGCAAGTTCCTCAGGGACATCCTGGGCGCCGAGCGGGTCTCCGACGCCCCGCCGGCCCCGGCCAAGAAGCGGGCGGCCCCGCGGAAGCGGGCGGCCGCGAAGGCCTGATGGAGTCTGATCGGGCCCGGGAGGGCCCTATGGGGCCTGATGGGCAGCTCAGAGTTTCGGCACGTAAGGTGCGACTTTCAAGTTCTTTTCCTTACGTGCCGAAGCGGAGCCCCGAACATGGCTGACATCACCGACCTGCCTCCCTGTCGCCGCACCGTCCTGAAGGGTGCGGCTCTCGCCGGCGTCGCCGGGCTCGGCCTCACCGCCTGCGGTGGCTCCACCTCCGCGACGGCGGAGGGGCCCGTCGAGCTGGGTGCGGCCACCGAGGTCCCGGTCGGCGGTGCCAAGCTCTACAGCGACGCCAAGATCGTCGTCTCGCAGCCCACGAAGGGCAGCTACAAGGCGTTCAGCGCCGTGTGCACCCACCAGGGCTGCGCCTGCGACAAGGTCGACGGCACGGCCCTGTCCTGCCCGTGCCACGGCAGCGTCTTCGACGCCGCCACCGGCGCCGTCCGCAACGGCCCGGCGACGCAGCCGCTGGCCGCCGTCGACGTCCAGGTCAAGGACGGCAAGCTCGTCGCGGGGACCTCGGCCTGAGGCAACGGGAATGTCACCGCCAGTCAGTAGGGTGGGGGCATGGCCGACCCCTCCAGCTACCGCCCCAAGCCGGGACAGATCCCGGACTCCCCCGGGGTGTACAAGTTCCGGGACCAGCACGGCCGGGTGATCTACGTCGGGAAGGCGAAGAGCCTGCGCCAGCGGCTCTCCTCGTACTTCCAGGACCTCGCGAACCTGCACCAGCGCACCCGCACGATGGTCACCACCGCCGCCTCCGTGGAATGGACGGTGGTGACCACCGAGGTCGAGGCGCTTCAGCTGGAGTACTCCTGGATCAAGGAGTTCGACCCGCGCTTCAACGTCAAGTACCGGGACGACAAGAGCTATCCCTCGCTCGCCGTCACCCTGAACGAGGAGTTCCCCCGCGTCCAGGTCATGCGCGGCCCCAAGCGCAAGGGCGTGCGTTACTTCGGCCCCTACGCCCACGCCTGGGCGATCCGCGAGACGGTGGATCTGCTGCTGCGGGTCTTCCCCGTGCGCACCTGCTCCTCCGGGGTGTTCAAGCGCTCCGCGCAGATCGGCCGCCCCTGCCTGCTGGGCTACATCGGCAAGTGCTCGGCGCCCTGCGTCGGCCGGGTCAGCGCCGAGGAGCACCGCGAACTGGCCGACGATTTCTGCGACTTCATGGCCGGCCGCACGGGCACCTACCTGCGCCGCCTGGAGCAGCAGATGAAGGACGCGGCCGCCGAGATGGAGTACGAGAAGGCCGCCCGGCTCCGTGACGACATCGAGGCGCTCAGGCGCGCCATGGAGAAGAACGCCGTCGTCCTCGCCGACGCCACCGACGCCGACCTGATCGCCGTCGCCGAGGACGAGCTCGAGGCCGCCGTCCAGATCTTCCACGTCCGCGGCGGCCGGGTGCGCGGCCAGCGCGGCTGGGTCACCGACCGGGTCGAGGAGATCGGCACCGCCGAGCTCGTCGAGCACGCCCTGCAGCAGCTGTACGGCGAGGAGCGGGGCGACGCGGTGCCCAAGGAGGTCCTGGTGCCCGCCCTGCCCGAGCCGTACGAGCCGGTCCAGCAGTGGCTCACCGAGCGCCGCGGCTCCCAGGTCAGCCTGCGGATACCGCAGCGCGGCGACAAGAAGGGCCTGATGGCCACCGTGCAGCGCAACGCCCAGCAGGCGCTGGCGCTGCACAAGACCAGGCGTGCCTCCGACCTCACCACGCGCTCCCGCGCGCTGGAGGAGATCGCCGAGGCGCTGGACCTGGACTCGGCGCCGCTGCGCATCGAGTGCTTCGACATCTCCCACCTCCAGGGCGAGGACGTCGTCGCCTCGATGGTGGTCTTCGAGGACGGACTGGCCCGCAAGAGCGAGTACCGCCGCTTCCAGATCAAGAGCTTCGCCGGCCAGGACGACGTCCGGTCGATGCACGAGGTGGTCTCCCGGCGCTTCCGGCGCTATCTGCTGGAGAAGCAGAAGACCGGCGAGTGGGTCGACGGGGACGGCGACGGCGCCGAGGAGGCCGTGGGCGGCGAGGTCGCCGGCGGCCCCATCGACCCCGACACCGGCAGGCCGCGCAAGTTCGCCTACCCGCCGCAGCTGGTCGTCGTCGACGGAGGCCAGCCGCAGGTCGCCGCCGCCAAGCGGGCCCTCGAGGAGCTGGGCGTCGAGGACGTCGCCGTCTGCGGCCTGGCCAAGCGCCTGGAGGAGGTCTGGCTGCCCGGCGAGGACGACCCGGTGATCCTCCCGCGTACCAGCGAGGGCCTGTACCTGCTGCAGCGGGTCCGTGACGAGGCCCACCGCTTCGCCATCGCGTACCAGCGCAACAAGCGCTCCAAGTCGATGAAGGCGGGTGCCCTGGACTCGGTGCCGGGCCTCGGCGAGAGCCGCCGGCAGGCGCTGCTCAAGCACTTCGGCTCGCTCAAGCGGCTCCGCGCGGCGACCGTCGAGCAGATCTGCGAGGTCCCCGGGGTCGGCCGGCGCACCGCCGAGGCCGTGCTCGCCGCGCTGGCCGGGGCCGCCCCGGCCGGACCCGCGGTGAACACCGCCACAGGAGAGATCATTGAGGAAGAGGGGACGGCCGGTCCCGTGACCGTCCCCACGGAACGGGGGAACAGCTCATGAACGCGAACGACGGAGGCGGAGCACAGGTGACAACCGGCGGAGCGGGCGAGGCGGCCGAGGCCATCCCCGAACTCGTGATCATCTCGGGCATGTCCGGTGCCGGCCGCAGTCACGCGGCCAAGTGCCTGGAGGACCTCGGCTGGTTCGTCGTGGACAACCTGCCGCCCGCCCTCATCCCCACCATGGTCGACCTCGGCGCCCGCTCCCAGGGCAACGTGGCACGGATCGCCGTGGTCGTGGACGTCCGCGGCCGGCGTTTCTTCGACAACCTCCGCGAGTCCCTCGCGGACCTGGACTCCAAGGGCGTCAAGCGCCGGGTGCTCTTCCTGGAGGCCTCCGACGAGACGCTGGTGCGCCGTTTCGAGTCCGTACGCCGCCCGCACCCCCTGCAGGGCGACGGCCGCATCGTCGACGGCATCGCCAAGGAGCGGGAGCTGCTGAGCGAGCTGCGCGGCGACGCCGATCTGGTGATCGACACCTCCAGCCTCAACGTCCACGAGCTGCGCGCCAAGATGGACGCCCAGTTCGCCGGCGAGGAGGAGCCCGAGCTGCGGGCCACCGTGATGTCCTTCGGCTTCAAGTACGGCCTCCCCGTCGACGCCGACCTGGTCGCGGACTGCCGCTTCCTGCCCAACCCGCACTGGGTGCCGGAGCTGCGGCCGTACACCGGGCTCAACGACGAGGTCGCGACGTACGTCTTCAACCAGCCCGGCGCCAAGGAGTTCCTGGACCGCTACGCCGAGTTGCTGCACATCGTCAACGCCGGCTACCGCCGTGAGGGCAAGCGCTACGTGACGATCGCCGTCGGCTGCACCGGCGGCAAGCACCGCAGCGTCGCCATGTCCGAGCGGCTCGCCGCCCGGCTGTCCGCCGACGGCGTGGAGACGGTGGTCGTCCACCGGGACATGGGGCGCGAGTGATCAGGACGACTCGGCGCTTGCGCCGGTCGGCGGGGCGCAGTGGGGCCGCGCCCAAGGTTGTGGCACTGGGAGGCGGGCACGGGCTGTCCGCTTCCCTCTCCGCCCTGCGCCGCATCACCCAGGACCTGACCGCGGTGGTCACGGTCGCCGACGACGGCGGCTCCAGCGGCCGTCTGCGGCAGGAGATGGGGGTGCTGCCGCCCGGCGATCTGCGCAAGGCGCTGGCCGCGCTGTGCGGCGACGACGAGTGGGGCCGCACCTGGTCCCAGGTCGTCCAGCACCGCTTCGTCAGCCAGGGCGAGCTGCACGGGCACGCGGTGGGCAACCTGCTGATCGTGGCGCTCTGGGAGCAGCTCGGCGACCCCGTGGCGGCCCTGGAGTGGGTGGGCCGGCTGCTCGGCGCCCACGGCAGGGTGCTGCCGATGTCGGCGGTGCCGCTGGAGCTGACCGCGACGGTTCGCGGGCACGACCCGGAGAAGCCCGACGAGGTCTCGACCGTGCACGGCCAGGCCACCGTCGCCCTCACCCCCGGTGAGGTGCAGGAGGTGCAACTGGTGCCGCACGACCCGCCGGCCGTCCCCGAGGCCGTGCAGTCCGTGCTGGACGCGGACTGGGTGGTGCTCGGCCCCGGTTCCTGGTTCTCCTCCGTGATGCCGCACCTGCTGGTGCCCGATCTGGTGTCCGCGCTGATGGAGACCAGGGCCCGCAAGGTGCTCGCGCTGAACCTCGCACCGCAACCGGGTGAGACCGAGGGGTTTTCTCCGCAGCGTCACTTGGAGGTTTTGGCCCGACACGCCCCTAAACTCACCATCGACGTGGTGCTGGCCGACGAGGCCGCCGTACTCGACCGCGACAGCCTCATACAGGCAGCCGAGCGATTGTCGGGCACGGTGGAGCTGGCCCGGGTCGCCGCCCCCGACGGGCCGCGGCACGACCCGGAACTGCTGGCGGCCGCGTTCGACCGGATTTTTCGTATGCGTGGAAGGATCGGCCCATGGCGATGACGGCAGCGGTGAAGGACGAGATCTCCCGGCTCCCCGTCACCCGTACCTGCTGCCGCAAGGCGGAGGTCTCGGCGATCCTGAGGTTCGCGGGGGGCCTGCACCTGGTCAGCGGACGCATCGTGATCGAGGCGGAGCTGGACACCGGCATCGCCGCCCGCAGGCTGCGCAAGGACATCCTGGAGATCTTCGGGCACTCCTCCGACCTGGTGGTCATGGCGCCCGGCGGGCTGCGCCGCGGCAGCCGGTACGTGGTGCGGGTGGTCGCCGGCGGCGACCAGCTGGCGCGCCAGACCGGCCTCGTCGACGGCCGCGGCCGCCCCATCCGCGGACTTCCGCCGCAGGTCGTCTCCGGGGCCACCTGCGACGCCGAGGCGGCGTGGCGCGGGGCGTTCCTCGCCCACGGCTCGCTCACCGAGCCGGGCCGCTCCTCGTCGCTGGAGGTCACCTGCCCCGGACCCGAGGCGGCGCTCGCCCTGGTCGGTGCCGCCCGCCGGCTGCAGATCGCCGCCAAGGCGCGCGAGGTCCGGAACGTCGACCGCGTGGTCGTCCGTGACGGTGATGCCATCGGCGCGCTGTTGACGCGGCTGGGCGCCCACGAGTCCGTACTCGCCTGGGAGGAGCGCCGGATGCGGCGCGAGGTGCGTGCCACCGCCAACCGGCTGGCCAACTTCGACGACGCGAACCTGCGCCGCTCGGCCCGCGCGGCGGTCGCCGCGGGTGCGCGCGTGCAGCGGGCGCTGGAGATCCTCGGCGACGACGTGCCCGAGCACCTCGCCGCCGCCGGGCGGCTGCGCATGGACCACAAGCAGGCCTCGTTGGAGGAGCTGGGCTCGCTCGCCGAGCCGCCGCTCACCAAGGACGCGGTGGCGGGCCGGATCCGGCGCCTGCTGGCGATGGCCGACAAGCGGGCCTCGGATCTGGGCATCCCGGGCACCGAGTCCAACCTGACCGAGGAAATGGTGGGCTGAGCCCGCGCGGGCGGCCCGCCCTGTCCGGTTACCGTTCCGTACGGCGGGCACCCGTGGCGCCGATGTCACCGCGGGGTGCCGGGGGAGGTAGGGTCGTCCTTGGTCGGGGACATCCCATAACGTCGCAGCCGGAGCGAAACGGCTTCCGGCACACCAGCGAGGAGATCGGTTCGTGACGATCCGCGTAGGCATCAACGGCTTTGGTCGCATCGGTCGCAACTTCTTCCGTGCCGCCCTGGAGCAGGGTGCGGACATCGAGATCGTGGCTGTCAACGACCTGGGTGACACGGCCACCACCGCCCACCTGCTCAAGTACGACACGATCCTCGGCCGCCTGAAGGCCGAGGTGTCCCACACCGCCGACTCCATCACCGTCGACGGCCACACCATCAAGGTGCTGTCCGAGCGCAACCCCGCCGACATCCCGTGGGGCGAGCTCGGCGTCGACATCGTGGTCGAGTCCACCGGCATCTTCACCAAGGCCGCGGACGCCAAGAAGCACCTGGACGGCGGGGCCAAGAAGGTCATCATCTCGGCGCCGGCCTCCGACGAGGACATCACCATCGTGATGGGCGTCAACAACGACAAGTACGACGCCGCCAAGCACAACATCATCTCCAACGCGTCCTGCACCACCAACTGCGTGGCGCCGATGGCCAAGGTCCTCGACGAGAACTTCGGCATCGTCAAGGGTCTGATGACCACCGTGCACGCGTACACCAACGACCAGCGCATCCTGGACTTCCCGCACAAGGACCTGCGCCGCGCCCGTGCCGCCGCGGAGAACATCATCCCGACCTCGACGGGTGCCGCGAAGGCCACCGCCCTGGTCCTGCCGCAGCTCAAGGGCAAGCTGGACGGCATCGCCATGCGCGTCCCGGTCCCGACCGGCTCCGTGACCGACCTGGTCATCGAGCTCGAGCGCGAGGTCACCAAGGACGAGGTCAACGCCGCCTTCCAGAAGGCCGCCGAGGGCCAGCTCAAGGGCATCCTGGAGTACACCGAGGACCCGATCGTCTCCTCGGACATCGTCAACTGGCCGGCCTCCTGCACCTTCGACTCGTCCCTGACGATGGCCCAGGGCAAGCAGGTCAAGGTCATCGGCTGGTACGACAACGAGTGGGGCTACTCCAACCGCCTCGTCGACCTGACCGTCTTCGTCGGCGGCCAGCTCTGACGCCGGCTCGACAGTCCGCCATGCGATGAGGGCAGGGTCCGAACGACGCACCGTCGTCCGGGCCCTGTCCCATGACGTAGCGATCCGACCAGGCAGGACCAAGGCAGGAGAGCCTTCACCATGAAGACGATCGACGAACTCATCGCCGATGGGGTCGGCGGCAAGCGCGTGTTCGTGCGCGCCGACCTCAATGTGCCGCTGTCCGGCACCACCATCACCGACGACGGCCGCATCCGCGCCGTCGTGCCGACCATCGCCAAGCTGGCCGAGGCCGGCGCCAAGGTGATCGTCGCCTCCCACCTGGGCCGCCCCAAGGGCGCGCCCGACCCGCAGTTCTCGCTCGCTCCCGTCGCGACGCGCCTGGGCGAACTCCTCGGCACGCAGGTGGCCTTCGCGACCGACACGGTCGGCGACAGCGCCCGCGACGCGGTGGACGGCCTCACCGACGGCTCGGTGGCGCTGCTGGAGAACCTGCGCTTCAACGCCGGCGAGACCAGCAAGGACGACGCCGAGCGCGGCGCCTTCGCCGACCAGTTGGCCGCGCTGGCCGAGTTGTACGTCGGCGACGGCTTCGGCGCGGTGCACCGCAAGCACGCCTCCGTCTACGACCTGCCGGCCCGGCTGCCGCACGCCGCGGGCCTGCTGATCGCGGCCGAGGTCGCCGTGCTGAAGAAGCTCACCGAGGACGTGTCCCGTCCGTACGCGGTGGTGCTCGGCGGCGCGAAGGTCTCCGACAAGCTGGGGGTCATCGACCACCTGCTGGAGCGGGCCGACCGGATCCTCATCGGCGGCGGCATGGCCTATACCTTCCTCAAGGCCCAGGGCCACGAGGTGGGCAAGAGCCTGCTCCAGGAGGACCAGATCCCCGCGGTCACGGAGTACCTGGAGCGCGCGAAGGCCAAGGGCGTGGAGTTCGTCCTGCCCGTGGACGTCGTCGCCGCCCCGGACTTCCCCGACCTGAAGAACCCGGTCGCCACCAACCCGGTCGTGGTCGGCGCCGACGCCATCCCGGCCGACCTGGAGGGCCTGGACATCGGTCCGGAGTCCCGCAAGCTCTTCGCCTCGAAGCTCGCCGACGCGGCCACCGTCTTCTGGAACGGCCCGATGGGCGTCTTCGAGCACCCCGACTACGCCGAGGGCACCCGCGCGGTCGCCCAGGCACTCATCGACAGCCCCGCGTTCACCGTGGTCGGCGGCGGCGACTCGGCCGCGGCCGTCCGTATCCTGGGCTTCGACGAGACCGCTTTCGGCCACATCTCGACCGGTGGTGGCGCGAGCCTCGAATACCTCGAGGGCAAGACGCTCCCCGGCCTCGCCGCACTGGAGGACTGACCGATGACCGCGCGCACGCCGATCATGGCGGGCAACTGGAAGATGAACCTCAACCACCTCGAGGCCATCGCCCACGTACAGAAGCTCGCCTTCGCGCTGAACGAGAAGGACTACGACGCCGTCGAGGTCGTCGTCCTGCCGCCCTTCACCGACCTGCGGTCCGTGCAGACCCTGGTCGAGGGCGACAAGCTGGGGATCAAGTACGGGGCGCAGGACCTGTCGGCCCACGACTCCGGCGCCTACACCGGTGAGATCTCCGGCTCGATGCTGGCCAAGCTCAAGTGCTCGTACGTGGTCATCGGCCACTCCGAGCGCCGCCAGTACCACAACGAGACCGATGAGCTCGTCAACGCCAAGGTCAAGGCCGCGTTTCGCCACGAGCTGACCCCGATCGTCTGCGTCGGCGAGGCCCTGGACGTCCGCAAGGCCGGCCGGCAGGTCCCGCACACCCTCGCCCAGGTCGACGGTGCCCTGAAGGACATCCCGGCCGAGCAGGCCGAGACCCTGGTCATCGCCTACGAGCCGGTGTGGGCCATCGGCACCGGCGAGGTCGCCACCCCCGAGGACGCCCAGGAGGTCTGCGGGGCGATCCGCGGCCGCCTGGCGGAGCTGTACGGCCAGGAGGCGGCCGACAAGATCCGCATCCAGTACGGCGGCTCGGTCAAGCCGGGCAACGTCGCGGCGATCATGGCGCAGCCGGACGTGGACGGCGCCCTGGTCGGCGGGGCGTGCCTGCTCTCGGAGGACTTCACCAAGATCATCCGCTTCCGCGACCAGTAAGTTTCGCGGCAGTAGGCTGTCGGGCCCTGCCCGAAGTACTCTGTCGGGGGTCGGAGCGCTGCCCAGCAGCGGCCCGGCCCCCGCGTCGTCCTAGGTCACCGAGAGAGTTGGTCCAGCTGTGGTCATCGGGTTCTCCATCGCCCTCATCATCTTCAGCCTGCTGCTGTTGCTGCTCGTGCTGATGCACAAGGGCAAGGGTGGCGGTCTGTCCGACATGTTCGGCGGCGGCATGCAGTCGTCCGTCGGCGGTTCCTCGGTGGCCGAGCGCAACCTCGACCGGATCACCGTTGTCATCGGTCTGCTGTGGTTTGCCTGCATTGTCGCCCTTGGGCTTCTGCTGAAGTTCCAGAAGTGACCGAGTCCCTGGGTTCCGGGGAGAACTGACGCCTCGTCGCCGGCGCGACTTATCATGGAAGCGCGTCATGGGATACGGTGCCCTTTCCCCGCAGGCGCGGGGGTGAACCGGTCTCCGTAAACTGGGCGACCTCGCAGCACCATCACGCAGGGAGTTACGACCGTGGCAAGTGGCAACGCGATCCGTGGCAGTCGGGTCGGGGCGGGGCCGATGGGAGAGGCCGAGCGGGGCGAGTCCGCGCCGCGCCTCCGCATCTCCTTCTGGTGCTCCAACGGGCACGAGACCCGGCCGAGTTTCGCGAGCGACGCGCAGATCCCGGAGACCTGGGACTGCCCGCGCTGCGGCTTCCCGGCCGGACAGGACGAGGAGAACCCGCCGGCGCCGCCGCGCACCGAGCCGTACAAGACGCACCTGGCGTACGTGCGGGAGCGGCGCAGCGCGGCCGACGGCGAGGCGATCCTCGCCGAGGCGCTCGCCAAGCTCCGCGGCGAGATCTGAGCCGTACCGGCAGATGTTCCACGGGCCCGGCCCGCGAGGAAGACCCTTCTTTCGCGGACCGGGCCCGTCGCGTCCCTTCGACTGTGCGTAACCAAAACGTATACTCCGTGTCGTGTCTCTGGTGATCGGCATCGATGCGGGCGGAACCCGGACGCGCGCCTACCTGGCCGAGGCGGCGCCCGAGGGCGCTGTGCTCGGCGAGGGCGAAGGCGGGCCCGGCAACGCGATGACCGCCGAACGGGTGGCCCTGACGCAGCACCTGGCGGACGCCATCCGCGGCGCGGTCCCCGAGGACCGCAGGGGCGAGATCACGGCCGTGGTGGGCGGCTTCGCCGGTGCCGCGCTCGACACCGGCCCCGAGGCGGGCCGGCGGCTCGCCACTTCCTGTCTGCGGGCGGCGCTCGACAGTCATGGCATCGGCGTGCTCGACGTGACGGTCTGCGGCGACATCGAGGTCGCCTTCGCCTCCGCGCCCGGTGTGCCCGCGGACGGGCTGGCCCTGGTCGCCGGGACGGGGGCGGTCGCGGCGCGGATCGAGAAACGCCACCAGACCCTCGTCGCGGACGGCAACGGCTGGCTGATCGGCGACGAGGGCAGCGGTTTCTGGCTGGGGCGTGAGGTCATGCGGGCCGCCCTGCGCGCGCTGGACGGGCGCGGGCCGTGGACGATCCTCGTCGAGGGCGTGCTGTCCCACTACATGGGCTCGCCCGGAGGGCCGTACCTGGCCCAGGAGCGCCCCGGCGGCAACGAGTGCCATGTGCTGCGCAACCGTCTGGTACCCATGGTCTACGCCGAACCGCCGGTCAGGCTTGCCCGGTTGAGCCCGCTCGCCGTCGCCGCCGACCGGGACGGGGACGAGGTCGCCGGAGCGCTGCTGGACGACGCCGCCGACGAACTGGCCGCCACCGTCGCCGCACTCGACCCGCGCCCCGGTGAACCGCTGGTCGTCACCGGCGGGCTGCTGGGGCCGACGGGGCCGCTGCTGGGCCGTGTCGTGGCCCGGGCGGAGGAGATGGACCTGCACGTCCAGCCGGTGCGCGACGGCGGCGCCGGCGCGCTGGCACTGGCCCGGCTGCGCGCGAGCGGGGACTGACCGGGGTCCGGGCGGAGTCCGAGCGGGGCGGTGCGGGTGGCCCCGACAGCGGGTCCCCGCCGGGGGATTGACGTGGACTAGACCTCTCGTCCATCGTTTCGGAGGAGCATCCACCGGATCACTGGACTCAGGGGGAATCGGCCATGGCCGACGACGTGACGACCACCGCTGCCCGGTTCGCCGACGAGGCCCGGACGGTCATCGACCGCGTGGTCGCCGCCAACAAGGACTCCGTGGCCGCCGCGGCCCGGCTGCTCGCCGACTGCGTCGCCGCGGACGGCGTCGTCCAGGCCTTCGGTACCGGCCACTCGCAGGCCACGGCGCTGGAGATCGCGGGACGCGCCGGTGGACTGATCCCCACCAACCGCATCGGATTGTCCGACCTGGTGCTCCGCGGCGGCGAGGAGCTCCCGGTGCTCTCCGACCCGCTGCTTGAGCGGTCGCCGGGGCTCGGCAAGCGCCTGTACGAACTGGCCGCCCCGCATCCGCGGGACGTCTTCGTCGTCATCTCCAACTCCGGCGTCAACAACTCCATCGTCGACTTCGCCCTGCACGTGAAGGACGCCGGCCACCCGCTGATCGCCCTCACCTCGCTGCAGCACACCCGCTCCGTCCCGGCCCTGCACTCCAGTGGCAAGCGCCTCGCCGACCTCGCCGACGTCGTGCTGGACAACGGCGCGCCGACCGGCGACGCCCTGCTCCCGCTGCCCGACGGCGGTTCGCTGTGCGGGATCTCCACCATCACCTCCGCCCTGCTGGTCCAGATGACCGTCGCCGAGGCCGTCGGCCTGATGACGGCCGAGGGCCACCAGGCGCCGGTCTACGTCTCCGCCAACGTCCCCGGCGGCTTCGAGCGCAACCTCGTCCTGGAGCGCCACTACGGGGAGCGACTGCATCGCGGAGGCTTCTGAACTGCGGCGACGCGGCGTTGTCAGTGGCCCCCGCTACGGTCTGTCACAAAAGGCCGAGGAGCGACAGCGGGGGGATCCATGAGCGTTGAGACCGTGCGCGAGGAGGAACGCGCGCCCGCGTGGCGGGGCGGGTTCGGGCGGTTGTGGACGGCCGCGGCGGTGTCGCGCTTCGGTGACGGGCTGCGCGGGGCAGCGCTGCCGCTGCTGGCCGTGGGCCTGACGGGCTCGCCGCTGCTGGTCTCGCTGGTCACCGCCGCCGGGTTCGTGCCGTGGATCCTGTTCGGACTGCTCGGCGGCGCCGTGGCCGACCGGGTGGACCAGCGGCGCGCCATGTGGGCCGTGGACGCGCTGCGAGGGGCGCTCATGGGCGCCTTCGCGCTCGCGGTGTGGCTGGATCAGGCGGGCATCGGGCTGCTGCTCGTGCTGGCGTTCACCCTGACCACGCTGCAGACCCTCTTCGACAACGCCGCGACCGCCCTTCTGCCGGTGGTCGTCCCCTCCGGTGCACTGGGCCGCGCCAACGCCCGGCTGATGACCGGTCAGACCATAGCCGGGACCTTCCTGGCGGCCCCGCTGGTGCCCTTGTTGTCCGGCCTCGCGGTCGCCCTGCCGTTCGGGGTGGACGCCCTCACGTACGCGGCCGCCGCGGCGCTGGTGGCCTCCCTCAGGCTGCCGGCGCCGGAACGCGGCGCGCGGGCGGCGGGCCGCACCCTGCGGCAGGACATCGCCGAAGGCATGCGCGTGCTGTGGCGGGACCGTGTGCTGCGGGCGCTGTGCGCGGCGAACACCGTGGTGAACATAGGCATCGGCGCCCTCGTGGCGACCCTCGTCCTCCAGGTGACGGGCTGGCTGCACGCCGGGCGCACGGGATACGCCGTCGTGCTGGTCGCGTACGGGGTGGGCAGCGTCGCCGGAGGAGCGGCCGCGGGACGGCTCTCCGCGCTGCTGGGCGGCCGCGGCAGGAGCCTCGCGCCGGGCCTGGCCCTCCAGGCCGGCTGCCTGGTCCTGGTGGGCACCGTGCGCTCCCTGCCGGTGACCGCCGCCGCTCTGGCCGTCTTCGGCGCCCTCGGCATGGTGTGGAACGTCAACGAGACCACCCTGATGCAGCAGCGCACGCCCGAGAAGTTGCTGGGCCGGGTCAGCGCGGCGATGCGCACCCTGGGCGTCGCAGGGACACCGCTCGGCGCCCTGCTGGGCGGCGCCGCCGCCGGGACCCTGGGACTGAACACCCCGCCGCTGCTCGCGGCCGCCCTGCTGGGCTGCGCGTTGCCGGCTCTTCTCCCGATCGTCACCACGCCGGACACCGGACGTGAAACAACGACGTGCAAGTAATCAACTAGTTTGGACCTGCAGCAGGAGGACGAGGAGAAGTGGACTGATGTCCGATACCAACACGCAGGGCCGAACCCGTCTCGACCAGCGGCCCGAGTGGCACGCGCTCGCCAAGCACCATGAGGAGCTGGGCGCGACCCACCTGCGGGAGCTGTTCGCCGCCGACCCGGACCGCGCCCGGCGGTACACCGTGCAGGTCGGCGATCTCCATCTGGACTACTCCAAGCACCTGGTGACCGACGAGACGCTGCGTCTGCTGCGCGACCTCGCGGCGGCCACCGGCGTCGCCGAGCTGCGGGACGCCATGTTCCGCGGCGAGAAGATCAACGTCACCGAGGACCGCGCCGTGCTGCACACGGCGCTCAGGGCCCCGCTGTCGGCGGACATCGAGGTCGACGGCGTCAATGTGGTGCCCGGGGTCCACCATGTGCTCACCCGGATGGGGAGCTTCGCCCACTCCGTCCGCACGGGCAAGTGGGTCGGCTCGACCGGACGCCGCATCAAGAACGTGGTGAACATCGGCATCGGCGGTTCCGACCTGGGACCGGCGATGGCCTACGAGGTGCTGCGCGCGTACACCGACCGCTCGCTCACCTTCCGCTTCGTGTCCAATGTCGACGGCGCCGACCTCCACGAGGCCGTCCACGACCTGGACCCGGCGGAGACGCTCTTCATCGTGGCGTCCAAGACCTTCACCACCGTCGAGACCATCACCAACGCCACCTCGGCGCGCGAGTGGCTGCTCAACGGGCTCGGCGGTGACGAGTCGGCGGTCCGCTTCCACTTCGTGGCGGTGTCCACGAACGCGGCGGAGGTCTCCAAGTTCGGCATCGACACCGACAACATGTTCGAGTTCTGGGACTGGGTAGGCGGCCGCTACTCCTACCCGTCCGCCATCGGGCTCTCGCTGATGATCGCCATCGGCGAGGAGCAGTTCCGGGAGATGCTGGCCGGCTTCCACCTCGTGGACGAGCACTTCCGCACCGCCCCCGCGGAGGCCAACGCGCCGCTGCTGATGGGCCTGCTGGGCGTCTGGTACGGCCAGTTCTTCGACGCGCAGGCGCACGCGGTCCTGCCGTACAGCCACTACCTGTCGAAGTTCACGGCCTATCTGCAGCAGCTCGACATGGAGTCCAACGGCAAGTACGTGGACCGCCACGGAAGGCCCGTCAGCTGGCAGACCGGCCCGGTCGTGTGGGGCACGCCCGGCACCAACGGGCAGCACGCCTACTACCAGCTGCTGCACCAGGGCACGAAGTTCATCCCGGCGGACTTCATCGGCTTCGCCAACCCGGTCGCGGACCTGGAGGCGGGCTTCGCCGCCCAGCACGACCTGCTGATGGCCAATTTCTTCGCCCAGACCCAGGCGCTGGCCTTCGGCAAGACCAGCGAGGAGGTCCGGGCCGAGGGCGTTCCGGAGGAGCAGGTCCCGCACCGCACCTTCCGCGGCAACCGCCCGACGACGACGATCCTCGCCAAGGAGCTGACCCCGTCCGTGCTGGGCCAGCTCGTGGCGCTGTACGAGCACAAGGTCTTCGTCCAGGGCGCGATCTGGGACATCGACTCCTTCGACCAGTGGGGCGTCGAGCTGGGCAAGGTCCTCGCCAAGCGCGTGGAGCCCGCCCTGACCGAGGGCGCGGAGGTGCCCGGTCTGGACGCGTCCACCCAGGCCCTCGTGGCCGGTTACCGGTCGCTGCGCGGCCGCTGAGACGCGAACGCCGGGCGGGCTCACAAGGAGCCCGCCCGGCGTTTCCCGTTGCTTCCCGCCGCTTCCCCGCCGGTTACGGCGTCACGGAGAGGACGGCGGATAGAGCTGGGGGGGCAGCTTCGCTGCGGCCGTACGGTCGAGCAGCCACAGCGTGCGGGCCCGACCGTGGGCACCCGCCGCCGGGGCCTGGATCTCGCCGGGCCCGGACAGCGCGATCGCCACGGCTCCCGCCTTGTCCTCGCCCGCCGCCAGCAGCCAGACCTCGCGGGCGGCACGGATGGCGGGCAGGGTGAGCGAGATCCGCGTCGGCGGCGGCTTGGGGGAGCCGTGCACGCCAACGACCGTGCGCTCGGTCTCACGGACACCCGGGTGCCCGGGGAAGAGCGAGGCCACGTGAGTGTCCGGTCCCACCCCGAGCATCAGCACGTCGAAGGAGGGCACCGGTCCGTGGTCCTCGGGCCCCGCCGCCCGCGCCAGTTCCTGTGCGTAGGCGTCGGCGGCCGCGTCCGCGTCGTTGCCGAGCGGCCCGTCCGAGGCGGGCATCGAGTGCACCCGCGCAGGGTCGACCGGCACCGCGTCGAGCAGGGCCGCACGGGCCTGCGTGTCATTGCGCTCCGGATCGCCCGAGGGCAGGAAGCGCTCGTCGCCCCACCACAGATCCAGCCGCGCCCAGTCCACCGCGTCCCTGGCCGGGGAACCGGCCAGGGCGGCGAGCAGGGCGTTGCCGTTGCGGCCACCGGTCAGCACGACCGAGGCGGAGCCGCGGGCGGCCTGGGCGTCCACGATCTTCGTGATCAGCCGGGCCGCCGCGGCCTGCGCCATCAGTTCCTTGTCCCGGTGGACCACCACCTGGGGTGCGGTCACGTGGCGGCCGCCTTCTTGCCCGTGCCGCCGTTCTGCCCGGGCCCCGCCGCCGCGGCGGCCGGCTCGGCGGCCGCGTCCTCGGCCCGCAGCAACTGGTCCACGCCGAACTTGACCGCGGCCGCGTACGCCTCGTCGGGGTCGAGCCGGCGCAGTTCCTCGGCGATCAGGTCCGAGGTCGCCCGCCGCTGCAGCGCCACATGACGGTCCGGCTGGCCCGGGATGGCCAGCTCGGCCAGCGACCCGGTCGGCCGGTCCAGGCAGATCTCCCCGTCCGCGGTCGCCAGCCGTACGGCGGTGATGCCGGGGCCGTCGGAGATCTTCCGCTTGACCGTCACACCGAGCCGGCGGGCGAGCCACAGCCCGAGCAGCTCCGTGCTCGGGTTGTACGCCTCGCCCTCGACGACGACGCCCTTGACCGCGGCCTGCTTCTGGTCCAGGGCCGCGGCCAGCACGCTGCGCCACGGGGTGATCCGGGTCCAGGCGAGGTCGGTGTCGCCGGGGGTGTACGCCTCGGCGCGCAGCCCCAGCGCGGCGACCGGGTCCTCGGTGGCCGCCGCGTCGGTGATCCGGCGCGCCGCCAGCTGGCCGAGCAGGTCCTCGGCGGGGTTCGCCGGGGCGTCCTCCGGCCACCACACCACGACCGGGGCGTCGGGCAGCAGCAGCGGCAGCACGACGCTCTCGGCGTGGTCGGCGAGTTCGCCGTGGAGGCGGAGCAGCACGGTCTCGCCGGTGCCGGACTCGCCGCCCACGCGCACCTCGGCGTCGAGGCGGGCGC